>NZ_PEFF01000001.1:6320874-6642361 GCF_002754375.1 Variovorax sp. 54
GGCGGCTTCGAGGTGGCGACGCTGGTCGGCGCGGTGCTGCAGGCGGCGCAGGAGCGGCGCGTGATCGTGGTCGATGGCTTCATCGCCAGCGCCGCCGTGCTGGTCGCGCAGGCAATCCGCCCGCAGGTGACGCAGCGCTGCGTGGCGGCGCACAGTTCGGCCGAGCCGGGGCACACGCTGCTCCTGAAGTACCTCGGGCTCGAGCCGCTGCTGAACCTCGACCTGCGCCTGGGCGAAGGCTCGGGCGGTGCGCTGGCGTGGCCTCTGCTCGAATCGGCCTGCCGCATCCTGCGCGAGATGGCGAGCTTCGAATCGGCGGGCGTGTCGCGCCAGCAATGAACGGCGTGCGCCACTTCCTGCTGGCCGTCCAGTTCTTCACCCGCGTGCCGGTGACGGGAAAACTCGCCGCCTGGGTCGGCTTCAGCCCGCAGATGCTCCGCGCTGCCGCGGCGCACCTGCCGGCCATCGGCTGGATCGCGGGCGGTGTGGCTGCAGCCGTGTTCGTCGCTGTGGGCGCCGGCCTGCCGGGCGTCGGCGGGGCCTTTGCGGCGGCCGTGCTGAGCACTGTCGCCACCGTGATGCTCACGGGCGCCTTCCACGAAGACGGCCTGGCCGACGTGGCCGACGGCCTCGGCGGTTCGGCCAGCCGCGAGCGGGCGCTGGAAATCATGAAGGACTCGCGCATCGGCGCCTTCGGCGCGGTCGCGCTGGTGCTGGCGCTGGGCCTGAAATTCGGCCTGCTGGCCGCGCTGGCTGCGCGCGGGCTGGACGTGGTGGCCGTGTCCATCGTCGGCGCGCATGTGCTGTCGCGGCTGGCGCCGCTGTTCCTGATCCGCTGGTTGCCTTATGTGGGCGACAGCAGCGGCAGCAAGGCCAAGCCGCTGGCCGACGCGATCAGCGGCGGTGCGCTGCTCGTCGCCGTGCTCTGGGCCGCGCCTGCCGTGGCGCTGCTGCTGTGCGCGCACGACGCGGTGCATGTGGGCGCGGCGCTCGTGGCGCTGGTGCTGGCCGGGGGCTGGATGGCACGGCTCTTCGTGCGTCGGTTGCAGGGCTTCACGGGCGACGGGCTCGGCGCCACGCAGCAGGTGTGCGAACTGGCGATCTACCTCGCATTGGCGTGGAAGGCATGAGCAACAAGGGCACGGCCCAGCTCTGGCTGCAGCGCCACGCGCCGGTGATCGCGCCGGCGGGCCTGTGCTACGGCGCGACCGACCTCGACGCGCACGCCGACGGTACGCAGGCCGCCGCCGAGCGCATCGCGTCGGTGCTGCCGGCCGGCATCGTGCTGTGGAGTTCGCCGCTGCGGCGTTGCGCCATGCTGGCCGACGCCATTGCTGCGCTACGGCCCGATCTGTCGGTGCGCCGCGATGTGCGGCTGGCCGAAATGAATTTCGGCGCCTGGGAAGGGCGCCTGTGGTCTGCTGTGGCCCGCGAAGAATTCGAAGCGTGGACAACCCGTTTTGCCGACGCCCCGGCCGGCGGCGATGGCGAGAGTGTGCGCGCCTTCATGCAGCGCGTGGCTTCAGCCCATGCCGACTGGCTGGCGACCGGCGCCGATGCGCTGTGGGTCACGCATGCCGGCGTGCTGCGGGCGGTGCAGCTGCTGTCGCAGGGTGTGTCGTGCCCCGAGCGGGCGGATCAATGGCCCAACGACGCGGCGGCTTTCGGCGACTGGCGCGTGGTCGCGGCGCCGGTCGCCTGACGAGGCATCGTCAGTTCTTGGCGCGCCACTGCTCGCGCCAGAGCCGGTCGAGCTGCCCCGCGAACTGCGGCGAAGGCCCGCCCACGAGCTGGTTCTGCCCGTTGCGCTGCACCAGGCCGTAGAGCCGGCCCGAGCCCTGGTCGTAGAGCGCGATGGCGTTGTGGTCGTGGCAGTCGTGCGGCTTGCAGAAGGCGTGCAGCAGATAGCGCGTGCCGTCCACTGTCACCCATTGCGGCTCGGGCGCCGGGCCTTCGCGGCGCACCAGCCACGGTTCGGTCTCGCGCGTGCCCAGTGCGGCGCGCCAGGCCTTGTCCATCGCCGGGCCCCGGGCGAGGGCGGCCGGGCTGCCCGTCGCCGGTGCCGGCGGCTTGGCCGTGGCAACAGGTTCGGTGGGCGGCGTCGCGGCGCGAGCCGGGCCGTCGCATCGCCAGTAGCGCTGCTTCATCAGCTCCGGGCCCAGCTGGCCGATGACCGGCTTGTCGGCCTTCAGCGTGATCGACTGGCCGCGCGCTTCGCGAAAGACCAGGAAATTCATCGTCGCGTTGTCGCCCTTGCCCACGCGGCTGATCAGCGCCACGTCGAAGTTCGGCGGGGGCGGCTGGTTGCCGAAGAAGCTGTGCGCCGTGTCCGGCTGGCGGCCCACGACGCGGCGCTTGCCGCGCTCGGCGATCAGCATGTCTTCGCGCACCTGCAGCGTTGGTGCCGCTGCGTCGGCGCAGTTGGTGGACCAGCGCCCGCCGTAGAGCGCCATCGTCTCCGGCGGCAGCACGCCGTCGCGCGACCAGGCGGTGCCCGCGCTGCACAGCGCTGCGAGCAGGAGGAGCGCGGCGGGCGTTGTCTTCTTGAAAATCGTCGTTGTTGTCATGTGCGATGTGTGTGGTGCCGCTCAGGCGGTCTTGGGCGCCGGCGTCTTGGGCTTGAACGAGCAGAAGGTGGAGACCGCGCATTCCCAGCAGCGCGGCTTGCGCGCCACGCAGACATAGCGCCCGTGCAGGATCAGCCAGTGGTGCGCGTGCAGGCGGAATTCGGGTGGGATGCGCTTTTCGAGCTTGAGTTCCACATCCAGCGGCGTCTTGCCGGGCGCAAGCCCGGTGCGGTTGCCGATGCGGAAGATGTGCGTATCGACCGCGATGGTCTCCTCGCCGAAGGCCACGTTGAGCACCACGTTCGCCGTCTTGCGCCCGACGCCCGGCAGCGCCTCGAGCTCGGCGCGCGTGCGCGGCACCTCGCCGCCGTGCAGCTCGACCAGCATCCGGCAGGCCTCGATCAGGTGCTTGGCCTTGCTGCGATACAGCCCGATCGTCTTGATGTACGACTCCAGCCCTTCGACCCCGAGGTCGAGGATCGCCTGCGGCGTGTTCGCCACCGGATAGAGCCGGCGCGTCGCCTTGTTCACGCCCACGTCAGTGGCCTGCGCCGACAGCAGCACCGCGGCCAGCAGCTCGAAGGGCGTGGTGTATTCGAGCTCCGTGCGCGGCTCGGGGTTGGCGGCCTGCAGGGTTGCAAAGAAGAGGGGGATGTCGGTTTTTTTCATGGGGTCTTCGTGGAATTCTGTGCCTGGTCGAGGCCGGCTTCGAAGCGCACGCATTGCGCCCGCACGCCCGCCTCGACGGCGCGCCAGACCGGCTCGGGGAAGTCCGGCGGCAGTTCCTGCTCGACCTGCTGCAAGGCGAGCGGCGCATGTGCGACGAGGCTGCACAAGGTGTCGAAGGCATCGGGCACGCCCGATTGGGCTGCGAGCGCGTGCCAGTGCCGCGTCTGGATGCTCTGCAGCGTGTAGTGGGCGTTCTTGCCGCGCAGGGCCATCGCAAGGCGCGCCTTGTGCGCGGACACGAGGTTGGGCCCGTGGCCGATGATGGGCCACATCGACAGCATGTCGTACAGCGGCGTCATGTCGTAGCCGCCCCCTCGGCGCAGGAAGATCGAGTAGTTCTTGGCGTGCCCGTCCGTCGCGGCCAGCAGCCAGAACGCGAGCTGCACGCGTGCAAAGGTGGCCTTGTCCTTGCGCGCATCGCTGCTGCCCGCAAGCAGCGACAGGCACTGTCGGATGCCCGGTCCGCCGTCGCTTTCGTACTTGATTGCCGCAGGCAGTCCGTTGGCCTGGCAGAAGTCTTCTTGCGGCAGGCGTGCGATCCAGCGGCCCTGGTCCATCCAGCGACGGTCGAAACGCTCGACCACCAGCACCTTCTGGTCGCCGAAACGGCCGATGGCGGTCGGGGCCACGTCGAAGCCGAAGGCCGTCATCAGGCGCGCACAGAGCCACTCGTTCTCCACGGAGTGCGTCATGTCTGCGCGCATGTTGCCGACCAGCCCGAGCGGCAGTTTGAGGATGTGCGTGGTCGGCGTGGCGCCGTGCGGACGGTGCCATTGGTCGCCGATGCGCAGCAGCGCTGTCTTTTCCTGTGCGCCCGCGATCGAGATGCGAAAGTCGTCGTCGGTATCGCTGCGTTGTCCAAGCACCGGGTCGCTCGTGACATTGCGCAGCAACTGCGCCACGCGGTCTTCGGTCAGGGCTTCACTGTCGACGCGGTCGAAGGGCTCTGGTGCCTGGCCGGCAGGGAGTAACTGCACGGCCCCGATGCAGTCGCGCCCGATGGCCGCGAGCAGGTCGGCGGCTTCGATGCTGGCCGTGCGAAAACGCCGGCGCAGACGTTCGCGGATGCGGTCGCTGTCGGGCAGGAGGTTGTCGAAGTAGTTCTCGACCGCGGGACCCCGCAGTTCCTTCTCGCCGTGCGGGATCGGCAGCGACAGCGACAGCGCGCGCACGTTGGGCGAGCGCAGCCACGCGTCGTCGTAGCGCAGGGCCGGCACGCCGGTTCGTGTCCAGAACCAGGCGCCGACGTACTCGCCGTTCATCCAGATGTCGAGCGCGGGATGGGCCATGGGCAGCGGCTACCAGTCGGCGGCGCCCGGTGCGGCGCTGGGGGAGGTCTTGTCGGCGGAGGTCAGCAGCAGGCGCGTGTCGAGCGCATGCAGCACTTCGAGCAGTTGGGCCACGTTGACCGCGCCCGGGTTCTTTTCGATGTCGGCCACGCGGGCCTGGCCGACGCCGATCAGCGCGCCGAGCTGCGCCTGTGTCAGCCGGCGGGCCTTGCGCAGCGACTTCAGGTGCGCGGAAAGCTGGGCCGGGGAATGTATGAGGGAGTCCATCGTTTACCGCCTTGAGGTGGCAAATACAAATTATCGTCTTTGGGCGATATTGTCAATATATCGTTGAAAGGCGATAAATCTACGCAGTTTTATTGCCTGCTGCTTTCGCGACAATGACGCCCAGAAAGTGAGACTGACCATCATGCAATTCGCCTCCCGCCTCGACAACGTCGAAACCTCCGCCATCCGCGAACTCTTCAAGCTGCTGGGCAAGCCCGGCATCATCAGTTTTGCGGGCGGTTTTCCCGACAGCGCCATGTTCGACGTCGAGGGCCTGAAGGAGGCGAGCCAGAAAGCGCTCACCGAAGAGGCCGGCGCGGCCCTGCAGTACGGCGCCACCGAAGGCTACGAGCCGCTGCGCCACCAGCTCTCCGATTTCATGAAGCCCAAGGGCGTCGATGTCGACCCCAGCGGCCTGATCGTCACCACCGGCAGCCAGCAGGCGCTCGACCTGCTGGGCAAGACCATGATCTCGCCCGGCGA
Source organism: Variovorax sp. 54 (assembly GCF_002754375.1). NCBI lineage: Bacteria > Pseudomonadati > Pseudomonadota > Betaproteobacteria > Burkholderiales > Comamonadaceae > Variovorax > Variovorax sp. 54. The sequence goes on from NZ_PEFF01000001.1 coordinate 6,326,210, forward strand.
CAAGGTGATCGTCGAAGGCCCGACCTTCCTGGCGACCATCCAGTGCTTCCGCCTGTACGGCGCGCAGCTCATCAGCGCGCCCATCGACGCCAACGGCGTGAAGACCGACGAGCTCGAAAAGCTCATCGCCGAGCACAAGCCCAAGTTCGTCTACCTGATCCCGACCTTCGGCAACCCCAGCGGCGCGATGCTGACGCTGGAGCGTCGCAAGAAGGTGCTCGAGCTGGCCGTGAAGTACCAGACGCTGATCGTCGAGGACGACCCCTACGGCGACCTGTACTTCGGCGAAGCGCCGCCGCCGTCGATCATGTCGCTCAGCAAGGACGTGCCCGGCAGTCGCGAGCTGCTGGCGCACTGCGGCAGCCTGAGCAAGGTGCTGAGCCCGGGCCTGCGCATCGGCTGGATGATCGCGCCGCCCGAGTTGCTGGCCAAGGCGACGATGTGCAAGCAGTTCAGCGACGCCCATACCAGCACGTTCGCGCAGGCCACGGCCGCGCAGTACCTCAAGAGCGGCCGCATGCCCGGCACGCTGGCGCATGTGCGCGAGGTTTACGGCCAACGCGCCCAGGCCATGGGCGCGGCGCTGACGCGCGAGCTGGGCGATGCGGTGAGCTTCACGCAGCCCAACGGCGGCCTGTTCTTCTGGGCCCGCCTCACGGGCGCCAACGGCAAGCTGGCCGATGCCAACGAGCTGGCCAAGCGTGCGATCGAGAAGCTGGTGGCCTTCGTGCCCGGCGCGCCGTTCTTCGCCGAGAAGCCCGATGTGGCGACCTTGCGCCTGAGTTTTGCGACGGCCGACATCGCGAAGATCGAAGAAGGCGTGAAGCGCCTCGGCCAGGCCCTGTAAACGCTGACGTTCAGGGGGACCGGTGCAGGCGGGGTGCCGCCAGCAGGTCCAGGTTCTCTGAAATGGCCGCATCCACGTTCGGATAGCGGCCTTTCATTTTGGAGAGCGTCATGATGGTCTGAAGCGCCTTCAGGTCCTTGACCGAGGGCGCGACCTTGATCTGCGCAATGGCCGCAGGGGCGTTGCCGCCGTTCACCAATGCCATCACCTTGCTTGCCCAGTCGTTTGCGCGTGCCATGCTTTCACCTGTAATCCGTTGAATGCGCCGACTGTACACAGCGGCCAGACCCCTGAAGGGCCTGCCATCGCCGCCGGGCCGCCCCAAGGCGGGGCCGGGTTACCATCGACCATGAGAAAAACCTTCCAGCTTCAGGTCGAGGGCAAGCACCCCGACCGTCACCTCGAAGCCGTCAAGCACGAGATCCGCAAGTACATCAAGCGCGAGCGCCGCCGCGACCTGCCTGAAGGCGCCGACTTCTGGGACTTCGACTGCAAGTTCGGCACCGCCCAGGAATCCGCCGAAACCACCCACCTCACGGCCATCACCGGCCTCATCGACGGTGTGGTGAAAGAGGGCGGCAAGCAGTTCTACATCGAGATCCTGGCCAAGCCCGGCAAGCGCCAGCCGCGGCCCGCAGGCGCGCCCGAGCACACCGAGAACGACGACGAGGAATAAACCCCGTCAGATGATCAGCGCCTGCGCCAGCCGCAGGCCATGCCGCTGCTCCGCCTCCTGCAGCGAGCGCGCAATCGACGGGTGCAGCCGCACCCCGTTCGCCGATTGCGCTTCCCGACGCTTCAACCCGCCTTCACCCGGCAGCCGCACAGGCCTGGCCGGGTCGACGGGCGTGTTGTCGCGGCATTTCGCGGCCACGTGGTCCATCTGGCGCAGGAAGGCCTCCTTGCCGCCGAAGGCGTTCAGGTCGTGCAGCGTGAGGTGCACCGTCGCGCCCCAGCCTTCGGGCGGGTCGGCGCGGCCGTGGCCTGCGAGGCCGGCCGTGAGCGTCTCGACCAAGAGCGCCATGCCGTAACCCTTGTGGCCATGGCTCAGGCCGCCCACGGGCAGCAGCGTGCCCGGGGGCTGGTCGAACAGCACCTGCGGGTTGTTCGACGGCTGGCCCGATGCGTCGATCAGCCACTCTTCGGCGAAGGTCTCGCCGGCCGCGCGCTTGCGGTTGCTCATGCCGTTGGTGGTGATCGAGGCCGAGATGTCGACCATCACGCCGCCCTGAGACAGCGGAAAGCCCATCGCCAGCGGATTCGGCGTGAACACGGCCTGCGTGCCGCCGAAGGGCGCGACGCTGGCGGTGTTGGGGTCGGAGCAGGCCAGCAGCATCAGCATGTCTTCCTGCAGCGCACGCAGCATGTAGACCGCGAGGCAGGCGATGTGGTGGCTGCGACGGATCACGAGCGAGGCGGTGCCCAGTTCGCGCGCACGCGGCACCAGCAGGTCCATGCCCTGGTCCATGAGCCAGGGGCCGGGCAGGCGCTTGCCGTCCCACAGCACGGCGGCGGGGCGGTCGGACAGCACCTCTGGCGCGCCGTCGCGGGTCATGCCGCCCGATTCGATTTCTTTCACGTAGCCGGCGAGCAGCGCAAGGCCGTGCGTGTCATGGCCCAGCAGGTCGCCTTCGACCAGCGTGCGTGCCACGCTGTCGGCCATCGAGGCCGCGAGGCCCGCTTTCTGCAGCAGGGCGCTGGCGTAGTCGCGCAGCGCGTCGGCGCGGTAGAGCGGGGCGGCGTCTGTCATTTCATGATCTCCAGCACGCGGTCGAGCCCGCCTTCGTTGATCGCCACCATGGCCTTCTCGCGCACCTTCGGCTTGGCGTGATAGGCCACCGAAAGCCCGGCCTCGCCCATCATCGGCAGGTCGTTGGCGCCGTCGCCCACGGCGATGGTCTCCTGCGGCGAGATGCCCATGAGCGACGCCACTTCGAGCAGCGTGCGGCGCTTTTCGGCGCCGTCGCAGATGTCGCCCCAGCTTTGCGTCACGACCTGGCCGGTGAGCTGGCCATCGGCCTCATCGAGCAGGTTGGAGCGTGCGAAGTCGATGCCCAGTCGGTCCTTCACGCGGTTCGCGAAGAAGGTGAAGCCGCCCGACACCAGCAGCACCTTGAGGCCCGCCGCCTTGCAGGCCGCGACCAGTTCGGTGGCGCCCGGGTTGAGCTGCAGGCGCTCGTCGTACACCTGCTGCAGCGCGGCTACGGGCACGCCCTGCAGCAGCGCCACGCGGCGGCGCAGGCTTTCCTTGAAGTCCTTGATCTCGCCGCGCATCGTGGCCTCGGTGATCGCGGCCACCTCGGCCTTCTTGCCGACGGCATCGGCGATCTCGTCGATGCATTCGATGTTGATGAGCGTCGAGTCCATGTCGAACGCGATCAGCTTGAAGTCGGCGAGCCGCAGCGGCGGCTTCACGCGCTGGAGGACGAGGCCGGGGGAAAATTCTGTAGCGCTCATGCGGGGGCGATTTCCTTGACGAGGGGTTGTCCGAGGCTGCGCAGCACGTCGCGCACCATCTGCGCGCGGTCCTTCGGCTCTTTCAGCTCGCGCTCGATGCGCAGCTTCTCGTTGCCGGCGAGCTTGATGTGCTTGTTCTTCTGGATCAACTGGATGATGGCCATGCCGTCGACCGGCGCGTCCTTCTTGAAGGTGATGTTGATGATGCCCGGCGCGGCATCGACCTTGATCACGCCGTAGGGCCGCGCAAGCACGCGCAGGCGGTGCGTGTCGATCAGCGTCTGGGCCTGCGGCGGCAGCTTGCCGAAGCGGTCGACGATTTCCTCGAGCAGCATGTCGATCTGGTCGGGCGTCTTCGCGGTGGCGAGCTTCTTGTAGAACGACAGGCGCAGGTGCACGTCGCCGCAGTAGTCGTCGGGCAGCAGGGCAGGCGCGTGCAGGTTGATCTCGGTCGTGACCGACAGCGGCGACAGCAGGTCGGGCTCCTGCCCGGCCTTCAGCGAGCGCACGGCTTCGCTGAGCATCTCGTTGTAGAGCTGGAAGCCGATTTCCATCATGTTGCCGCTCTGGTTCTCGCCGAGCACTTCGCCCGTGCCGCGAATCTCCAGGTCGTGCATCGCGAGGTAGAAGCCCGAGCCCAGTTCTTCCATCTGCTGGATCGCCTCGAGCCGCTGCGCAGCGTGCTTGGTCAGGCCTTCGGTGTCCGGCACCATGAGGTAGGCGTAGGCTTGGTGGTGCGAGCGCCCGACGCGGCCGCGCAGCTGGTGCAACTGCGCCAGGCCGAACTTGTCGGCGCGGCTCATCACGATGGTGTTGGCAGTCGGCACGTCGATGCCGGTCTCGATGATGGTCGAGCACAGCAGCATGTTGTAGCGCTGCGCAACGAAGTCGCGCATGACGCGCTCCAGCTCGCGCTCGGGCATCTGGCCGTGGGCCACGGCGATGCGGGCCTCGGGCAGGATTTCTTCGAGCTTCTGGCGCCGGTTCTGGATGGTCTCGACCTCGTTGTGCAGAAAGTACACCTGCCCGCCGCGCTTCAGCTCGCGCAGCACGGCTTCGCGGATCACGCCCGTGCCCTCGTTGCGCACGAAGGTCTTGATGGCCAGCCGGCGCTGTGGCGCGGTGGCGATCACGCTGAGGTCGCGCAGGCCTTCGAGCGCCATGCCCAGCGTGCGCGGAATCGGCGTGGCGGTGAGCGTGAGCACGTCGACCTCGGCGCGCATGGCCTTCATCGCCTCCTTGTGGCGCACGCCGAAACGGTGCTCCTCGTCGATGATGAGCAGACCCAGGTTCTTGAACTTGATCGACGGCGACAGCAGCTTGTGCGTGCCGACCACGATGTCGACCTGGCCCTCGGCCAGGCCCTTGGCGGCGGCCGTGATTTCCTTGGCCGAGCGGAAGCGGCTCATCTCGGCGACCTTCACCGGCCACTTGGCGAAGCGGTCGACCAGCGTCTGGTAGTGCTGCTCGGCCAGCAGCGTGGTGGGCGCGAGAAACGCCACCTGCTTGCCGCCGGTGACGGCAATGAAGGCGGCGCGCAGCGCAACTTCGGTCTTGCCGAAGCCCACGTCGCCGCACACGAGGCGGTCCATCGGCTGGGGCGAGATCATGTCCTGCACCACGGCGTGGATCGCGGCCTTCTGGTCGGCGGTTTCCTGGAAGCCGAAGTCGTTGGCGAACACCTCGTAGTCGGCCGGCGAGTAGCGGAAGGCGTGGCCTTCGCGCGCGGCGCGGCGGGCGTAGATGTTGAGCAGCTCGGCGGCCGAGTCGCGCACCTGTTCGGCGGCCTTGCGCTTGGCTTTTTCCCACTGGCCGGAGCCCAGCTTGTGCAGCGGCGCCTCGTCGGCGCTCACGCCGGTGTAGCGGCTGATCTGGTGCAGCTGCGACACGGGCACGTAGAGCGTGGCCTTGTCGGCGTACTCCAGGTGCAGCATTTCCTGCAGCAGCGGCTTGCCTGCTTCGTCGACGCCCTGGCCCAGGTCCATGTGGATCAGGCCGCGGTAGCGGCCGATGCCGTGCGCGGAGTGCACCACCGGGTCGCCCACGTTGAGCTCGGACAGGTCCTTGATCAGCGCCTCGACGTCGCTGACCTGTTCCTGCTTCTTGTTGCGCCGGCGCGTGGTGGGCGCGGTGGCGAACAGCTCGGTCTCGGTGACGAAGTCGATCGCCTGTTCGCGCCACGCAAAGCCCGAGGCCAGCGCGGCGGTGGCGATGCCGATCTTCTCGTCGCCCGAGGCTTCGAACTCGGCCAGCGAGTCGAAGGCCGGCGGGTTCACGCCGCTGGCGCGCAGGAAGTCGAGCAGGCTCTCGCGGCGGCCGTCGCTCTCGGCGATGAGCAACACGCGGTGTGGCGTGGCGGCAATGTGGGCCTTCAGGCCGACCAGCGGGTCTTCGGCGCCGCGCACCACGGCAAAGGGCGGCAGCTTGTCGAACTCGGCATAGGGCGCGTCGGTGGCGATGTCGCCGCGAATGGCGAGCTGCGCATGCGGTTTGGCGCGCTGGTAGAACTGCTCGGCGTTGAGGAACAGCGCCTCGGGCGGGAGCGCGGGGCGCTCGGGGTCGCCCTGCACCAGGCGGTAGCGCTCGTTGGTGTCCTGCCAGAAGTGCTGGAACGCGGGTTCGAGGTCGCCGTGCAGCACCACGGTGGCGTCGGCGCCGAGGTAGTCGAACACCGTGGCCGTCTCGTCGAAGAACAGCGGCAGGTAGTACTCGATCCCGGCGGTGGCCACGCCGTTGCCCATGTCCTTGTAGATGCGGCTCTTGGTCGGGTCGCCTTCGAGCAGTTCGCGCCAGCGGCTGCGAAAGCGCGCGCGGGCGTCGTCGTCCATCGGGAACTCGCGGCCCGGCAGCAGGCGCACCTCGGGCACGGGATAGAGGCTGCGCTGGGTGTCGGGGTCGAAGGTGCGGATGGAGTCGATCTCGTCGTCGAACAGGTCGACGCGGAACGGCACCGGCGAGCCCATCGGGAACAGGTCGATCAGGCCGCCGCGCACGGCGTATTCGCCCGGGCTCACGACCTGCGTCACGTGGCTGTAGCCGGCCAGCGTGAGCTGGGCCTTGAGTTTGGACTCCTGCAGCTTCTGCTTGGCCTTGAACTGGAAGGTGTAGCCGGCCAGAAAGGCCGGCGGCGCCAGCCGGTACAGCGCGGTGGTGGCGGGCACCAGCACCACGTCGGCCTCTTTCTGGCTGATGCGCCACAGCGTGGCCAGGCGCTCGCTGATCAGGTCCTGGTGCGGCGAAAAGCTGTCGTAGGGCAGCGTTTCCCAGTCGGGGAAGAGGGCGCAGCGCAGCTCGGGCGCGAAGAAGGCGATTTCGTCGATGAGCCGCTGCGCGTCGTTCGCGTCGGCGGTGAACATCGCGGTGGCGCGGCCCGCGGCCTTCTCGCGCATGCCGAGCTGGGCCAGCATCAGCGCATCGGCGGACAACGGGGGACGCGGCAGCGTGAATCGCTTGCCCGCCGGGAGAAGGGGGAGGTCCATGGAGCGGCTCGAAAAATGCACGACACCCCGCGCCGGACGGCGAGGGGTGTGCGAATGTCAATTCTAGAATGGCGGCCCTTTTCCTGTTTATCTGCTTGTCGGCCATTGGCCCGTGCCGCACCACCCCTCATGTCATCTTCCCGTTTCTACGTGCTGATCCCCTGTGCCGGCTCCGGCCACCGTGCCGGCGGCACGCAGCCCAAGCAGCACCGGCGCCTGGCGGGCCAGTCGATGGTGGCCCACACGGTGGACGCGTTTCGCGCGCTGGCCGGGCGTTTTGCGGGCGTGGCCGTGGTGGTGTCCCCCGACGATCGCGAGGTGCAGACGGCGCTGCCGCGCTTTCCCGCGACCGGCGAGCACCTGCTGCGCGTGGGCGGCCTGACGCGCGCCGCCTCGGTGCGCAACGGGCTGGCGGCACTGCGCCAGAAGGGCGCGGGCGCGCACGACTGGGTGCTGGTGCACGACGCGGCGCGCTGCCTCGTCACCTCCAGCCAGATCGAGGCGCTGATTGCCGCTTGCGAGCACGACGCCGTCGGCGGCCTGCTGGCGCAGCGGCTGGCCGACACGCTGAAGGTCTCGTCGACCGACAGCCGCTCGACCCAGACCCTGCCGCGCGCCGACAAGTGGCTCGCGCAGACGCCGCAGATGTTCCGCATCGGCATGCTGCTCGACGCGCTGGAGCGCGTGGGCGACGTGGTGACCGACGAGGCCAGCGCCATCGAAACCATCGGCCTGGCACCGTTGCTGGTGCCCGGCAGCGCGCAGAACTTCAAGGTCACGTTCCCCGAAGATTTCGCACTGGCCGAGGCGATTCTGCTCGGCCGCAAGAAGGCCATGGCATGACGACGACCCCGTTCAACATCCGCATCGGCGAAGGCTGGGACGTTCACCAACTGGTGGCGGGGCGCAAGCTCATCCTGGGCGGCATCGAGGTGCCGCACACCACCGGCCTGCTTGGGCATTCGGACGCCGACGTGCTGCTGCACGCCATCACCGACGCGCTGCTCGGCGGGGCCGGGCTGGGCGACATCGGCCGGCATTTCCCCGACACCGACGCCCAGTTCCGCGGCGCCGATTCGGCCGTGCTGCTGGCCGAGGCGGCGCGCCGCGTGCGTGCGGCGGGCTGGGAAATCGGCAACGTCGACAGCACCGTGATCGCGCAGGCGCCCAAGCTGGCGCCGCACATCCCGGCCATGTGCCAGCGCATTGCCGACACGCTGGGCATTACGCTCGATCAGGTCAATGTGAAGGCCAAGACGGCCGAGAAGCTCGGCCCGGTGGGCGAGGGGCGGGCGATGGAAGCCCGCGCCGCGGTGCTGCTGCACCGCTGACGCGCCGCGTCTTTCTCAGGCCGCTTGCTGCTTCTTGCCCGGCACGTCGCTGGGCTTGTGGCTGCCCGCCGGCATCGCGCGCGGCATCCGGATGTGGGCCGCGAGGCCCCGGCCCGGCGTGCTGGTGAGCGCAAAGGTGCCGCCCATGCGCTCGATGTTCTTCGCCACGATCGACAGCCCCAGGCCGGCGCCGGCCGCCGAGGTGCGTGCCGCGTCGCCGCGGAAGAAGGGCTTGGTCAGCTGCACGAGCAGGGCGGGCTCGACGCCCGCGCCATGGTCGCGCACCTTGATCAGCACCGCGTCGTTGTTGGCCTGCGCCTGGATCGTGACGTCGGCCACGCCGGTCGACGGCGTCTTGCCGTAGCGCCGCGCGTTCTCGACCAGGTTGGAGATCACGCGCGTGAGCTCCACCTCGTCGCCCATCACCTTCAGGTCGGCGGGCACATCGACGTGGATGTTCATCTCTTCGTAGTCCTGCACGGCGTAGGTGCAGGCGTCGATCACGTCGCGCAGCAGCACGGGGCGCTGGTCGACGTGGTCGGGGCGGGCGTAGTCGAGGAACTTGTCGATGATCGCGTCGAGCTGCGCGATGTCGGCGGCCATGTGGTCGCGCGCGTCTTCGTCGGCCACGCTCATCTCGGTTTCGAGCCGCAGCCGCGCCAGCGGCGTGCGCAGGTCGTGCGAGATGCCGGCCAGCATGATGGCGCGGTCCTGCTCGATCTTGGCAAGCTGGTCGGCCATGCGGTTGAAGCCGATGTTCACCGCGCGGATTTCGTTGGTGCGGGCGCGCTCGTCGAGCCGGTGCGCCTCGTACTCGCCCTCGCGCACCTGCAAGGTGGCGCGCGACAGCTGCTTGAGCGGCAGGTTGATGAGCCGCGTGATCAGCGCCGCGCCGGCGAGCGACAGCGCCATCGCCGTGCTGAGCCAGACCAGCCAGGTGCGCCCGCCCACGCGGCTGAAGCGCGTGGGGTCGAGCAGCAGCCAGTAGGTGTCGCTCTCGATGGTGAAGCCGATCCACAGGCCGGCCTCGTCGTTCACGCGGCTGGCCACGGTGGTGCCTTCGCCGAGTTGGGCGATCAGCTCTTCGGTGACGCGCTCGTCGAGCGCGCCGCTGGTGTAGGGCTGGAAGCGGTCGTTGGGTTCGCGCGGCAGGATGCGCACGCCTTCCTGGTCGGCCAGCGTCTTGATCAGCGAGACCCGCGTGATCGCGTCCGAATACACGAGCGCCGCGCGCGTGAGGTTCACGAGCGAGGCGATCTGGTGTCCGGTCTGGATGGCGCGCGGCTCGTACTCGAGCGAGCGGAAGGTCTGCAGCCAGGCGACCGTGCAACCGATCAGCAGCAGGGCGAGCAGGAAGAAGGTGCGCCAGAAAAGGCTGAAGCCCAGCTTGAGGCCGGGGCGGCGGTCACGTTGCGCGCTCGCTTCGAGCGGGCTCGGCATCGTGACCTGCGCGCCGTCCTCCTGGGCCGGGTCAGGTCGGGCGGAATGGAGGCCGATGGCCACCTCTCAGCGGGGCGTCAGGCCGTGCCGTCCGGCACGAACACGTAGCCCACGCCCCAGACGGTCTGGATGTAGCGCGGTGCCGCGGCGTCGGACTCGACCAGCTTGCGCAGGCGCGAGATCTGCACGTCCAGGCTGCGGTCGAAGGGTTCGAATTCGCGGCCGCGTGCCAGCTGGGCCAGCTTTTCGCGCGACAGCGGCTGGCGCGGGTGGCGCACCAGCGCCTTCAGCATCGCGAACTCGCCGGTGGTCAGCGAGAGTTCTTCGCCGTCCTTCTTCAGGGTGCGCGAGCCGAGGTCGAAGGCGAACGGGCCGAAGGTGACGGTCTCGTTCTCGGTGGAGGGGGCACCCGGCGCTTCGAGCGGCGGACGGCGGCGCAGCACGGCGTGCACGCGGGCCAGCAGTTCGCGCGGGTTGAAGGGCTTGCCGAGGTAGTCGTCGGCGCCGACTTCGAGACCGACGATGCGGTCCACGTCTTCACCCTTGGCGGTGAGCATGATGATCGGCGTGCGGTCGTTGGCGGCACGCAGGCGGCGGCACACCGAGAGACCGTCTTCGCCGGGCATCATCAGGTCGAGCACGATCAGGTCGACCGTGTCGCGCAACAGGATGCGGTTGAGCGCCTTGCCGTCCTCGGCCACGATCACTTCGAATCCTTCCTGTGTCAGGTAGCGGCGCAGGAGGTCGCGGATGCGGGCGTCGTCGTCGACGATCACGATCTTGTCGGTGCGAGCGGGAACTTGAGTCATTTCTACAACGTTGAATTTGTAACAGCGCCGATTCTGAAGGCGTTAGCACCCCATTGCTGCCGAATTCCGTAGTGGTTGACACTAAGTTACACAACTTGCGGACGCTCGCCGTCTGGTCATCCGGGCTTTGCCCGGCGGTGGCACAGTCCGTGCTGCCTTATGACGATTGTTCGATGAGACCTTCTTTTTCTGCCTTGCCTCTGCTTTTTTTCGCTTGCGCTTGTGGTGCGACGTCCGCCGTTCCCGAAGGGTTTTTACGGGTCAGTGAAGGACGCCGCAGCGAAGTGCGCGATGCCGTGGCCGCGCACCGGGCGGCCCAGCGGGAAGAGCAGCGCCGAGGCGAAGCGATCGCCGGGCGCCGTCTCACGGCGGGCGAATTGTTCGAACTGCGGCAGCAGGTCAGGGGGCAGTGGGTGCCCGTGGGAACGGGTGTCCTTTTGAATTCGGCAGAATCACAGCCTGCCGAGCGCATCGTGCCGGCACCGCAGCCCGTCGCCAGTCCGCAAACCGCGCCGCGCAGCCTGCGCCACTGAAGAAGACGGCGCAGGCGAGGGCTTTTCCTCGCATCCACCAGGGAGAAATCTGTCTTGAAGACTGTTCAATTGATCGCGGCCTGCGCCGCGCTGACCTTTGCCGGTGCCACCTTGGCCCAGAATGCCGTCATGCCTGCTCCACAAAACGTGCTCCAGCTGTCGGTCTCCGGCACCGTCGAAGTTCAGCAAGACCTGCTGAGCATGACCCTCGTGACCACGCGCGATGCCGCCGAGGCGGGCACCGTGCAAACCCAGCTCAAGACCGCGCTCGACGCCGCGCTGGCCGAAGCCAAGAAGAATGCACAGCCGGGCCAGCTCGACGTGCGCACCGGCAACTTCAGCCTCTCGCCGCGCTACACCAAGGACGGCAAGATCAACGGCTGGCAAGGTTCGACCGAACTGGTGCTCGAAGGTCGCGACTTCGCACGCATCACCCAGACGGCCGGGCGCATCAGCACGCTCAGCGTGGGCAACGTCGGCTTCGGCCTGAGCCGCGAGCAGCGCGCCAAGACCGAGACCGAGGCACAGAACATCGCCATCGACAACTTCAAGCAGAAGGCCACCGAACTGGCCAAGGGCTTCGGCTTCGGCGGCTACACGCTGCGCGAGGTGTCGGTGAACGCGAACGACAGCGGCCCGATCCGTCCGCGCGTGATGGCCATGCAGGCCAAGTCGTTCTCGGCCGCCGACTCGGCCGTGCCGGTGGAAGCGGGCAAGACCAGCGTGGTCGTGAACGTTTCCGGCTCGGTGCAGCTCAAGTAAGAGGCGTGCAGCGCCGGCGGGCGAGTGCCGCCGGCGTTTTTTGAATGCCTCTGTCTATTTACTGAGCCGTCCAGCCGCCGTCCATGGCCCAGGCGACGCCCCGCACCTGATCGGCTGCGGGAGAGCTCAGGAAGACGGCCAGCCCGCCCAGTTGCTCGACCGTCGTGAACTGCAGCGAGGGCTGTTTTTCCCCCAGCAATTCGTTCTGCGCCTGGAGGGCCGAAATGCCTTCGCGTGCCGCGCGGTCGTCGATCTGCTTTTGCACCAGCGCCGTGAGCACCCAGCCCGGGCAGATCGCGTTGCAGGTGACGCCGGTAGTGGCGGTTTCGAGCGCCACCGACTTGGTCAGGCCGACGATGCCGTGCTTGGCCGCAACATACGCCGACTTCTGCGCCGAGGCCACGAGCCCGTGCGCCGACGCCACGTTGATGATGCGGCCCCAGTTGGCCTCGCGCATCGCGGGAATCGCCAGGCGTGTCGTGTGGAAGGCGCTCGTGAGGTTGATCGCGATGATTGCGTCCCAACGTTCGGTCGGAAAGTCTTCGACCTTGGCGACGTGCTGGATGCCGGCGTTGTTGACGAGGATGTCGACGCGGCCGAACTTCGACGCGGCGAACTTCATCATGTCCTCGATCTGGTCGGGCTTGCTCATGTCGGCCCCGTGGTATTCGGCACGCACGCCGAGCGCCTCGATCTGGGCCTTGGGGGTTTCGGCGTCGCCGAAACCGTTGAGCACGATGTGTGCGCCCTGTTGGGCCAGCGCGGTGGCGATGGCGAAGCCAATGCCACTGGTGGACCCCGTGACAAGCGCGGTTTTGCCTTTGAGCATGAAGATCAATCTCCGGATGAATTAGGATGCAACGAGACCATTATCCGCACCTGAACCCCTCCGTTTCCATGACAGAACCGACCCTTCACGACGTGGCCTGCAACGACGCCCAGGGCGGTCATCGCATGGCCTATTGGCAATGGGGCAACGCGCACAGCGCGCATGTCGTGGTCTGCGTGCATGGGTTGACCCGGCAGGGGCGCGACTTCGACGTGCTCGCGCAGGCCATCGTGGCGCGCGCGGGCGGCGATGTGCGCGTGGTCTGTCCCGATGTTGTCGGGCGCGGGCGCAGCGACTGGCTTCGCGACCCTTCCTTCTATCAAGTGCCGGTGTATGCCGCGGACATGGTGACGCTGATCGCGCAGTTGCACGGCGAGCATCCCATCGACACGCTCGACTACGTCGGCACCAGCATGGGCGGGCTGATCGGCTTCGTGCTGGCCGGCCACAAGGAACTGCCGCTGCCACGGCCCATTCGCCGTTTCGTCGCGAACGATGTCGGCCCCACGGTCGAGCCCGCTGCCATCCAGCGCATCGGCGCGTATGTGGGAAAGAGCGGCCAGTTTCCGAGCGTGCAGGCTGCGGCCGACGCGATGTGGGCCCTGTCGACCACCTTCGGGCCGCACACGCCGGAACAGTGGCGGGCGCTGTCGCAGCACATGGTGGTGCCGGCGTCCGAACGCAGCGCCGACGGTGCCGCCAAGACCGCCAGCGCCAGCCCGGTGGGCGAGGGCGCCTGGGTGCTGCACTACGACCCGGCCATCGGCGTGCCGCTGCGCGCCATCACGCCCGAAATCGCAGCGCAGGGCGGGGCCGTGATGTGGAGCCTGTACGACGCCATCGAAGCGCGCACGCTGCTCACGCGCGGTGCGGTGTCCGACCTGCTGTCCCCCGAGACGGCGGCGGCGATGACGCAGCGCGGGCCGCGTGCCACGCTCGTCGAGTTCGAGGGCGTGGGCCACGCGCCGACTTTCGTCGATCCCGCACAGGTCGCCGTCGTCACGAATTTCCTGTTCGATTGAGGGCATCGTGAAGCGAGAGTCTGGGAACCTTCAGACGGCACCCCTGTCCGACGGCGTCATGGTTGATTACCCGCTGTCGGCCGCCACGGCCGACCGCTCGCCGGTCATGGAGAACATGCTGGCGCGCGCCCGCGCGTTCGCCGAGCCGCTGATCGCCGATGAAAAACTCGACACCGGCGAGAACACGCTGGCGCACGCCGATGCCGTGGCCGCCATCGTCGCGAAGATGGGCGGCTCCGAGGCAATGCAGGCCGCGAGCTACCTCGTGTATTCGTGCCAGCACCTGAACCGCCCGCAGGAGGTGATCGCCAAGGTCTTCGGCGACAACTTCGCGGCGCTCGCGGTTGAGACCACCAAGCTCGTGCGCGTGCAGGAGCAGGCGCGCACGGCCTCGCAAGGGCACCATGGCGAAGGCGCCGGTGCGCAGACCGAGAACGTGCGCAAGATGCTGCTCGCGTTTTCGCGCGACCTGCGCGTCGTGATGCTGCGGCTGGCCTCGCGCCTGCAGACGCTGCGACACGCGGCGGCCAGCAAGCAGCCCGCGCCCGAGAGTGTGGCGCGCGAGTCGCTGCAGGTGTTTGCGCCGCTCGCGAACCGGCTGGGCATCTGGCAGGTGAAGTGGGAGATCGAAGACCTCTCGTTCCGCTTTCTGGAGCCTGACACCTACAAGCTGATCGCGCGGCTGCTCGACGAGAAGCGCATCGAGCGCGAAGGCCACGTCGAGCAGTTGCGCTCGCAGCTGGAGCACGAACTGCAGGCCGAGGGCGTCAAGGCCACGGTGCAGGGGCGCCCGAAGAACATCTACAGCATCGTCAAGAAGATGCGCGGCAAGTCGCTCGATTTCGAGCAGGTCTTCGACATCCTCGCGCTGCGCGTGGTGGTGCAGGACGTGAAGGACTGCTATGCCGCGCTGGCCTGGGTGCACTCGCACTTCCAGCCCATCGACGAAGAATTCGACGACTACATCGCGCGGCCCAAGCCGAACGGTTATCAGTCGCTGCACACGGTGGTGCGCGAGATCGTCGACGGCAAGGTGGGCAAGCCGATCGAGATCCAGATTCGCACCGAGGAAATGCACGACCATGCCGAACATGGCGTGGCCGCGCACTGGGCCTACAAGGAAGCGGGTCACAAGGGCTACGCCGGTGTCTGGGCGAGCGGCGAGTACGACGCCAAGATTGCGGTGTTGCGCCAACTGTTGGCCTGGGAGCGCGATCTGTCGGGCGGGCTGCAGGGGCAGGGCTTGTTCGACGACCGCATCTATGTGCTCACGCCCGATGCCGCCATCGTCGAACTGCCGCAGGGCGCGACGCCGGTCGACTTCGCCTACACGGTGCACACGACATTGGGGCATCGCTGCCGCGGTGCGCGTGTCGATGGCGCGATGGTGCCGCTCAACACGCCGCTGTCGAATGGGCAGACCGTCGAGATCATGGCGGCCAAGGAAGGCGGGCCGTCGCGCGACTGGCTGAATGCAGAGCTGGGTTATCTCGCGAGCCATCGTGCGCGCGCCAAGGTGCGCGCCTGGTTCAACGCGCAGATCACGCACGAGACCGTGGCGCGCGGACGCGAAGCCGTCGAGAAGCTGCTGCAGCGCGAAGGCAAGACGGCCATGCGGCTCGAAGACCTGGCCTCGCAGCTCGGCTTCAAGTCGGCGGACCATCTGTTCGAGGTGGTCGGCAAGGACGAGTTCTCGCTGCGCAACATCGAGACGCTGCTGCGTCCGCCCGAGCCGGCGCTGAATCCCGACGACGGCGTGCAGATCAAGAAGGCGCGCGGCAGCGAGAAGTCGGGCAAGGGCGGCGTGCTCGTGGTGGGCGTGTCGTCGCTGATGACGCAGCTCGCCAAGTGCTGCAAGCCGGCGCCGCCGGATGCCATCCGCGGCTTCGTCACGCGCGGCCATGGCGTCAGCGTGCATCGTGCGGACTGCAGCAACTTCCGCACGATGGCCGCGAAGGATGGCGAGCGCGTGATCGATGTCGAATGGGGCCTGCCGAAGAAGGGCGCCGATGCACCGGTCTACGCGGTGGACGTGGCGGTGGAAGCTGCCGACCGTCAGGGCCTGCTGCGCGATATCTCTGATGTGTTTGCGCGCGAGAAGATGAACGTGATCGGCGTGCAGACGCAGTCGATCAAGGGCACGGCCTGGATGACTTTCACCGTGGAAATCGCCGATGCCGCGCGCCTGACGCAAGTGCTCGGCGTGGTGACGGCAGTGACTGGTGTGCGATCTGCACGTCGGCGCTGAAAAGAGCCATTTCTCCTGCTATACTCGATGCTTCTCTTAGGCGCGTAGCTCAGTTGGTTAGAGCACCACCTTGACATGGTGGGGGTCGTTGGTTCGAATCCAATCGCGCCTACCAAATCAAACACGGGTTGCAGCGATTTCGCTGCAACCCGTTCGTCGTTTGGACGACGTGTTTGTCTTTGGTTCAGCCCGGTCGCCATGAGTGATCGACACAAGCGAAAACCCCTTTCACGGGCGGCCCTTCGCGCGGTACAGGCAACGTCCCTGGGCCATGTGGTTGTGCTACCTTGAGCGGTCTGCCAACCTTCTCGAATTTCCTTGATAAGCGATCTGATGAATACGCGATCAACGTCAGTTGATCGGGCGCACGCCGACCACCGCGTGGCCGCATTGCTCAAGCAAGCCCCTCTCGAATTTGCACGCGCGGTTTACGGCATCAATGACCTTGCTGCTGGCCGCACCGACACCATGGCCGCGCGCGAAGTGGCGCGTGCACAACGACAGGGCATGCCGGTGACCGAAGAGCGCGCCGAGCAGCGCGCGCGCGCCTACCTTCCGACGGTGGGGCAGGAGCATTGCCCTCGGTGCTGGGTTGTCTACGGGCAGAAGATCCCGCTGCGATTCAGGTTGTCGACTCCGGAGCGTCCTGAAACTGCGGCGTGTCATGCGTGTGGCGCCGAGTACGCGACAGCGCAGGACGCGTGAAGAAAAATCGCGGTCAGGGTAAACCTTGTCGCGATGCAGCAAAACCGCTCCCTAGAATCATCCGATGACATGGGCGTCCATGTGAAGGAGTCTGTAGTGCAGAGCAAGAAGTCCGGGGTGAAGCCGGTACAGCGTGTGATCAAGAAGTACCCCAACCGACGGCTCTACGATACGGAGACATCCACGTACATCACGCTGACCGAGGTCAAGCAGCTGGTCATCGCGAACGCGCAGTTCGTGGTGCGCGACGCCAAGACCGGCGACGACCTCACGCGCAGCATCCTGCTGCAGATCATTCTGGAAGAAGAAGCGGGTGGCGCGCCGATGTTCACCGAGCAGGTGCTGGCCAACATCATCCGTTTCTACGGGCAGGCCATGCAGGGCTACATGGGCCCCTACCTCGAGAAGAACATCCAGGCCATGACCGAGGTGCAGGCCCAGCTCACCGAAAAGGCCGAGGGCCTGACGCCCGAGATGTGGTCGCGCTTCATGACCATGCAGTCGCCGATGATCCAGGGGCTGATGGGCAATTACGTCGAGCAATCGAAGAACGTCTTCCTGCAGATGCAGGAGCAGATGCAGAAAAACACCGAGCAGGTGCTGGGCGCCTTTGGCATCAAGCGGCCCTGAGCGCCGCGCGGCGGGCCGCCCGAATGGGGCGACTGTCCGATGAATGCCCCGCTGTCACCGATAGCTGGGACAATAGAGGCCTATGAGCGAAGTTGCCTCCCCTGAACGTACTGTCACGCCGACCGCCCCCAAGGTCGGCTTCGTGAGCCTTGGCTGCCCCAAGGCTCTCACCGATTCCGAATTGATCCTGACCCGGCTGAGTGCCGAGGGATATCAAACCTCCAAGACTTTCGAGGGCGCCGACCTCGTGATCGTCAACACCTGCGGCTTCATCGACGATGCCGTGAAGGAAAGCCTGGACACCATCGGCGAAGCGCTCGCCGAGAACGGTCGCGTCATCGTCACCGGCTGCCTGGGCGCCAAGACCGGCGACCAGGGCGGCAATCTGGTGCGCCAGATGCACCCGAGCGTGCTGGCCGTCACCGGCCCGCATGCCACGCAGGAGGTGATGGATGCCGTGCACGCCAACCTGCCGAAGCCGCACGATCCGTTCATCGACCTCGTGCCGAACACCTTTGGTGTGGCCGGCCTCAAGCTGACGCCGCGGCACTACGCCTATTTGAAGATCAGCGAAGGCTGCAACCACCGTTGCACCTTCTGCATCATTCCCTCGATGCGCGGCGACCTCGTCTCGCGCCCGGTGGGCGATGTGCTCAGCGAAGCCAAGGCCTTGTTCGAAGGCGGCGTGAAGGAGCTGCTGGTGATCAGCCAGGACACTTCGGCCTATGGCGTCGATGTGAAGTACCGCACCGGTTTCTGGGACGGCAAGCCGGTCAAGACCCGCATGCTCGAACTCGTCCGCACGCTGGGCGAGATCGCCGAGCCGTACGGCGCCTGGGTGCGCCTGCACTACGTGTACCCGTACCCGAGCGTCGACGAAATCATTCCGTTGATGGCGAGCGGCCAAGTACTGCCATACCTCGACGTGCCGCTGCAGCACAGCCACCCTGACGTGCTCAAGCGCATGAAGCGGCCGGCCAGCGGCGAAAAGAACCTGGAGCGAATCGCGCGTTGGCGCGAGACCTGCCCCGAACTCGTGATCCGAAGCACCTTCATTGCCGGCTTCCCGGGCGAGACGGAGCAGGAGTTCGAGCACCTGCTCGACTTCATTCGCGAAGCCGAGATCGATCGTGCAGGTTGCTTTGCCTACAGCCCGGTCGAGGGCGCAACCGCCAACGACATTCCGGGCATGCTGCCCGAGGCTGAGCGTGAAGCTCGCCGCGCCCGCTTCATGGAAGTGGCCGAGGCCGTGTCGATCGCCAAGCTGCAAAAGCGCATTGGCTCGACGATGCAAGTGCTGGTCGATTCAGCGCCGGCACTGGGTCGCAAGGGTGGAGTGGGGCGCACGTACGCCGATGCACCGGAGATCGACGGCACCGTTCGCCTCCTGCCGCCCGAGAAGATCAGCAAGACGATGAAGGTCGGTGAGTTCACGCGTGCCCGCATCGTGGGCGCCGAAGGCCACGACCTGATCGCGTTGCCCGTTTGATGCACCTGATTCAAACGGCCAAGAAAAAAGCCACCGGAGGCCGGTGGCTTTTTAAAGAAGACCTGGTAAGGGTCTGTTCAATATTGGTGCCCAGAAGAGGACTCGAACCTCCACGATGTTACTCGCTAGTACCTGAAACTAGTGCGTCTACCAATTCCGCCATCTGGGCTAATTTTGCTTTTCAGCAAAGACTACGATTATATCCACAAATTTGGCGCGATCTTTTCGGTGCGTCGAAATTTCAGCTTCTGCGCGACATGGCTCGTGCAGTGGGTGCATTGCCGAAGGCGGGTGGGTGCAATCGTGCGCGCATGGCCGGCATCGAAGGGCGTGATCTGATGATCACGTCGCCCGTTTGATGCAGTTTCGAGCGGCCATGAAAAAAGCCACCGGAGACCGGTGGCTTCAATCGGATGACCTGGTAAAGGTCTGTTTAAACTTGGTGCCCAGAAGAGGACTCGAACCTCCACGATGTTACTCGCTAGTACCTGAAACTAGTGCGTCTACCAATTCCGCCATCTGGGCCCACATGACTGCAGAAGCAGCCACGTTTTGAATTTCAGGAAAGAAGGAGATCATATCAAAAATAATGTCACTTCCAGCAGCTTGTTGGACGAAATCGAAGGAACTGTTCAAGGACATCGCGACGGACACGGCTTCGTGCAGCGCGACGACGGCGAGGCGGACATCTACCTCCCGCCGAACGAAATGCGCGCGGTGCTGCACAAGGATCGCGTCAAGGCGCGCATCGTGCGACAGGACCGCCGCGGCCGCCCCGAAGGGCGCGTGGTCGAGATCGTCGAGCGACCCGAGCAGCCGATCATCGGCCGCTTGCTGCACGAAGGCGGGATCTGGCTCGTTGCACCGGAAGACAAGCGCTACGGCCAGGATGTCCTGATCCCGAAGGGCGCTACCGGCCCGGCCAAGGTGGGCCAGGTCGTGGTCGTGCAACTCACCGAGCCGCCGGCCTTGTTCGGTCAGCCCGTGGGCCGCGTGAGAGAAGTGCTGGGCGAGATCGACGACCCCGGCATGGAAATCGAAATCGCCGTGCGCAAGTACGGCGTGCCGCATGAGTTTTCTGCGGAGTGCCTGGCACTGGCCAAGGCCCTGCCCGAGAAGGTGCGCCCCGCCGACAAGAAGGGCCGCATCGACCTCACCGACGTGCCGCTCGTCACCATCGACGGCGAAGACGCCCGCGACTTCGACGACGCCGTGTATTGCGAGCCCGCGAAGGTGGGTCGCGGCAAGGGTTGGCGCCTGCTGGTGGCCATTGCCGACGTCAGTGCCTATGTGCAGACCGGCTCGGCCATCGACATCGATGCCTACGACCGCGCGACCAGCGTCTACTTCCCGCGCCGCGTGATTCCGATGCTGCCCGAGAAGCTGTCGAACGGCCTGTGCTCGCTCAACCCCGAAGTCGAGCGCCTGTGCATGGTGTGCGACATGCTGGTCGCGGCCGACGGCGAGATCTACGCCTACCAGTTCTATCCGGCTGTGATGTTCAGCCATGCGCGCTTCACGTACACCGAGGTGGCTGCCATCCTCGGCAACACGCGCGGCCCCGAGGCCGCCAAGCGCAAGGACCGCGTCAAGGACCTGCTGAACCTTGCCGACGTCTACAAGGCGCTGCTCAAGCAGCGCGGCAAGCGTGGCGCGGTCGACTTCGAAACCACCGAGACGCAGATCATCTGCGACGACGCCGGCCGCATCGAGAAGATCGTGCCGCGCACGCGCAACGAGGCGCACAAGATCATCGAAGAGGCGATGCTGGCCGCCAACGTCTGCAGCGCCGACTTCATCTCCGAAGGCAAGCACCCGGGCCTGTTCCGTGTGCACGAAGGCCCGACGCCGGAGAAGAAAGAAATCCTGCGCGGCTACCTGAAGGCCATGGGCGTGGGCTTGAGCATCACCGACGATCCGCGTCCCGGTGAGTTCCAGGCGATCGCCGAAGCCACCAAGGAGCGCCCCGACTCGCAGCAGATCCACACCATGCTGCTGCGCTCAATGCAGCAGGCGATCTACACGCCGTTCAACAGCGGCCACTTCGGCCTGGCCTACGAGGCCTACACGCACTTCACGAGCCCGATCCGTCGCTACCCCGACCTGTTAGTGCACCGCGTGATCAAGGCGATCCTCGGCAAGACGCGCTACCAGTTGCCGATGCTGCCGACACCGGGCGAGGCGCATGCCAAGCTGGCCAAGCGCCTGGCTTCGCGCGTGAAAGCGCCGACGACGAAGCCGCAAAAAGCCACGATCGCACCGACCAAGGAAGTGTTGGCATGGGAAGCGGCGGGCCTGCATTGCAGCGCCAACGAGCGCCGCGCCGACGAAGCCAGCCGCGACGTCGAGGCC
Organism: Variovorax sp. 54; assembly: GCF_002754375.1. Taxonomy (NCBI): domain Bacteria; kingdom Pseudomonadati; phylum Pseudomonadota; class Betaproteobacteria; order Burkholderiales; family Comamonadaceae; genus Variovorax; species Variovorax sp. 54. The sequence goes on from NZ_PEFF01000001.1 coordinate 6,347,143, forward strand.
TGGCTCAAGTGCAAGTACATGCGCGAGCACCTCGGCGAGGAGTATGGCGGCGTGGTCTCCGCGGCCACCACCTTCGGCATCTTCGTCACGCTCGATGCGATGTACGTCGAGGGCCTGGTCCACATCACCGAGCTCGGCGGCGAATACTTCAAGTTCGACGAGATGCGCCAGGAGCTGCGCGGCGAGCGCACCGGCATTCGCTACGCCATCGGCACGCGGGTGCGGGTGCAGGTGAGCCGCGTCGACCTGGACGGTCGCAAGATCGACTTCCGCCTCGTGCGCGAAGGCGAAGACCTGACCTCGCGGGCCATGAAGGACAAGGGCAGCGCACCGGTGAAAGCGTCGGCCAAGCGGAGCGCCCGCCACAAGGCGGAGGCTGGTGGCGAGTCGCGCTCGGAGCATGGTGGCGGCGGCGCTGCCGTGGCGCCCGCCGGCCCGCAATCGGCGATGCAGGCCTTCAAATCGGCGGTGAAGAAAGCCGCCAACAAGATGCAGGGCAAAGGGCGCAAGCCGCGCCGTGGATGAAATGCGCCGTGCACACTACCGGTTTACCGTGTGTACGGACTCGCTGAAAAGGAGACATGAAGCATGAGCGTGGAAAACAACAAGGGTCGCATCGCGATCGTCACGGGCGCCGGGTCGGGCATCGGCCGCGCGGCCGCGCTGGCCTTGCTGGCGGACGGCTGGAGCGTGGCCCTGGCGGGGCGCCGCCTCGAGCCGCTGGAGCAGGTGGCGGAAGAGTCGGGCGCGGGTGCACGCGCCTTCGCGGTGCCCACCGACGTGGCCAATGCCGACTCGGTGCAGGCGCTGTTCGGTGCCACGGTCGACCGCTTCGGGCGCGTCGACCTGCTGTTCAACAACGCCGGCGTGGGCAACCCGCCGGGCCCGTTCGAGGACTGGACGCCCGAGCAGTGGAAGGGCGTGGTGGACATCAACCTCACCGGCATGTTCTTTTGCATCCAGCAGGCCTTCCGCACGATGAAGGCGCAGACGCCGCGGGGCGGCCGCATCATCAACAACGGTTCGATCTCGGCGACCACGCCGCGGCCGAATTCCGCGGCCTACACCTCGACCAAGCACGCGGTCGAAGGGTTGACCAAGACGGCGTCGCTCGATGGCCGCAAGTACGACATCGCCGTGGGGCAGGTGGACGTGGGCAATGCCATGACCGAGCTGGCCGCGCGCATGGCCACCGGCGTGCCGCAGGCCAGCGGCGAGCTGGCAATCGAGCCGCTGATCGACGTCAAGATCGTCGGCCAGTCGGTGCTCTACATGGCGAACCTGCCGCTGGAGGCCAACGTGCTCTTCCACACCATCATGGCGACGAAGATGCCCTTTGTCGGGCGCGGCTAAGCCCTGCGCACTGCGCTCAGGCGGGCGCGCGGCGCGCCAATGCGCCTGCCGTGAGCGGCGCCGCATCGGCCGGCCATGTGTCGGCGATGTGGCCGTGCTGCCAGGCGGCTTCGCAGGCCGCCTCGAATGCGGGCTGACGCATCGCGAGCGCCGCGCCGATCATGCCGGCGAGTACATCGCCTGTGCCTGCGGTGGCAAGGCGGGCATTGCCGGTCGGGTTGATGGCCGGCGGCTTGTCGCCCGCATCGGCAATCACCGTTCCCGAACCTTTGAGCACCGTCACCGCACCGAAGCGCAACGCCAGCGCGCGGGCTGCAGCCAGGCGGTTGGCCTGCACACCGCCCGTCGTGTCGCCGAGCAGGCGCGCGGCTTCCAATGGATGCGGCGTGAGCACGGTGGGGGTGCCAGTCTGGCCTCTCGCGATCAGTTGCGTTTGAAGCGACGAGTCGGCGGCGATGGCGTTGAGCGCATCGGCGTCGAGCAGCACTGCAGCGGCCGTCGACAGCACGCGCGGCAGCAGCTCGCGCACGGCATCGCCGCCACCGCAGCCGCACACGACCGTCATGCCCGCGAGGTCCAGCGCATGGGCGTCGCGCAGCATCAACTCGGGCTGCGACGTGTCGACCGGCGCTGCGCGGGGATCGAGCAATCCGACGAACACGCGTCCCGCGCCCGCATGGAGGGCCGCCGAGCCGGCCAGCAGCGCGGCGCCGGCCATGCCTGAAGCGCCACCGATCACCGCGACATCGCCGTAGCTTCCCTTGTGCGAGGCGTGGGTGCGCGGCCGGGTATCGGGCGTGCCTGCAAGGCGGGCTGTCGGTCGCTCCTGGACGAAAGCACTGCAGCCCAGGTCATCGAACCACACCGTGCCGGCCGCATCGCGGCCTTGGGCCGTGAACAGGCCGGGCTTCAGCGTGAGGAAGGTGAGGGTGGCGCGGACCGATTGCGATGGGTGATCGGTGCCGGAAGGCAGCGTGCCGGTGTCTGCACCAAGGCCGGAAGGCACATCGAGACTGAGCACCGGCTGCGCGCCTGCATGCATCCGCGCAATCCATTCGGCCATCGTGCCGGAGGGCGGGCGGGTAGATCCGATGCCGAGCAGCGCATCCACTGCCAGTTCGAAGCTCGACGGTGGCTCCGAAGCGAAGGTGACGCCCGCATCGCGCGCACGTTGCAGCGATGCCTTGGCATCCGGCGGCAGCCGGCTTTCATCGCCCACGAAAGTGACGACCGGAAAGAAGCCCCGGTGCCGCAACTGCGCCGCAGCTTCAAAGCCGTCGCCGCCGTTGTTCCCGGGGCCGCACGCGATCCAGATCGTTCGCGCGTGCGGCGCAAGCGCCATCGCAAGCCGTGCCGCCGCGAGGCCTGCGCCCTGCATCAGCGTGTGAGCGGGCAGGGCGGAGGCTGCTGCCTGCTCGATGCGGCGCGTGGCGGCGATGTCGAACAGATCGGCGGCGCTTGCAGACGTGATGCGATGCATCGATCCATTGTGCCGCTGACGCCGTGCCTCCTATCATCGACCGATGACGCTCAAGACCTTTGGCTGGTTGTTTGTTCTGCTGCTGGCGTGTCTTGCCGGCTTCATCGCCACGGCCGCGGCGACGATCGCCGGTGCGGCCTGGGCGGTCGGCCTGCTGATCGTGGTGTGGGCGCTGCTCCTGCTGGCCGAGGTGTTGCGCCGGGTGCCGCTGCGCGACGTCGCCTGGGCGCTGGGCGTGGGCTACGGCGTCGGCGTGATCCGGTGGCTCGATGTGCCGGTCGAGGCGGGTTCCGGCACGCAGTGGCTGATGCTGGGCGTGGACCTGCTGGTGCTGGTGTTCTTCGGACTGATTGCGCCGGCTGTCCTGGGGTTGATCGCCCAACGATGGGCGCCCCGGCCCGAACTGCCGACGGAAAAACCGGCCAGCCCGGAGCAACTGCGCCGTTGGGGTCCTAAAGACTGAGGCGTTCGATCCCCAGGCCTTCGAGGTCGATGCCGGGGTCTTGTCCTGCGATCAGGTCGCCGAGCACGCGCGCGCTGCCGCACGACAGCGCCCAGCCGCTCGACCCGTGGCCCAGGTTGAGCCACACGCCGGGGATGCCGCTGGCACCCAGCACCGGCGGGCCGTCGGGCAGCATCGGTCGGGCGCCTTTCCATTGCTGGATGCCCGATTGCAGCGTGGCCGCGCCCGGAAACCAGTCGTGCAGCACCTTGTAGAGCGTCTGGATCGCGGCCGGGCTCATGGCGTCGGGCGAGCCGCCGATCTCGGCGCTGCCGGCCACGCGCACGCGCTGGCCCAGGCGGGAGATCGCGACCTTGTAGCGCTCGTCCATCACTGCGCTGCGCGGCGCGTTGAGCGGCTCGCGCACCGGGGCGCTGACCGAGTGGCCGTAGACCGGCGCCAGCGGAATGCGCAGCCCCAGCGGACGCAGAAGCGCGGCGGACGACAGGCCGGCGCACACCACGATGGCGTCGAACTGCAGCGCGTCCGAACCACTGGCGAGCGTCAGCGACGTGGGGGCCGCGCGGCTCAGCGGTGCGATGTCGCAATTGAAATGAAACTGCGCGCCCAGCGCCTCGGCCTCCCACTTGAGCAGCAGCGCGAACTGACGGCAGTTCGCGACCTCGTCTTCCGGCAGGTGGATCGCGCCTGCCAGCGGGGTGTCGGGGTTGAGCGCGGGCTCGATCAGGCGGGCCTCGTCGGCGTCGACCTCGCGGAACACGCTGCCGGCCGAGCGCAGCACTTCCAGGCCGGGCTGGATCAGTTTTTTCTCGCGCTTGGAGCGCAGCAGCACCAGGTAGCCGTCGCTGCGTTCGTAGCTCAGCTCGCGCGCTTCGGTCACCGCGTGCAGCCGGGTGCGGCTGTAGAAGGCCAGCCGCTGCATGCGGGCGCGGTTGGCCAGGTAGGTTTCGAGCTTGCAGGCCTTCTGCCAGCGTGACATCCAGCCGAGGTCGCGTGTGCTCAGCGGCCAGCGCAGCTTGATGGCGCCGTGCGAGGACAGCAGCGAGCGCAGCACCTTGCCGCGCATGCCCGGTGCGGCCCACGGTGTGACGTAGCCGGGGGCCACCACGCCGGCGTTGGCGAAGCTGGCCTCCTCGGCGGCGGCGCCGCGGCGCTCGAACACGGTCACTTCATGGCCGTCGGAAACCAGTTCCCAGGCGGTGGTGACGCCGACGATGCCGGCGCCCACGATCGCGATTTTCATTGAAATGTTCTAGATAAAAGAGGCGGCTGACGCCCGCGGGACGGGCGGTGACAGCTGTTATTTCTGTAGCACGCGTTCGGCCTGGAGCGCCACCGCGAGCACGGCGTCGTCGTGCATCGCGCCGTGCCACAGCATCAGGCCGACCGGCAGTTCGTCGGCGACGTGGCAGGGCAGCGAGATGGCGCAGCCGTCGAGCATGTTGACGATCGACGGGTTGCGCAGCAGCAGCGCATTGACGCGGAAGAACTCGTCGTCGCGCTCGGCGCCCGGTGCCACGCTGGCGATCGGCGGCGCAGTAATCGGCACGGTCGGCGACAGCACGGCGTCGAACGACGCCAGCGCCTTTTCGACGCGGGCGATCCAGTCGCGGCGGGCGTGGATCAGGTCGATGTACTCGTGCGCCTTCATGCCGGCGCCGCGCAGGATGCGCTGCGCCACGCGCGGGTCGTAGCCAGCGCCGCTGCGCTCCAGCAGCAGCCGGTGCCAGGCGTACGACTCGGCCGCCGAGAAGCCACCGGTGGCATTGATGGTCTGCAGATCGGCCAGCTCGGGCAGGTCGATCTCCTGGATATGGGCGCCCGTGGCGCGCAGGGTGGCCAGGGTGCGCTCGAAGGCTGTGGCCACGGCGGGCTCGACGTCGTCGAGGAAGACGTTCTTCACGACGGCCAGCCGGTAGCCCGACAGCGGCACCGAGCCGGGCGTCACCGGCCGCGCCGAAAGGATTTCGTGCGCGGTGATGGCGTCTCGCACCGAGCGGGTCATGGCGCAGACGGTGTCGAGCGTGGTCGACAGCGGCAGGGCGCCGTCGGCCGGCGTGAGGCGGGCGGTGTTCTTGAAGCCGACGATGCCGTTCAGCGCGGCCGGAATGCGGATCGAGCCGCCTGTGTCGGAGCCCAGGCCGATGAAGGCCGCGCCGCTCGCCACCGAGATCGCCGCGCCGGACGATGAGCCGCCCGGAATGCGCGGCGTGGCGGTGTCGCTCACGTTGGCTGGCGTGCCGTGGTGCGGATTGACGCCGACGCCGGAAAAGGCGAACTCCGTCATGTTGGTGCGCCCGGTCAGCACGCCGCCGGCGGCGCGCAGTCGCGCCACGGCGAGCGAATCGGTCGGGGCGGCCGGCGCATGCGAGAGAACGGCCGAACCGGCGGGTGTCGGCTGGCCGGCGACATCGAACAGGTCCTTGCTGGTGAAGGCGAGCCCGGCGAGGTGGCTTTCGGGCGCCGATGCGGCGGCGGCCACGCGCGCTTCGTCGAACATCGTGCGGGTGAAAACGTGGGCGCAGGCCGGGGATTCGGAGAGGGCGATGGCGCGCTCCATTTCGGTGCGCGCATCGGAATCGCCAGCCAGAAGGGTGAGACGGGTGGCGTGAAGGTCGTTCATGGCTTCGAGGGTACCTTGGAACGGCTCGGTTCGAGGGAGGAGGGGGTGGCCGCCGTGCTATACTCTTTGGGTTTCGCTGGTTATGCGACAGTTTTGTCGCCGCCAGTCAAGCACATCCGCAAACCGGCCCAATCAAGGTGTTGCGACCCCGTCGAAGGGGCGCAAAACGGGCTGGATTTTAGACCCAACCTTTGGAGTAAATTCAATGTCGACCACCATGCGCGAAATGCTGGAAGCCGGTGTCCACTTCGGTCACCAAACCCGCTTCTGGAACCCCAAGATGGCTCCGTTCATCTTCGGTCACCGCAACAAGATTCACATCATCAACCTGGAAAAGTCGCTCCCGATGTTCCAGGATGCGATGAAGTACGCCAAGCAACTCACGGCCAACCGCGGCACGATCCTGATGGTCGGCACGAAGCGCCAGGCCCGTGAAATCGTTGCTGCAGAAGCTCGCCGCGCCGGCGTGCCTTTCGTCGACACCCGCTGGCTCGGCGGCATGCTGACCAACTTCAAGACCGTCAAGACCTCGATCAAGCGTCTGAAGGACATGAAGGCCCAGCAAGAAGCCGGCCTCGACAGCCTGAGCAAGAAGGAGCAGCTCACGTTCTCGCGCGAAATCGCGAAGCTTGAGAAGGACATCGGCGGCATCCAGGACATGGCTGCGCTGCCGGACGCGATCTTCGTGATCGACGTGGGCTTCCACAAGATCGCCGTGGCCGAAGCCAAGAAGCTCGGCATTCCGCTGATCGGCGTGGTTGACTCCAACCACTCGCCCGAAGGCATCGACTACGTGATCCCCGGCAACGACGACTCGTCGAAGGCTGTCACGCTGTACGCCCGCGGCATCGCCGACGCCATCATCGAAGGCCGCAACAGCGCCGGCGGTGACGTGGTCAAGGCCGTTGCCGAAGGCAATGGCGACGAATTCGTCGAAGTCGAAGAAGGCGCTTCGGCCTGATTGGTGCTCTCGCGAGCCTGAAGAAGGGGCTTTGGTGCCCCTTTTTTTAACCTGATTTTTGGATTTACGGAGATACACAAATGGCTGCAATCACCGCAAGCATGGTCGGCGAACTGCGCGCGAAGACCGATGCGCCCATGATGGAATGCAAGAAGGCCCTGACGGAGGCCGACGGCAACATGGAAAAGGCCGAAGAGCTGCTGCGCATCAAGCTCGGCAACAAGGCTGGCAAGGCATCGGGTCGTGTCACCGCTGAAGGCGTGGTCACGGCTTTCGTCGACGGCGCTGCCGGCGGCATGATCGAAATCAACTGCGAAACCGACTTCGTCACCAAGAACGACAGCTTCCTGGCCCTGGCCAATGCTGCTGCGATGCTGGTGGCCAAGAACAACCCCGCAGACATCGCTGCACTGGGTGCGCTGGCCTACGAGCAAGACGGTTTCGGCCCCACGCTCGAAGACGTGCGCAAGAGTCTGATCGGCAAGATCGGCGAGAACATGAGCTTCCGCCGCTTCAAGCACTTCACGGGCAACGGCAAGCTGGCGTCGTACCTGCACGGCACGCGCATCGGCGTGATGGTCGAGTTCGAAGGCGACGACACGTCGGCCAAGGACGTGGCAATGCACATCGCCGCCATGAAGCCGGTCGCCATCCAGGCATCGGACGTGCCTGCCGAGCTGATCGAAAAAGAGCGCGCCGTGGCCGCTGGCAAGGCTGAAGAAGACCGCAAGGTCGCCGAAGCCGAAGGCAAGAAGCCGCAGCCGGCCGACATCGTTGCCAAGCGCATCGAAGGCGGCGTGCAGAAGTACCTCAAGGAAGTCTCGCTGCACAACCAGCCGTTCGTGAAGAACGACAAGCAGACCGTCGAGCAGATGCTCAAGGCCGCCGACACCACGATCAAGGGCTTCACCCTGTACGTGGTCGGCGAAGGCATCGAGAAGAAGGTCGACGACTTCGCCGCAGAAGTCGCCGCCCAAGTCGCTGCTGCCAAGGCTGCCGCCTGATCCGGCTGTCCTGCAAGCGGCGGTGCGCAACAGCGTGCCGCCGCTTTTTCACCGCCACGTTTTACACTCGCCCCCGCCAACCCTCTAAGGAAAATGCCCATGTCTGATGCCCGCCCAGCCCACAAGCGAATCTTGTTGAAGCTGTCGGGTGAGGCACTGATGGGCGATGACGCCTTCGGCATCAACCGCGCGACCATCGTTCGCATGGTCGAAGAGGTGGCCGAGGTCGTGCACATGGGCGTCCAGGTGGCGGTCGTGATCGGCGGCGGCAACATCTTCCGCGGTGTCGCGGGAGGCTCTGTCGGCATGGACCGCGCCACGGCCGACTACATGGGCATGCTGGCCACCGTCATGAACTCGCTGGCACTCGCCGACGCGATGGACAAGCAGGGCCTCGTGGCCCGCGTGATGTCCGCCATTGCCATCGAGCAGGTGGTCGAGCCCTACGTGCGCCCCAAGGCCCTGCAGTACCTCGAAGAGGGCAAGGTCGTGGTGTTCGCAGCCGGCACCGGCAACCCCTTCTTCACGACCGACACGGCCGCTGCGCTGCGCGGTGCCGAAATCGGCGCCGAGCTGGTGCTCAAGGCGACCAAGGTGGACGGCGTGTACACGGCCGACCCGAAAATCGACCCGCATGCAACCCGCTACGCTTCGTTGACTTTCGACGAGGCGATTGCCAAGAACCTCGGCATCATGGACGCCACGGCCTTCGCGCTGTGCCGCGACCAGAAGCTACCGATCAAGGTGTTCTCGATCCTCAAGAACGGCGCCCTCAAGCGCGTCGTGATGGGCGAGGACGAGGGCACGCTGGTGCATGCCTAGGAGTAAATGAGATGACCATTGCAGACATTCGCAGTGCGACCGACGCGAAGATGAACCAGTCGCTCGCCGCCTTCCAGAACAACCTCACCAAGATCCGTACGGGCCGTGCCAATTCGGCGCTGCTCGACTCGATCCACGTCGACTACTACGGCTCGCAAGTACCGCTGAGCCAGGTGGCGAACGTGTCGGTGCTCGACTCGCGCACCATCAGCGTCCAGCCCTGGGAAAAGGGCATGGGCGCCAAGATCGAGAAGGCCATCCGCGAAAGCGACCTGGGCCTGAACCCGGCCTCGATGGGCGACCTGATCCGCGTGCCGCTGCCCGCCATGAGCGAAGAGCGTCGCAAGGAAATGACCAAGCTGGTCCGCAACGAAGGCGAAAGCGCCAAGATCGCCACGCGCAACCTGCGCCGTGACGCGAACGAAGCGGTCAAGAAGCTCGTGAAGGACAAGCTGGCCTCGGAAGACGACCAGAAGCGCGCCGAAGCCGACATCCAGAAGGTCACCGACAAGCACATCGCGGACATCGACCGTCTGGTCACCGCGAAAGAAGCGGAGATCATGGCCGTTTGAGGCTCCGCATGGCCTCCTCGCCGCAGACGACGACCCCTCCGCACCACGTTGCCATCGTCATGGATGGCAACGGCCGGTGGGCCACCAAGCGCTTCCTGCCTCGCGTGGCGGGGCACAAGCAGGGCGTGGAGTCGCTGCGGCGCTGCGTCAAGGCCTGCGCCGACCGCGGCGTGGGCGTGCTTACGGTGTTCGCGTTCTCCTCGGAGAACTGGAACCGTCCCCCTGAAGAAGTCTCCGGCCTGATGCAGCTGATGGTCGGGGCGCTGGCGCGCGAAGTGCCGCGGCTCAATGCCGATGGCGTGCGGCTGCATTTCGTGGGCGAACGCGCTGGCCTGTCCGACAAGATGGTGGCCGGCCTCGTGTCGGCCGAGCAGACCACGGCCCACAACACGCGTCTGATTCTCAACATCTGCTTCAACTACGGCGGGCGTTGGGACATCGCGCGCGCCGCGGCCAAGCTCGCCGAGCAGGGCCTGCCCATGACCGAGATGAACCTCGATCGCGCCATGGCGCTGGCCCACGTGCCCGACCCCGACCTGTTCATCCGCACGGGCGGGGAGCAGCGGCTGTCGAATTTCCTGCTTTGGCAGAGTGCCTACGCCGAGCTGTTCTTCAGCGACAAGCTGTGGCCCGAGTTCGACGAAGCCGCATTGGACGAGGCCATCGCCGCGTTCCAGGGCCGCGAGCGGCGCTTCGGCCAGACCTCGGCACAGGTTTCGGCTTCCGCGGCCTGACACGGCCCGACACCACCTTCCGCATGCTCAAACAACGCATCCTCACGGCGATCGTGCTGCTCGCGATCCTGCTGCCAGCGCTGTTCTACCGAAACTACATCCCCTTTGCCTGCGTGATGCTGGTGCTGATCGGCGCCGCTGCGTGGGAGTGGGGGCGCCTGAACGGCTACGGGCAGGGCATGTCGCTGTTCCTGGGCGCCGAGATGGTGGCGCTGTGCGGACTGTCGTGGTGGCTGGGCTTGCTGGAGCAGCGCCTGTTCCTGATGTGGATGCTGGCCAGTGCGGCCTGGGTGCTTGGCGGCGCGGCGCTGCTGCGCGTCGCGGTGCCCGGCTGGCCCCGTATCCCGCGTGGGCTTCGGCTGGTGGGCGGCTTGCTGGCGCTGTGGGTCGCGTGGCTCGCGGCGGTGCAGGCGCGCATGGTCGGCATCAACTTCCTGCTGTCGATCCTGGTGCTGGTCTGGGTGGCGGACGTGTTCGCCTATTTCGCCGGCCGCGCCTTCGGCCTGAAATTCACGCGCGCCAAGCTGGCGCCCGCCATCAGCCCCGGCAAGAGCTGGGAAGGTGTCTGGGGCGGCATGGCCGGCGTGGTCGTGCTGGCGTTCGCTTGGGTCTGGGCCGACAAGAGCCTGGGCGCGACGGTGCCCAGCCTCTACACCCGCCTGCACGAGCGCGGCTGGTGGCTGCTGCTGATCGGTGCGGTGTTCCTGGCAGCGATGAGCGTCGTCGGCGACCTCGTCGAATCGCTGATCAAGCGCAGCGCCGGCGCCAAGGACAGCAGCCGCCTGCTGCCGGGCCACGGCGGCGTGCTCGACCGCGTGGATGCCCTCTTGCCGGCACTTCCCATTGCCATGATGCTGGCTTTCCTGTGAACACTCCCAAACAACGTGTCACGGTGCTCGGCTCGACCGGTTCGGTCGGGGTCAGCACGCTCGACGTCATGGCCCGTCACCCCGAGCGATTCGAGGTGTTCGCGCTGTCGGCTGCCACCAAGGTCGATGAGCTGCTGGCCCAATGCGCGCGCTTCTCGCCGCGCTTCGCCGTCATGGCGAGCGCGCCGCATGCTGCGCTGCTGGCTGAAAAGCTCAAGCAGAACAACTTCCCGACCCGCGTCCTGATAGGCGACGACGCTCTCGAAAGAATAGCGTCCGACGACGAAGTCGATGCCGTGATGGCCGCCATCGTCGGCGCAGCCGGCCTGGCGCCATGCCTGGCCGCCGCGCGCGCCGGCAAGCGCCTGCTGCTGGCCAACAAGGAGGCCCTGGTCGTCGGCGGCGAGCTGTTCATGCGCACGGTGCAAGAGGGCGGCGCCACGCTGCTGCCCATCGACAGCGAGCATTCGGCCATCTTCCAGTCGCTGCCTGAAGACCCGTCCACCTGGGCGCGGCGCATCGACAAGATCATCCTGACGGCATCGGGCGGCCCGTTCCGCACCCGTGCGCCCGACACGCTGGGCGCCGTGACGCCCGAGCAGGCCTGCGCCCACCCCAACTGGGTCATGGGCCGAAAGATCTCGGTCGACTCGGCCACGATGATGAACAAGGCGCTCGAGGTGATCGAGGCGCGCCACCTGTTCGGCGTGACGCCGGAGCAGATCGAGGTCGTCATCCATCCGCAGAGCGTGGTCCATTCGATGGTGCAGTTCACCGACGCCTCCGTCATTGCCCAGCTCGGCACGCCCGACATGCGGGTGCCGATTGCTGTTGGCCTGGCCTGGCCGGAGCGCATCGAGAGCGGGGCGGCCCGGCTCGATTTCCGCCAGATGGGCTCGCTGACCTTCGACACGCCCGATCCGGCGCTGTTCCCCGGGCTGGGACTGGCATGGCACGCCCTGCGCGCCGCCTCGGGCACCACGGCGGTGCTGAACGCGGCCAACGAGGTGGCGGTGGCCGCTTTTCTCGACCGGCGCCTGCGTTTCGATCGCATTCATGCGGTCAACCTGGAAACTTTGGAGGCGGTCATGCCCTCCAAGCCGGGATCGCTGGCCGACCTGCTGGCGCTCGATGCCAGCGCCCGTGAGGCGGCCAATGCCGCCGCGGCACGTTTCGCGGCCTGATTCCCTACTGCGCAGAGGACCCTGATGCTCACCGTCATAGCTTTTGTGGTCGCCCTCGGCGTCCTCATCGCGGTCCACGAATACGGCCACTACCGCGTCGCCGTGGCCTGCGGTGTCAAGGTGGAGCGTTTCTCGGTCGGCTTCGGCAAGGTCATCTTCCGCTGGCAGCCCAAGCGGCAGCACCCGGGGCAGCAGACCGAGTTCGTGATCGGCGCTTTTCCGTTCGGCGGCTACGTCAAGATGCTCGACGAGCGCGAAGGCCCCGTCGCACCCGAGGAGCGGCACCGCGCCTTCAATACCCAGCCGCTGCGTTCGCGCGCAGCCATCGTGGCCGCCGGCCCGATCGCCAACCTGTTGCTGGCGGTCGTGCTGTACACGGCGGTCAACTGGATCGGCGTCGACGAGCCCGTGGCCAAGTTGGCCCGGCCGGTGGCGGCGTCGCTGGCCGAGGCGGCCGGCCTGCGCGGCGGCGAGCACATCACCCAGGCCGGTTTCGACGGCGACCTGTCGCCGGTCCAGTCCTTCGAAGACCTGCGCTGGCGCATGACGCGCGGCGCACTCGACGGCCGCGACCTCACGCTCGAAGTGGCGGGCGAGGGCGGCCGGCCCGGTCGGCAGCTGGTCCTGCCGCTGAGCCGGATGGAGGCCAAGGACGCCGATCCGCAGATGTTCCGCAAGATCGGCGTGGTCTCGCCGCTGACCCGTCCCGAAATCGGCGAAGTCATGGCAGGCAGCGCGGCCGAGCGTTCGGGCCTTCGCCACGGCGACCTGGTCCTCACCGTTGGCGACACCCCCATCCTCGACGGGCAGCAGCTGCGCGAAGTCATTCGCGCCTCGCTCGATGCCACCGGCCAGGCGCGCACGCAGACCTGGCAGCTCCAACGCGACGGCCAGCCGCTCTCGCTCGAGGTCAAGCCCGAAGTGCGCGAGGAGGGCGCCACCAAGGTCGCGCGCATCGGTGCCTATGTCGGTGCGCCGCCCGAGATGGTCACGGTGCGCCAGGGCGTGGTCGACGGCGTCTGGCGTGGCGTGGTGCGCACCTGGGAGGTGTCCGCGCTCACGGTCCGCATGATGGGCAAGATGCTGATCGGCGAGGCGTCGATCAAGAACCTGAGCGGTCCCTTAACAATTGCTGACTACGCGGGCAAGTCCGCGAGCCTCGGTTTGACGCAGTATCTGGTCTTTCTCGCTCTCATCAGCGTGAGTCTCGGGGTGCTCAACCTGATGCCGCTGCCGGTCCTCGATGGGGGGCACCTGATGTATTATCTTTGGGAGGGCCTGACCGGGAAAAGCGTCTCCGACGCCTGGATGGAACGGCTGCAGCGCGGCGGTGTCGCCTTGCTGCTGGTGATGATGTCGGTTGCACTCTTCAACGACGTCACACGGCTCTTTGGTTAACTTTCTGCCGGCCCTTTCCGTGCCGGCTCAATTCACAGATGAACACAAACTTCAGTCGCTTTCGCCTGCGTAGCGTTGCCGCGGTGGTGGCCAGCGCGCTGGCAGCCACGGCCGCCTGGGCCGTCGAGCCTTTCACGGTGCGCGATATCCGCGTCGAAGGCTTGCAACGCGTCGAGGCCGGCACGATCTTCGCGTCGCTGCCCCTGCGTGTGGGCGACACCTACAGCGACGATCGCGGCTCGGCCGCGATCCGTGCGTTGTTCGACCTGGGGTTGTTCAAGGACGTCCGCATCGACGTGAACGGCAACGTGCTGGTGGTGATCGTGGAAGAGCGTCCCACCATCGCCGACGTCGACTTCGTCGGCGCCAAGGAATTCGACAAGGCGGCGCTGCAGAAGGCGCTGCGCGAAATCGGCCTGGCCGATGGCCGCCCGTACGACAAGGCACTGGCCGACCGCGCCGAGCAGGAGCTCAAGCGCCAGTACGTGAGCCGCAGCCTCTATAACGCGAACGTCGTGACCACCGTCACGCCCATCGAGCGCAACCGCGTGAACCTCACGTTCACCGTGACCGAAGGCGAGTCCGCCCGCATCAGCGAAGTGCACGTGGTCGGCAACAAGGCCTTCAGCGAATCGACGCTGTTGAGCCTCTTCGACCAGGACAGCGGCGGCTTCATGAGCTGGTACACCAAGTCGAACCAGTACTCGCGCGCCAAGCTCAACGCCGACCTTGAAACCCTGCGCTCGTACTACATCACGCGCGGCTACCTCGAGTTCCGCATCGATTCGACCCAGGTCGCCATTTCGCCGGACCGCAAGGACCTGACCGTCACGGTCAACATCACCGAAGGCGAGAAGTTCGTGGTGGCGGGCATCAAGCTCGACGGCAACTACCTCGGCCGCGACGATGAGTTCAAGTCGCTCATCACGATCAAGCCCGGCGAGCCGTACAACGGCGAGCAGGTCACCGAGACCACCAAGGCCTTCAGCGACTACTTCGGCACCTTCGGCTACGCCTTCGCCCGTGTGCAGGCGCGCCCGGACATCGACCGCGTGAACAACCGCGTCACGCTGACGTTGCAGGCCGAGCCCGCGCGCCGCGTGTACGTGCGTCGCGTGTCGGTCGGTGGCAACAACAAGACCCGCGACGAAGTCATTCGCCGCGAGTTCCGCCAGTTCGAAGCCTCCTGGTACGACGGCGACAAGATCAAGGTCTCGCGCGACCGCGTGGACCGCCTGGGCTTCTTCACCGAAGTGAACGTTGAAACGCAAGAAGTGCCCGGCTCGCCCGACCAGGTCGACCTGACCGTCAACGTGGCCGAAAAGCCCACCGGCACGCTGCAGCTGGGTGCCGGCTACTCGAGCGCGGAAAAGGTCGCACTGACCTTCGGCATCTCGCAAGAGAACGTGTTCGGCTCGGGCAACTTCCTGGGCGTGCAGGTCAACACCAGCAAGTACAACCGTACGCTGTCGCTGACCACCACCGATCCGTACTTCACGAAGGACGGCATCTCGCGCACCATCAGCGTCTACCACACGACGACGCGTCCGTACTCCACGAACGAGGACGGCGACTACAAGCTGGTGAACCAGGGCGCGTCGATCCGTTTCGGCGTGCCGTTCAGCGAACTCGACACCGTCTTCTTCGGCGTCGGCCTGGAGCGCTACGCGTTCGAACCGAACCGCTCGGCACTCGCCGGCATCACCACGCCGCAGTCGTACCTCAACTACTTCGACTGCAAGCGGGACGCGTCCGGCTGGTTCGTCACAGGCTGCGACCAGAAGAGCGTCTGGGGTGTGCCGCTGACCGTGGGCTGGGGCCGCGACAGCCGCGACAGCGCGCTGGTCCCGACCACTGGCCGCCTGCAGCGTGCCAACCTCGAGCTGGGCGTGGGTGGGGACATGAAGTACCTCAAGAGCAGCTACCAGTACCAGCAGTTCTTCGCGATCAACAAGCAGTACACCTTCGCCATCAACGGCGAGGTCGGCTACGCCAAGGCCTTCGGCGGCAAGACCTACCCGATCTTCAAGAATTTCTACGCCGGTGGCCTGGGTTCGATCCGCGGCTTCGAGCAGAACTCGCTGGGCCCGCGCGACCAGCCACTGCTCGGCCAGACCGAAGGTGCGGCGCTGGGTGGTACCAAGAAAGCTATCTTCAACGCCGAACTGAGCACGCCGTTCCCCGGCGCCGGCAACGACCGCACGCTGCGCTTGTACGGCTTCTTCGACGCCGGCAACGTGTTCGGCTCCCGTGCGCCCAACGTGACAGACGAGCAGTGGAAAGCCCAGAAGAAGCTGCGCGCCTCGGTCGGCCTCGGCATCAGCTGGATCTCGCCGCTGGGTCCGCTGCGCCTGGCCTACGCCTTCCCCATCAAGTCCCAGAAGGAAGTGCTGGACGCCAACACCGGGCTCGTCCTGATCCCGAAGGATAGAATTCAGCGCCTCCAATTCCAGATCGGAACGTCTTTCTAAATGAAGCAATTGATTCGTGCCGCAGCCGGCGCGTTCCTGATTCCCGCTTTTGCCCTGGTGGCTGCGCCCGCGCAGGCCCAGGACAGCTTTCGCATCGGCTTCGTGAACCCCGACCGCGTGCTGCGTGAAGCGCAGCCGGCCAAGGCCGCGCAAGCCAAGCTCGAGGCCGAGTTCCTCAAGCGCGAGAAAGACCTGACCGTGCAGGGCGAAGCGCTGAAGACGGCCTCGGAAAAGTTCGAGCGCGAGGCACCGACCCTGTCGGAAAGCCAGCGCGTCTCGCGCCAGCGTTCGCTGGTCGACCAGGACCGCGATTTCCAGCGCAAGCGCCGAGAGTTTCAGGAAGACCTGAACGCGCGCAAGAACGAAGAGCTCCAGCAGGTCTATGAGCGCGCCAACCGCGTGGTCAAGCAGGTCGCCGAAACCGAAAAGTACGACGCCATCCTCCAGGAAGCGATCTACATCAACCCGAAGCACGACATCACCGACAAGGTGATCAAGGCGCTGAACGCGTCGGTCGGCTCCTCTGCGCCTGCGGCCGGCAAGTAACGCCGCGAACCGGCGTGTCGCTGCAGCTCGGAGCCATCGTTGACGCCCTCGGGGGCGAGCTTCATGGAGATGCCACGCTGTCCATCGAGCGGCTCGCGCCGCTTCAGAATGCACAGCCCGATGCGCTCAGCTTCCTGAGCCATCCCAAATACCAGCAGGAACTGGCCGCCTCCAAGGCGGCCTGTGTCATCGTGTCGCCCGCCATGCGCGAGGCGGCCGCGGCGCGTGGTGCTTACATCGTCACGCCCGACCCGTACTACTACTTTGCGCGCCTGACGCAACTCTGGAAAGCGCACCACGCGCGCCCGGAGGCCGACCGCATCCATCCGTCCGCCGTGATCCATCCCGAAGCCCAGGTCGACGCCACCGCGCGTGTCGGCGCGCTGTGCGTGGTGGAGCGGGGCGCGCGCATCGGTGCGGGCACGGTGCTGAAGTCGCGCGTCACGGTCAGCGAAGACTGCACCATCGGCGAGCGCTGCCTGCTGCACCCCGGCGTGGTGATCGGGGCCGACGGCTTCGGCCTCGCGCCGCACCAGGGCGCGTGGGTCAAGATCGAGCAATTGGGTGCGGTGCGCATCGGCAACGACGTCGAGATCGGCGCCAACACCTGCATCGACCGCGGCGCGCTCGACGACACCGTCATCGAAGACGGCGTGAAGCTCGACAACCTGATCCAGATCGGCCACAACGTGCGCGTCGGCAAGCACACCGCCATGGCGGGCTGCGTCGGCGTGGCGGGCAGCGCCACCATCGGCGCGAATTGCACCTTCGGCGGCGGCGCCATCGTGCTGGGTCACCTCACGGTGGCCGACGGCGTGCACGTGTCGGCGGCGACCGTGGTGACACGCTCCATCCGCAAGGCCGGCCAGTACACCGGCATGTTTCCGATCGATGACAATGCGAACTGGGAAAAGAACGCGGCAACACTCAAGCAGTTGCACAGCCTGCGCGAACGACTGAAGGCGCTGGAAAAAGCCCCCTCGAACAAATGAAGACGATGCAGGAACAGAACACCATGACGGACACGACGCTCGATATCCACCAAATTCTCAAGTTGCTGCCGCATCGCTACCCGTTTCTCCTTGTGGACCGGGTGTTGAGCATGGAGAAGGGCAAGCGCATCACGGCACTCAAAAACGTGACGATCAACGAGCCCTTCTTCAACGGCCACTTCCCGCACCGTCCGGTGATGCCGGGCGTGCTGATGCTCGAAGCCATGGCGCAGGCCGCTGCGTTGCTGTCGTTCCGTTCGCTGGACATCGTGCCCGACGACAACACGGTTTACTACTTTGCGGCCATCGACGGCGCGCGCTTCAAGCGCCCCGTGGAGCCGGGCGATCAGCTCACGCTGGAAGTCGAGATCGAGCGCATGAAGGCCGGCATTTCGAAGTTCAAGGGCCGTGCGCTCGTGGGCAGCGAACTGGCGTGCGAAGCCACGCTGATGTGCGCCATGCGCCAGATCAACAGCTGATCCGGCGCATCGTCTTCTGCAAGGCATGACCCAGGTTCATTCGACCGCGATCGTCGATCCGAAGGCCCAGCTCGACGCCTCGGTGTCGGTCGGTCCCTACACCGTGATCGGCCCGCACGTGCGGATCGGCGCAGGCACCACCATCGGCCCGCACTGCGTGATCGAAGGGCGCACCACCATCGGCCGCGGCAACAGGATCTTCCAGTTCTCGTCGCTCGGTGCAATTCCGCAAGACAAGAAGTACGCGGGCGAGCCGACCGAGCTGACCATCGGCGACCGCAACGTGATCCGCGAGTTCTGCACCTTCAACCTCGGCGTACCCGGGGCGGGGGCATCACGCGCGTGGGCAACGACAACTGGATCATGGCGTACACGCACATCGCGCACGACTGCCAGGTCGACAACCACACCACGCTGTCCAACAACACCACGCTGGCAGGGCATGTGCACCTCGCCGACTGGGTCACCATCGGCGGCCTGACCGGTATCCACCAGTTCGTGTCGATCGGTGCGCACGCCATGGTCGGCTTCGCGAGCGCGGTGACGCAGGACGTGCCACCCTTCATGCTGGTCGACGGCAATCCGCTGGCGGTTCGCGGCTTCAACGTCGTGGGCCTGCGCCGGCGCGATTTCTCGGCGCAGCGGCTCGCGGCGGTCAAGCAGATGCACCGCTTGCTGTACCGGCAGGGCAAGACGTTCGAAGAGGCGCGCGCGGGCATTGCCGCGCTCACCGCGGAAATGCCCGAGGCCGCCGGCGATGTCGCGCTGATGGAGGCCTTCCTCGCCCATTCAACGCGCGGCATCGCGCGCTGACATGGGCGCGATGAGCACGAACGAACAGCGCCGCTTCGCGCTGGTCGCGGGCGAAGCGTCCGGCGATCTGCTGGCGGGCCTGCTGCTCGATGGCCTCGAAGCCCGCTGGCCTGCGCTGCAGACCGCCGGCATCGGCGGTCCACGCATGCTGGCCCACGGTTTCCAGAGTTGGTGGCCGCAGGAAAAGCTGGCGGTGCGCGGCTACATCGAAGTCTTGCGGCACTACGCCGAAATCGCCGGTATCCGCCGCCAGCTCAAGGCCCGGCTGCTGCGCGAGCGCCCCGAGCTGTTCATCGGCGTGGATGCGCCCGATTTCAACCTCGATCTCGAAGCCGGCCTGCGCCGCGAGGGCATCAAGACGGTTCATTTCGTCTGCCCCTCGATCTGGGCCTGGCGCGCCGACCGCATCGACAAGATCCGGGCCGCGGCCGACCACGTGCTGTGCATCTTCCCGTTCGAGCCCGAGCTGCTCGAAAAGCAGGGGGTCGCCGCGAGCTACGTGGGCCATCCGGTTGCCGACGTGATCCCGATGACGCCCGACCGCGCGGCTGCCCGTGCTGCGCTGGGGCTGGACCCCGAGGCGCAGGTCGTCGCGCTGCTGCCCGGCAGCCGCCGCTCCGAAATCCGTTACCTCGCAGCCCGTTTCTTCGCCGCTGCGGCGCTGATGTTGAAGGCGAAGCCGAAGCTGCAGCTCATTGCACCGATCCTGCCGGGGCTGCGCGCCGAGGTCGAAGGTCTGCTGCAGGCTGCCGGCATGGCGGGGCAGGTGACGCTGCTCCATGGCCAGTCGCACGCCGCGCTTGCCGCCTGCGACGTCACGCTGATCGCCAGCGGCACGGCCACGCTCGAGGCCGCGCTGTTCAAGCGGCCGATGGTCATTGCGTACAACATGAATGGCCTCTCGTGGCGCCTGATGCAGCGCAAGCAGCTGCAACCCTGGGTCGGACTGCCGAACATCCTGTGCCGCGAGTTCGTGGTGCCCGAACTGCTGCAGGAAGCCGCCTCGCCCGAGGCGTTGGCACAGGCCACGCTCGAATGGCTCGACGCGCCCGCGAAGACGCAGGCGCTGCAACAAAGATTTTCAGCGCTGCATGTGCAATTGCAGCGCGACACGCCCACACTCTGCGCCGATGCGATCCAGAAAGTTCTTGAAGGCTGAACAGGTCCCGCTCGTGTGGGACGCGCCCGGCCTGATGGCGGGCGTGGACGAAGCCGGACGCGGACCCCTGGCCGGCCCCGTGGTGGCCGCGGCCGTGATCCTGGACGATCTGCGCCCGATCCGCGGCCTGGCCGACTCCAAGACGCTCACGGCGCTGCAGCGCGAACGCCTGCACGACCAGATCCTCGCCAAGGCGCTGTGCTGTTCCATTGCCCAGGCCTCGGTCGAGGAGATCGACAGCCTCAACATCCTGCAGGCCACCATGCTCGCGATGCGTCGCGCGGTCGAGGGCCTGCGGCTCAAGCCGGTCAAGGTGCTGGTGGACGGCAATCGGCTGCCCCGGCTCGATGTGCTGGCCGAGGCCATCGTCAAGGGCGATGCGCGGGTCAAGGCGATTTCGGCTGCGTCCATCCTGGCCAAGGTGCACCGCGACCGGCTCTGCACGCAGCTGCACGACGAATTTCCGAACTATGGCTTTGCCGGCCACAAGGGCTACGGCACGCGCGAGCACCTCGAGGCGCTTCGGCGCCACGGCGCCTGCGTGCACCACCGCCGGTCGTTCAGCCCGGTGGCGGCGGCGCTGGCGCGCACGGCTGCGGCCACCTCAGGCGCCACCGTTGTGACCGGCGAGGTGCCTGCGACCCTCGTGATCGGCACCGCCGAGAACCACGGCGCACGCCTCGGTCCGCGCGCCGCACCCTGAGCCCGCCATGACCACCGACACCGGCCCGAGCCACATCAGCTCGCGTGACAACCCTTTGCTCAAGGACCTGCGAAAGCTCGCGCAGGACCCGGGCGCCTATCGCAAGCTGGGCCGCCTCTGGCTGGAGGGCGATCACCTGTGCCGCGCGGCGCTGGCCCGTGGCGTGAAGCCGGCGGTGGCGGTGTTCTCGGAGGCATTCTGGCCTTCGGCGCCCACCGAATGGGCGCAAAGCGCTATCAAAACGGTAGTGGTTGCCGACGATCTGTTGCGTGCGGTCAGCGGCCTGGAGTCGCCGGCACCGATGGGTTTCGTGCTCGATTTGCCGGCGCGGCCCGAAATCCTGCCCGACGCGCCGACCGTGGTGCTCGACCGCCTGCAGGACGCCGGCAACGCCGGTTCCATCCTGCGCAGCGCGGCGGCTTTCGGCTTCACCCAGGTGATCGCGCTCAAGGGCACGGCCGCGCTGTGGGCGCCGAAGGTGCTGCGTGCCGGCATGGGAGCGCACTTTGGCCTGAGGCTGGTCGAAGGCGTGGACATCGATGCCCTCGACGTACTCCGGGTGCCGCTGGTGGCCACCAGTTCGCACCGCGGTGAATGGCTGCACAAGGCCGAATTGCCGCATCCCTGCGCCTGGCTGATGGGCCACGAAGGGCAGGGCGTCTCGGCCGCGCTGGAGGCTCGGGCCAGCCACCACATCCGCATCGCGCAGCCGGGTGGCGAGGAGTCGCTCAACGTGGCGGCGGCCGCCGCCATCTGCCTGCACGCAAGCGGCGCGGCCCGACAGGCCAAATAACACACCCAGTCCGAGCTACAATCGGGGGCTTACTCGCAAATCAGCGTCGCCCGGCCGCCTTCAACGCCAAAATCCCCTTAAGCAGCAGTCCGCAGGCAACGCGCCTGGGGCTCCGGGCGACCGTAACCATCCGGAGAACCCAGTGCTTTTGTCTCTCAAGGGAAGTTTCCCGCCCGCCATCCTGGCGCTCGCAGACGGCACGGTCTTTCTCGGCAACTCGATCGGAGCCGCCGGCTCCACGACCGGTGAAGTGGTGTTCAACACCGCGATGACCGGTTACCAGGAAATCCTCACCGACCCCAGCTACTGCCAGCAGATCGTCACCCTGACGTATCCGCACATCGGCAACTACGGCGTCAACGGCGAGGACATCGAAGCCGACAAGATCCATGCCGCGGGCCTGATCATCAAGGACCTGCCCCTCGTCGCGTCCAACTTCCGCAAGACCGCCACGCTGACCGAGTACCTCGTGTCCGGCAATACGGTGGCCATCGCGAACATCGATACCCGCAAGCTCACGCGCCATCTGCGCACCCACGGCGCGCAGAACGGCTGCATCCTGGGCCTGGCCGCGGGCGAGACCGTGACGCAGGCGCTGGTCGACAAGGCCATCGCCGCCGCCAAGGCCGCGCCGAGCATGGCCGGCCTCGACCTCGCCAAGGTGGTGTCGGTCAAGCAGACCTACGAATGGACCGAAACCGAGTGGAAGCTCGGTGCGGGCTACGGCGTGCAGATCACGCCCAAGTTCCACGTCGTCGCTTTCGACTACGGCGTCAAGAAGAACATCCTGCGCATGATCGCGCAGCGCGGTGCGCGCATCACCGTGGTGCCGGCGCAGACGCCCGCAGCCGACGTGCTCAAGCTCAAACCCGATGGCATCTTCCTGGCCAACGGCCCCGGCGACCCGGAGCCTTGCGACTACGCCATCAGCGCCGTCAAGGAACTGATCGAAACGGGCATTCCCACGTTCGGCATCTGCCTGGGTCACCAGATCATGGCGCTCGCCTCGGGCGCCAAGACCTTCAAGATGAAATTCGGCCACCACGGCGCGAACCATCCGGTGAAGGACCTCGACAACGGCCGCGTGAGCATCACCAGCCAGAACCACGGCTTCGCGGTCGACGCGAAGTCGCTGCCGGCCCACCTGCGCCCCACCCACATCAGCCTGTTCGACAACACGCTGCAGGGCCTTGCGCGCACCGACAAGCCCGCGTTCTGCTTCCAGGGCCACCCGGAAGCCTCGCCGGGCCCGCATGACATCGGCTATTTGTTCGATCGCTTCACGGCACTCATGGAAAAGCACAAGACGGAGAACAAGAATGCCTAAGCGCACCGACCTCAAATCGATCCTCATCATCGGCGCCGGCCCGATCATCATCGGCCAGGCCTGCGAGTTCGACTATTCCGGCGTGCAAGCCTGCAAGGCGCTGCGCGAAGAGGGCTACAAGGTCATCCTGATCAACAGCAACCCCGCCACGATCATGACCGACCCGGCCACGGCCGACGTCACCTACATCGAGCCCATCACCTGGCAGACGGTTGAAAAAATCATCGCGAAGGAGCGTCCCGACGCGATCCTGCCGACGATGGGCGGCCAGACCGCGCTGAACTGCGCGCTCGACCTGTGGCGCAACGGCGTGCTCGACAAGTACACGGGCGCGGCCACCAACAAGCCGGTCGAACTCATCGGCGCGACACCCGAAGCCATCGACAAGGCCGAAGACCGCCTGAAGTTCAAGGACGCGATGACCAAGATCGGTCTCGGTTCGGCGCGCTCGGGCATTGCCCACACGATGGACGAAGCCTGGGCCGTGCAGAAGACGCTCGGCTTCCCGACCGTGATCCGCCCCAGCTTCACGCTCGGCGGCACCGGCGGCGGCATCGCCTACAACCCGGACGAATTCGAGACCATCTGCAAGCGCGGCATCGAAGCCTCGCCCACCAACGAGCTGCTGATCGAAGAATCGCTGCTCGGCTGGAAAGAGTACGAGATGGAAGTCGTGCGCGACAAGGCCGACAACTGCATCATCGTCTGCTCGATCGAAAACCTCGACCCGATGGGCGTGCACACCGGCGACTCGATCACCGTGGCACCCGCGCAGACGCTCTCCGACAAGGAATACCAGATCCTGCGCAACGCCTCGCTGGCCGTGCTGCGCGAGATCGGCGTCGACACTGGCGGCTCGAACGTGCAGTTCTCGATCAACCCGAAGGACGGCCGCATGGTCGTCATCGAGATGAACCCGCGCGTGTCGCGTTCGTCGGCACTGGCCTCCAAGGCCACGGGTTTCCCGATCGCCAAGGTCGCGGCCAAGCTGGCCGTGGGCTACACGCTCGACGAGCTGCGCAACGAAATCACCGGTGGAGCCACGCCCGCGTCGTTCGAACCGTCGATCGACTACGTGGTCACCAAGATCCCGCGTTTTGCGTTCGAGAAATTCCCGCAGGCCGACTCGCGTCTCACGACGCAGATGAAGTCGGTGGGCGAGGTGATGGCCATGGGCCGCACCTTCCAGGAGTCGTTCCAGAAGGCCCTGCGCGGCCTCGAAGTGGGCGTCGACGGCCTGAACGAGAAGACACAAGACCGCGAAGTGCTCGAGAAGGAACTGGGCGAGCCCGGTCCCGAGCGCATCTGGTACGTGGGCGATGCCTTCGCCATGGGCCTGAGCGTCGATGAAGTGTTCGCATTGACCAAGATCGACCCGTGGTTCCTGGTGCAGATCGAGGAGATCGTGAAGATCGAGCTCGAACTGGAAACCAAGTCGCTGGACGACATCGACAAGGACACGCTGCTCGCGCTCAAGAAGAAGGGCTTCTCCGACCGGCGCCTGGCCAAGCAGCTCAAGACCACCGACACGGCCGTGCGCGAGAAGCGCCGCGCCCTGGGCGTGCGCCCGGTCTACAAGCGCGTGGACACCTGCGCAGCCGAGTTCGCGACCAACACCGCCTACATGTACTCGACCTACGAGGACGAGTGCGAAGCCGACCCGACGGACAAGAAGAAGATCATGGTGCTCGGCGGCGGTCCCAACCGCATCGGCCAGGGCATCGAGTTCGACTACTGCTGCGTGCACGCCGCGCTCGCCATGCGGGAAGACGGCTACGAGACCATCATGGTCAACTGCAACCCCGAGACCGTGTCGACCGACTACGACACCTCGGACCGCCTGTACTTCGAGCCGCTCACGCTCGAAGACGTGCTCGAGATCGTCGACAAGGAAAAGCCGCTCGGCGTGATCGTGCAGTACGGCGGCCAGACGCCTTTGAAGCTCGCGCTCGATCTCGAAGCCAACGGCGTGCCGATCATCGGCACCTCGCCCGACATGATCGACGCGGCCGAAGACCGTGAGCGCTTCCAGAAGCTGCTGCACGAGCTGGGCCTGCGCCAGCCGCCGAACGCCACCGCGCGCACCGAACCCGAAGCCCTCGAAAAGGCTGCGGCACTGGGCTATCCGCTGGTGGTGCGCCCGAGCTACGTGCTCGGCGGCCGCGCGATGGAAATCGTGCACGAGCAACGCGACCTCGAGCGCTACATGCGTGAAGCGGTCAAGGTGAGCAACGACTCGCCGGTGCTGCTCGACCGCTTCCTGAACGACGCTGTCGAATGCGACGTCGACTGCATCCGCGACGCCGAAGGCGGCACGCTGATCGGCGGCGTGATGGAACACATCGAACAGGCCGGCGTGCACTCGGGTGACTCCGCCTGCTCGCTGCCGCCTTACAGCCTGAACGCCGACACCATCGCCGAACTGAAGCGCCAGAGCGCCGCCATGGCGAAGGCGCTGAACGTGGTCGGCCTGATGAACGTGCAGTTCGCGATCCAGCAGAAGGATGGCAAGGACGTCATCTACGTGCTCGAAGTGAACCCGCGTGCGTCGCGCACCGTGCCTTACGTGAGCAAGGCCACGGGCATCCAGCTCGCCAAGGTGGCGGCACGCTGCATGGCCGGCCAGTCGCTCGCGTCGCAAGGCGTGACCAAGGAAGTGACGCCGCCGTACTTCAGCGTGAAGGAAGCCGTGTTCCCGTTCGTCAAGTTCCCGGGCGTGGACACCATCCTCGGCCCCGAGATGAAGTCGACCGGCGAAGTCATGGGCGTGGGCAAGACCTTCGGCGAAGCCTTCGTGAAGTCGCAGCTGGGCGCGGGCACGCACCTGCCGAAGTCGGGCAAGGCCTTCATCTCGGTGAAGAACAACGACAAGGCACGCGCCGTCGAAGTGGCGCGCGGCCTGGCCAAGCTGGGCTTCGAGCTGGTCGCCACCAAGGGCACCGCCGCGGCCATCAACGCCGCCGGCATTGCCTGCGTGACGGTCAACAAGGTGACTGAAGGCCGTCCGCACATCGTGGACATGATCAAGAACAACGAGATTGCCTTGGTCATCAACACGGTGGAAGAGCGCCGCAACGCGATCACCGACTCGCGCCAGATCCGCACCTCGGCACTGCTGGCGCGCGTGACCACCTTCACCACGATCTTCGGCGCCGAAGCCGCGGTCGAAGGCATGGGCTTCATGGACGAGCTGGGCGTCATCTCGGTGCAGGAGATGCACGCGCAGCTGGCCGCTGCCTGATTGGGCACCGCCATCATGGAAACGCAGCTGGTCGAACTGGGCCTGACGGACTGGAACGCGGCCACGCCCAACGAGGCGTGGATCGCGCAGCTGGAAGCCGGCAAGGTGCTGTACTTCCCGCGGCTGGGCTTCGAGCTGCAGCCTGAAGAGCGCAGCCTGCTGACGCCCAGCCTGCTGTCGCCCGACGTGCGCAACATCAGCCTCGACGCCCACGGCAAGCTCAAGGGCGCCGTGGGTGACGAGGCGGTGCAGCGTGCCACGGCGGCGATGGTGAAGCGCTTCCGTACGCAAGCGCAGCAGCTCATCCACGGGCTGCTGCCGCACTACACGCCGGCCCTGCGCCTGGCGCCGACCAGCTACCGGCCGGCCCAGGTGGAGACGCGCGTGCAGTCGTGGCGCGCCGACGACCGGCGCCTGCACGTCGATGCATTTCCGTCGCGGCCCAACTACGGCGAGCGCATCCTGCGCGTGTTCACCAACGTCAATCCCGACGGCGCACCGCGTGTGTGGCGCGTGGGCGAGCCTTTCGAAGACATCGCCAAGCGCTTCCTGCCGCGGGCCAAGCCCTATGCGCGCTGGCAGGCCAAGCTGCTGCAGGCGCTGCACGTCACCAAGTCGTTCCGCAGCGAGTACGACCACCTGATGCTGCAGCTGCACGACGGCATGAAGTCGGACATGGCGTACCAGGAAAATTCACCGCAGGAAGCCGCCAAGTTCCCGCCGGGTTCGGTGTGGGTGTGCTTCTCGGACCAGACCTCGCACGCCGTGATGGCGGGCCAGTACATGCTCGAGCAGACCCTTCATCTGGCCGCATCGAAGCAATACAATCCAGATTCGAGCCCGCTCGCCATCCTGAGCCGGCTGACCGGACGCAATCTCGTCTGATCTGTCCCCCAATCGACCGCCGAACGGCATCGTTCGGCGGTTTCGCTTTATGGAGAACCAACAACATGGCCACCATTCCCATCACCAAGCGCGGCGCTGAAAAACTGCGCGCCGAACTGCACCAGCTCAAGACGGTCGACCGTCCCTGGGTCATCAACGCCATTTCCGAGGCGCGCGCGCAGGGCGACCTGAGCGAAAACGCCGAGTACGAAGTCGCCAAGGACCGCCAGGGCTTCATCGAAGGCCGCATCCAGGAAGTCGAAGGCAAGCTCTCCGCCGCCCAGATCATCGACCCGAGCGAGCTCGACGCCGGCGGCAAGGTGGTGTTCGGCTCGACCGTCGAACTCGAAGAAGAAGAGTCGGGCGAAGCCGTCAGGTACCAGATCGTGGGCGAAGACGAAGCCGATCTGAAGCTCGGCCTGATCAACATTTCCAGCCCGATCGCGCGCGCGCTCATCGGCAAGGAAGAGGGCGACACGGCCGAAGTGCAGGCGCCGGGCGGCCTCAAGCGCTACGAGATCGTGGCGGTCAGCTACCTCTGAACCGGATGAAAGACCGCGTCGCGCTGATGCTGGCCGCCCTCTGGTGGGGCAGCCTCACCACGATCGGCTTCCTGGTCGTGCCGATGCTGTTCGCGAAGCTCGGCAATCCGGCGGTGGCAGGCAATTTCGCCGCTCAGTTGTTCGAAGCGCAGAGCTGGATCGCCATCGGCTGCGGGCTGATCCTGCTGATCCATTTCCGCCAGAAGGCGGACGACGGCATGACCCAACCGGTGTTGACGGCCATCTTCCTGGTGCTGGCGGCGTTGCTGCTGGCGCTTCTGCAGCAGTACGCCGTGGCGCCGCGCATCGTGGCGCGCGACAACCTCAAGCTGTGGCATGCCGTGGGCACGGGTATGTATTTCGTTCAATGGGTGTGCGCCGGCACGCTGCTGTGGCGCATGGGCGGCGCCGCTCGGGCGCCACGCTGAACTGGAGGGGCGGCAGCGACAGAGGATGTCGCCGCCGCCTCCGGCTCTATTACTCTTTCCAGTGCCTGGCGACCCAGCTCGCCGGCCGGATGTAGCGGAAGGCGCGGTTGCGCCGTCCCGCCAGCGCATCGGGCGGGTTGCACTCACCGTGAAACACCATCACGCGGGCGCCTTCGGGCACGAAGGGCTCTTCCCAGTAGTTGGTCGGCCAGGTCGGGATGCCGTGGTACTTGAAACTCGGGCACCAGGCCGCGGGCCAGTAGGCCAGCTTGCCCTGCTTGTGGAGCACGTCCGACAGGTAGGCCTGCTCGTTGCGGTATTCGGCCTGCACCTTGTCCATGTTGGCGCGGAAGTACGCCAGCACGTCGGCGTGGGCACCCAGCTCGAAGCGGTAGACCGATGAATTGCCCGTGATCCGCTCGCGCCGCCAGGGGCGGGCGTAGTCGTGAATGATCAGGAACTCGCCGGGCTGCTCGAAGAAGGCGTCCAGGCTGCCGACGATCACCACGTCGACATCCAGGAAGAGGGCGGTGCCGCGCAGGCCGTGCAGGTCCTGCTCAAAGGTGGTGAGCTTCTTCCAGGCGCCGTCGCGCTGGCCCGGGGCCAGCTGGAGGTTGAGCGGCGGAATGGGCAGGCACGTCACTTCGGGGCGGATGCCGTTGCCGTCGTCGGTCAAGCAGACGAACTTGAAGTCGCCGCTGAGGTGGCGGCGCACCATGGCGTAGAGCCGGTTGACGTACTCGGGGCCGTACTTGGTGCCCCACTTCATGCAGAGGATATGGCGCTGGGCGCCTTGCGCTGCCACCAAGCTCAGTCCGCCTGGTTGCGTTTCTTGGCCGACAGCGGACGCTTGGCCTTGGCGCGCTTGATGGTGCCGCCAGGGGTGAGGCGCTGGTTGCCGAGCACGCGCAGGGTCTTGATTTCAGGGCGCTGGCCGCCGCGCTTGCTGTACTTGACGATTTTCACGTCGCGCGGGCCGGGCATGCGGTCTTCGTCGACCACACGCTCCTTTTCGGGCTTCGGACGCCACAGCACGAGCAGCTTGCCGATGTGCTGGATCGGGGCGGCGTCGAGCTCGTCGGCGAGCTCCTGGAGCATGGCGTCACGGGCGAGGCGGTCGTCGGAGAAGACGCGAACCTTGATCAGGCCATGGGCCTTCAGGGCCGCGTCGGCCTCCTTTTTCACGGCAGGGGTGAGCCCGTCTCCACCGACCATGACGATCGGATCCAGGTGGTGAGCTTCGGCGCGGTGCACCTTGCGCTCGGCAGGGGTAAGTTGAATGGCGGGCATCCCCGTATTATCGACGCGTACACGAACACCCTCATGAGCACCAAAGCCAAAAGCAAAAAAGTCAACAAGGCGTGGCTTCACGACCACATCAACGACCCCTACGTGAAGCTCGCGACCAGAGAGGGCTACCGCGCCCGCGCGGCTTACAAGCTCAAGGAAATCGACGAGTCGCTCGGGCTGGTCAAGCCCGGCCACCTCGTGGTCGACCTGGGTTCGACCCCCGGCGCCTGGAGCCAGTACCTGCGGCGGCGCATGTCGCCGGGCGGTGCGGCGGCCGGCGACCTCAACGGCACCATCATTTCGCTCGACCTGCTGCCGATGGAGCCCATCGAAGGCGTGACCTTCCTGCAGGGCGACTTTCGCGAAGATGCACTGCTGGAGCAGCTCCTGGCGGTGCTGGCCGGCCGCAAGGCCGATCTGGTGGTGTCCGACATGGCGCCCAACCTGTCGGGCATCCATTCGGCCGACGCGGCCCGCGTGGCGCACCTGATCGAACTGGCCATCGACTTCGCCCAGAACCACATGAAGCCCGAAGGGGCGCTCGTGGCCAAGGTATTTCATGGCAGCGGGTATGACGACCTGGTCAAGATGTTCAAGGCCAATTTCCGCGTCGTGAAGCCGCTCAAGCCCAAGGCGTCACGCGATAAATCGGCAGAGACCTTCCTCATCGGCAGGGGATTGAAGGCGCTCGATACGCATTGATACCTTGCCGCAGAGTGCCCTCCAGGGGCGCAAACCCTTGTCAGCCTATGGCTGCTATAGGGAAATGTCCGCTTTTCGCAGCTTGAAAAGCCTAAAATGGGGCGCAATTGCGTACCCTCAGCGCGTATTTCATATTCCCGTCACGCGCTTTCGACTGGAGCTTCGTTTGAACAATCAGTGGTTTTCCAAAGTTGCCGTATGGCTCGTCATTGCCATGGTGTTGTTCACTGTGTTCAAGCAGTTCGACACCCGCGGTGGCGTCGGCTCGGGAACGGTGAGCTATTCCGAGTTTTTGGACCAGGTCCGCAACAACCAGATCAAGAGCGCCATCATTCCTGAAGGCGCCGGCGGCGGCGAAATCGTCGCTGTCACCAATGACGATCGCAAGATCCGCACGACCGCCACGGTCCTCGACCGCGGCCTCGTGGGCGACCTGATCGACCACAGCGTCAAGTTCGACGTCAAGCCGCGCGAAGAAGGCTCGCTCCTCATGACCCTTTTGGTCAGCTGGGGCCCGATGCTGCTGCTGATCGGCGTCTGGATCTACTTCATGCGCCAGATGCAGGGCGGCGGCAAGGGCGGGGCGTTCAGCTTCGGCAAGAGCAAGGCCCGCATGATGGACGAGAACAACAACACGGTCACCTTCGCCGACGTCGCAGGCTGCGACGAGGCGAAAGAAGAAGTCCGTGAAGTCGTCGACTTCCTGAAAGACCCGCAGCGCTTCCAGAAGCTCGGCGGCCGCATTCCGCGCGGCCTGCTGCTGGTCGGCCCTCCGGGCACCGGCAAGACGCTGCTGGCCAAGTCGATCGCCGGCGAAGCCAAGGTGCCGTTCTTCTCGATCTCGGGTTCCGACTTCGTTGAAATGTTCGTCGGCGTGGGCGCGGCCCGTGTGCGCGACATGTTCGAAAACGCCAAGAAGAACGCTCCCTGCATCATCTTCATCGACGAAATCGATGCGGTGGGTCGTCAGCGCGGCGCCGGTCTGGGCGGCGGCAACGACGAGCGCGAGCAAACCCTCAACCAGATGCTGGTCGAGATGGACGGCTTCGAAACCAACCTCGGCGTGATCGTCGTGGCTGCCACCAACCGTCCCGACATCCTCGACGCCGCACTGCTGCGCCCGGGCCGTTTCGACCGTCAGGTGTATGTCACGCTGCCCGACATCCGCGGCCGTGAGCAGATCCTCGGCGTGCACATGCGCAAGGTCCCGCTGGGCCAGGACGTGAACCCGAGCGTCATCGCCCGCGGCACGCCCGGCATGTCGGGTGCCGACCTGGCCAACCTGTGCAACGAAGCCGCCCTGATGGCCGCCCGCCGCAATGCGCGTGTGGTCGAGATGCAGGACTTCGAGAAGGCCAAGGACAAGATCTTCATGGGCCCCGAGCGCAAGAGCATGGTCATGCCCGAGGAAGAGCGCCGCAACACGGCCTACCACGAGTCTGGCCACGCTCTCATCGGCAAGCTGCTGCCCAAGTGCGACCCGGTCCACAAGGTCACGATCATTCCGCGTGGCCGCGCCCTGGGCGTGACCATGAGCCTGCCGGCGCAAGACCGCTACAGCTACGACCGCGAGTACATGCTGAACCAGATCAGCATGCTGTTCGGTGGCCGCATCGCTGAAGAAGTGTTCATGCACCAGATGACCACCGGCGCCAGCAACGACTTCGAACGCGCGACCTCCATCGCCCGCGACATGGTCACGCGCTACGGCATGACCGATGCGCTGGGCCCGATGGTCTACGCCGAGAACGAAGGCGAAGTGTTCCTGGGTCGTTCGGTCACCAAGACCACGAACATGAGCGAGCAGACCATGGAAAAGGTCGACGGCGAAGTGCGCCGCATCATCGACGAGCAGTACGCCCTGGCGCGCGGCCTTATCGAAGCGAACAGCGACAAGATGCACGCGATGGCGAAGGCGCTGCTCGAGTGGGAAACCATCGACAGCGAACAGCTCGACGACATCATGGCCGGCCGCGCACCGCGTCCGCCCAAGGACTGGACGCCGCGCATTCCGCCTTCGGGCAGCGGCGGCAGTGGTGGCACGCCGGCCGTCACGACGGACCCGGCGCCCACTGCGGCCTGAGGTGGGCTTGCAATCAAGCAACAACGGGGCCTCTGGCCCCGTTTTCCATGGGAGCGCCGCATGAACAAGACGGCAACTGCTGTCTGGCAGACCTCGCGCTTCACGATCGACCTCGCGCAGCCGCGCGTGATGGGCATCGTCAACGTCACGCCCGATTCCTTTTCCGACGGTGGCGCGCATGCGTCCACAAGCACTGCGCTGGCGCATTGCGAGCAGTTGCTGAAGGAGGGCGCCGACATCCTCGACATCGGCGGTGAATCGACCCGCCCCGGCAGCCCCGCCGTGCCGCTCGACGCCGAACTGGCGCGCGTACTGCCCGTGGTGCGCGAGGCCGTGAAGCTGAACGTGCCGTTGTCCATCGACACCTACAAGCCCGAGGTGATGCGGGCCGTGCTCGACCTGGGCGCGGACATCGTCAACGACATCTGGGCGCTGCGCCAGCCGGGCGCGCGCGAGGTGGTGGCGGCGCATCCGACCTGCGGCATCTGCCTGATGCACATGCACCGCGATCCGCAGACCATGCAGGCGTTGCCGATGCAGGGCGACGTGATTCCCGAGGTGCTGGCTTTCTGGGACGAACAGCTGGCGCCGCTGAAGGCCCTGGGCATCGACCCCGCGCGCATCACGCTCGATCCGGGTGTCGGCTTCGGCAAGAGCGTGGCGCAGAACTTCGCACTCCTCGGTCGGCAGCGGGAATTGTTGGCGGCTGGTTACCCCTTGTTGCTAGGTTGGTCCCGCAAGTCCTCCATCGGGGCGGTCACGGGCATCGACAATGCGTCCGGGCGTACCGTGCCCAGCGTGGCAGCCGCCGTGCTGGCCGTGGACCGGGGTGCAGCGGTCGTGCGGGTGCACGACGTGCGCGACACCGTCGCCGCCCTCGCCGTATGGCGTGCCATGCGCGCAGAAGCACCGCAGCAGCAACGAACTTCACAACAAGAGCAATAACAGCAAATGACCCGTAAATACTTCGGCACCGACGGCATCCGCGGCACGGTCGGCCAATCGCCCATCACCCCCGACTTCGTGCTGCGCCTCGCACACGCCGTCGGCCGCGTGCTCAAGAAAACCCAGGCCCGCCCCACGGTGCTGATCGGCAAGGACACCCGCATCTCGGGCTACATGCTCGAGTCGGCGCTCGAGTCGGGCTTCAATTCCGCTGGCGTCGACGTGGTGCTGCTCGGCCCGCTGCCCACGCCGGGCGTGGCGTACCTCACGCGCGCCCAGCGCGCCAGCCTGGGCGTGGTGATCAGCGCCAGCCACAACGCCTTTCCCGACAACGGCATCAAGTTCTTCAGCGCGCAGGGCACCAAGCTCGACGACGCCTGGGAGCTGGCCGTCGAGGCCGCGCTCGAAGAAGAGCCGGTCTGGGTCGACTCGGCCAATCTGGGCAAGGCCCGCCGCCTCAACGACGCGGACGGCCGCTACATCGAGTTCTGCAAGAGCACCTTCGCCAACGACCTGTCGCTGCGCGGCATGAAGCTGGTGGTCGATGCGGCCCACGGCGCGGCCTACCAGGTGGCGCCGAACGTGTTCCACGAACTAGGGGCGGACGTCACGAGC
The DNA here is from genome assembly GCF_002754375.1 of Variovorax sp. 54. Classification (NCBI taxonomy): domain Bacteria; kingdom Pseudomonadati; phylum Pseudomonadota; class Betaproteobacteria; order Burkholderiales; family Comamonadaceae; genus Variovorax; species Variovorax sp. 54. The sequence goes on from NZ_PEFF01000001.1 coordinate 6,380,620, forward strand.
ATCGGCTGTGCGCCTGACGGGCTCAACATCAACAAGGGCTTCGGCGCCACGCATCCCGAGGCGCTGGTCGCCACGGTGATTGCGCAGAAGGCCGACTACGGCATTGCGCTGGACGGCGATGCCGACCGGCTGCAGCTGGTCGATGCCAGCGGCCGCCTGTTCAACGGCGACGAGTTGCTCTACCTGATGGTGGCCGAGCGCATTGCGCGCGGCGAAAAGCCGGTAGGCGTGGTCGGCACGTTGATGACCAACAAGGCCGTCGAGATGGCTCTGCGCGCACAGGACATCGAGTTCGTGCGCGCCAAGGTCGGCGACCGTTACGTGCTCGAAGAGCTCGACAAGCGCGGCTGGCTGCTCGGCGGCGAGGGCTCCGGCCATCTGCTGGCGCTCGACCGCCACACCACGGGCGACGGCATCGTGAGCGCGCTGCAGGTGCTGCAGGCCTGCGTGCGCAGCGGCAAGACGGTGGCACAGCTGCTTGAAGGCGTCACGCTGTTCCCGCAGACGCTCATCAACGTGCGCCTCGCGCCCGGGCAGGACTGGAAGAGCAACACAGCGCTCGCCAGTGAAACCAAGCGCATCGAAGCCGAGCTGGGCGACGCAGGCCGCGTGCTCATCCGCGCGAGCGGCACCGAGCCCCTGGTGCGCGTGATGGTCGAGGCGCGCGACGCCAAGCAGTCGCAGTCTTGCGCCGAGCGCCTCGCGGCCACGCTCAAGCCCGCCGCATGACGACGGCGGGCCGCATCGAAACGCGCATGGCCGACTACCGCGATCCGCTGCAGGCTGCGGCCGTGGTCGAGCTGCTCGACAGCTACGCACGCGATCCTGCCGGCGGTGGAACGCCGCTGCCGGCGTCGGTGCGCGAAGGCCTGCCTGCCGCACTCGCGGCGCGTCCGCAGGCGTTCAGCGTGCTGGCCTTCGACGGCGACACGCCCGTGGGTCTGATCAACTGCATCGAAGGTTTTTCGACCTTCGCCTGCCAGCCGCTGGTGAATGTGCACGACGTGGTCGTGCGCGCCAGCCACCGCGGCCAGCGCGTGGCGCAGCAGATGTTTGCGCTGGTGGAGCAAGAGGCTCATCGGCGCGGCGCCTGCAAGCTCACGCTCGAGGTGCTGTCGGGCAATGCGCCCGCGCTGCGCAGCTACGAGCGCGAGGGCTTCGTCAGCTACCAGCTCGACCCGGAATTCGGCCACGCCGTCTTCCTGCAGAAGAAGCTCTGACAAAGAAAAAGGGCCGAGGCGAATTCATCGCCGTCGGCCCTCACCCCAACCCTCTCCCCGAGGGGAGAGGGGGGAAGACAGTACCAATCAGAAGCGCGTGACAGGCGCGTCGGCGGTAGCGCCCGACTTGTCGGCGGCGTACTTGCCCAGCTCCCACTTGGCGATCGCGTTGCGGTGCACTTCGTCCGGACCGTCGGCAAAGCGCAGCGTGCGGGCCTGCGCATAGGCCGAGGCCAGCGGGAAGTCGTCGCACATGCCACCGCCGCCGTGGACCTGCATGGCCCAGTCGATGACCTGGCAGGCCATGGTGGGTGCCACCACCTTGATCATGGCGATCTCGGTGCGCGCGACCTTGTTGCCGGCCACGTCCATCAGCCACGCGGCCTTCAGCGTGAGCAGGCGGGCCATGTCGATCTTGCAGCGCGCTTCGGCGATGCGTTCCTGCGTGACGGTCTGCGAGGCGACGGTCTTGCCGAAGGCCACGCGCGACGAGGCGCGCTTGCACATCAGCTCGAGCGCGCGCTCGGCCAGGCCGATCAAGCGCATGCAGTGGTGGATGCGTCCGGGGCCAAGGCGACCTTGGGCGATCTCGAAGCCGCGGCCTTCGCCCAGCAGGATGTTGCCGACGGGCACGCGCACGTTTTCGAAGTGCATCTCGACGTGGCCGTGCGGCGCGTCGTCGTAGCCCATCACGTTGAGCGGGCGCACGATGCGGATGCCCTTGGTGTCGGCCGGCACGATGACCATGCTCTGCTGCGAGTGCTTGGGCGCTTCGGGATCGGTCTTGCCCATGGTGACGAACACGGCGCAGCGCGGGTCGGCGGCACCGGAGATCCACCACTTGTGGCCGTTGATGACGTACTCGTCGCCCTGGCGCTCGATGCGCGTGGCGATGTTGGTGGCATCGCTGGAGGCGACGTCGGGTTCGGTCATGGCGAAGGCCGAGCGGATCTCGCCTTCGAGCAGCGGCTTGAGCCAGCGCGCCTTGATCTCTTCCGAGCCGTAGCGGGCAATGGTTTCCATGTTGCCGGTGTCCGGCGCGGAGCAGTTGAAGGCTTCCGACGCCCATGGCACCCGGCCCATGATCTCGGCCAGCGGGGCGTATTCCTGGTTGGTCAGGCCCGCGCCCTCATAGCCCGAAGCCGAGGCGCTGTCGACCGGCAGGAACAGGTTCCACAGGCCTTGAGCCTTGGCCTTGGCCTTGAGCTTCTCGACGGTCTGCAGGGCGCTCCAGCGCTTGCCGGCGACCGTGTTGGCGGCCAGTTCGGCGCTGTACTCGGCTTCGGCCGGGTAGATGTGGTCTTCCATGAACGCGAGAACGCGCTTCTGAAGCTCCTTGGTTTTGGCCGAATATTCGAAATCCATGCTGTCTCCTGGTGGGGTTAAGGGGGAGGGCTGGCTATGCCTTTTGGGCAAATTGCCAGGCCATCTCGGCCATCGGCCGTGCGCCACGGGCGGACGCCACGGCTTGCTCGCTCGATGCGGTACCGGCTTCGACCCGTTTCGCAATGCCCTGCAGGATGGCAGCCATGCGGAACAGGTTGTAGGCCTGGTAGAAATTCCAGTCGGGCGCCAGCGCCTCGGGCGTGCTGATGCGCGTGCGCTCGCAGTAGCGGCGGATGTACTCGCTCTCGGTGGGAATGCCCAGCGCCGCCACGTCCACGCCGCCGATGCCGCGGCCGGTGGTGGGAGGCATGTGCCACGACATGCAGTGGTAGCTGAAGTCGGCCAGCGGATGGCCCAGCGTGGAGAGTTCCCAGTCGAGCACCGCGATGATCCGCGGCTCGGTGGCGTGGAACATCACGTTGTCCAGGCGGTAGTCGCCATGCACGATCGAGACCTTGGTCTCGTCGCGTGCGCTTGCCGGCATGTGGGCCGGGAGCCAGTCGATCAGGCGCTCCATGGCCTCGATGGGCTGCGACAGTTCGCCGGCGCCATCGGCCGAGGCCTTGTACTGCTTGCTCCAACGGCCGATCTGGCGGTCGAAGTAGTTGCCGGGCTTGCCGTAGTCGCCCAGGCCGCGCGCAGCGAAGTCGACCGTGTGCAGCGCCGCAATGACGCGGTTCATCTCGTCGTAGTAGGCGGCGCGCTCGGCGTTGCTGAAGCCGGGCAGCGACTGGTCCCACAGCACGCGACCCTGCATGAACTCCATGATGTAGAAGGCGCGGCCGATGATGGCCTCGTCTTCGCACAGGCAGTACATGCGGGGCACGGGCACATCGGTGCCCTGCAGGCCGCTCATGACCTTGAACTCGCGCTCGACCGCATGGGCCGAGGGCAGCAGCTTGGCGACCGGGCCGGGCTTGGCGCGCATCACGTAGCTCTGCGTGGGCGTGACGAGCTTGTAGGTCGGGTTGGACTGTCCGCCCTTGAACATCTCGACCGTCAACGGACCCTGGAAGCCCTCGAGGTTCTTTTCGAGCCAGGCCGCGAGCGCGTCCACGTCGAAGGTGTGCTGTTGGGACACCGCACGGGTGCCGATGAAACTGGAGAAGTCCTGGCTCATGTCGATTCTTTTAGTTGTCTGCTACGGAGATTTGCATCAGCGCCGAGCGGTCCAGCACGACCAGTCCGGCCGGCTCGATCCGGATGGTGCCCTCGCGCTCCATCGTCTTGAGTTCCTGGTTGACGCGCTGGCGCGAGGCGCCGAGCAGCTGCGCGAGTTCTTCCTGCGCCAGTTGCAGGCCGATGCGCGTCTGGCTGCCGTCGTCCAGGCTGGGCACGCCGTAGCTGCGCACCAGGTGAATGAGCTGCTTGGCCAGGCGTGCGCGCAAGGGCAGGGTGTTGAGGTCTTCCACCAGTCCGAACAGTGTGCGGATGCGGCGTGCCTGCAGCCGCATCAGCGCTTCGTACAGCTCGACGTGCGTGGCCAGAATTTTCTGGAAGTCGGCCCGCGCCACGCACAGCACGGTGGTGTCGCCGTGCGAGTACGTGTCGTGCGTGCGACGTTCCCCGTCGAACATCGCCACGTCGCCGAACCAGATGCCCGGCTCGACGTAGGTCAGCGTCACCTGCTTGCCCGACACCGCGGTCGAGCTCACGCGCAACGCCCCCTTGGCACAGGCGATCCAGTGCTCGGGCGGGTCGCCGCGCGCGGCGAGCAGGTCGCCGTCCTTGTAGCGTTTGACAAAGGCGCATCGGAGGATGTCGTGCCGTAGTGATGGAGATAGGGAAGAAAACCAGCGACCACTGTTGATCGCTTCACGTTCTTCGATGGTAAGAATGGGGTCGTCCATGGTCTGTCCTCTCGGCGACTGAAAAGCTGGGGGGTGTCACGGGAGCGACGCCGTCAGGCGTTACTCGTAGCGTGGCGGTGTCTTGTCGAGGAACGCGGCGATGCCGATGCCCGCGTTCGTGTGGTGCAGGTTGCGCACGAAATGATCGCGCTCCTGCGAAAGCTGCGAGGCCAGCGTGGCGCCGCGCGCTTCGCTCAGCAGCTCCTTGATGCTGGCCAGCGAATTGGGCGCGCGCGCGTTCAGGCGGGTGGCCAGGGCAATGGCCCCGGCCAGCGCCTGCCCGCTGTCGGTGAGTTCGTTGACGAGGCCGAAGGCATGCAGGCGCGCGGCCGCGATGCGCTCGCCGTTCATCAGCCATTCGCTCGCCAGCTGGCGCGGCAGCGCCTGCCCGAGGTGCCAGCTGAGGCCACCGTCGGGCGAAAGCGCCACGTTGCTGTACGAGGCCGCGAACACGGCGTCGCGCGCGGCCACGACGAAGTCGCAGGCCAGCGCGAGCGAGAAGCCGGCGCCGGCCGCCGCACCCTCGACGGCCGCGATGACCGGCTTGGGGAAGGTGCGGATCGAGTCGATCCAGTTGTGCAGGCCCTCGATGCTCTCGGCCTGCACCGAGCGGTCGAGCTGGCGGTTGGCCAGCAGCCGCTGCAGCGAGCCGCCGGCGCAGAACCAGGCGCCTTCGCCCACGATGACGACGCTGCGGATCTCGTCACTGCTCTCGGCGCCGTTCAGCGCCTCGATGCCGGCGGCATAGATCTCGGGGCCCAGCGCATTGCGCTGGGTCGGGTTGACGATGGTCAGCACCATGGTGCTGCCTTCGCTGGTGCTCTTGAGTTCGGCGGTCATGGCGTGTGTGCCTGTTCGTTTTTGTCTGTCTGTTTATTCTTCTTCGTGCAGCAGGCTCAGGCCCAGCGCGCCGCGGCGGCGCAGCCACGGGCTCGGGCGATAGCGCGGGTCGCCGTACACCGTCTGCAGGTTGAACAGCACCTCGAGCATGTTGGTCGGCCCGTAGAGGTTGCCCATGGCGAGCGGGCCGCGCGGATAGCCCAGGCCCAGCTGCACGGCGGTCTCGAGGTCGGCCGGCGTGCACACGCGCTGTTGGCACATGTCGGCGGCGATGTTGACGATGGCACCGATCACGCGCTGCGTGACGAAGCCGCCGCTGTCGCGGATCACGCTCACGGCCTTGCCGTCGCGCGCGAAGAGGGCGTGCGCGGCGTCACGCACGTCGCGGCGGGTGGCCGGGTTGGTGGCGAGCACGCGGCGCTTGGTGGCGGCGTCGTCGATCAGCATGTCGATGCCGATGGTGCGCGTGGCGTCCAGCCGCTCGACGGCTGCGACCGTCGTCACGTCGAAGCCCAGCGGTGCGACCAGGATGATCGACTGCGGTGCGGGGGCGCTGCCGGTGTCGATCTGCGCACCCAGCGTGTTCACCAGGCGCAACAGCTCGGCGCGGCGCGCAGCGCGCGGCGACACCCAGACCGCGGGCGTGCCCTCGACCACGGGCGCCGGTGCCTCGGTCGTCTGCTGCATCACGCCGTTGTCGTAGCGGTAGAAGCCTTCGCCGGTCTTGCGGCCCAGCGCGCCGGCGGCCAGGCGCTGCGCGGTGATCACGCTCGGGCGGAAGCGCGGTTCTTCGAAGTACTGATGATAGATCGACTCCATCACCGGGTGCGACACGTCGAGCGCCGTCAGGTCGAGCAGCTCGAACGGGCCGAGGCGAAAGCCCGCCTGGTCCTTCAGGATGCGGTCGATGGTCACGAAGTCGGTCACGCCTTCGCCGACGATGCGCAGCGCCTCCGTGCCGTAGCCGCGGCCCGCGTGGTTGACGATGAAGCCGGGCGTGTCCTGCGCCTGCACGGCGCTGTGGCCCATTTGCGCGGCATAGCCGGCCAGCTGCTGGCAGACCTCGGGCGAGGTCTTGAAGCCCGCCACCACCTCGACCACCTTCATCAGCGGCACGGGGTTGAAGAAGTGAAAGCCCGCAAAGCGCGCAGGGTGCTGCAGGCCGGCCGCGATGGCGGTGACCGACAGCGACGAGGTGTTGGTGACCAGCGTGGCGGTGGGCGCGACCACGTCTTCGAGCTCGCGGAACAGCGTGCGCTTGACCTCGAGGTTCTCGACCACGGCCTCGACCACGAGGTCGCAGCCCGCGAGCGCCTGCATGCCGTCGACCGCCTTCACGCGCGCCACATAGGCGTCGCGCGTGGGGGCGTCGATCTTGCCTTTTTCGTGCAGCTTGTTCCATTGGGCGGCGAGCGCCTCGCGGCCGCGCTCGGCGGCGCCTGCGAAGCTGTCGAGCAGCAGCACTTCGCTGCCGGCCTGGGCGGCGATCTGCGCGATGCCGCGCCCCATGGCGCCGGCGCCGATCACGCCGATTCGGGGGTAGTTCACTGTCATGGGATCAAGGTTCTCATGGGTTGGTGGGTGTCCGGGACGGCCGCGCCGGCGCGGGTGCGCGACGCGGACGAAAGCTCCGATTTTGCAATCTCGCGGGAGGCCCGCGCCCCGGGTGTTACGCGGGGCATCGGAATCAGGCCGGGCGGTGGCTGCGGTCGATGGCGATGCTCAGGCCCATGGCCAGCAGCATCAGCGTGAAACCGACCCGGCTCATCCACTCGGTGGCGTCGTTCGCCAGCAGCCAGCCGCCGAGCGCCGCGCCCAACGCCTGGCCGATGTAGATGCCCGAGCTGTTGAGCGCCACCGAGCCCGGCGCCAGGGCGGGTGCCAGCCCCACCAGCCGCGCCTGCTGGGAAGAGTTGGTGGCAAAGCAGCCCAAGCCCCAGGGCACGAGCACCACGGCGAGCCAGGCCAGCGTGCTGGCCAGCGGCCACAGCAGCAGGCTCAGCGCGATCAGCCCGGTCGTCAGCAGCACCATGCGCCCGGCGCCGACGCGGTCGATGTAGCGGCTCACCACCATGTTGCCCAGCAGGCCGAAGGCGCCGAACAGCGCCCACATCAGGCTCAGCGTGTTGGCGTCGGCGCCGAAGCCCTGCTTGAGCAGCGGGCCGAAATAGCTGAACAGCACGAACTGGCCCACGCCCTGCAGCGCCGTGACCGACACGATGCCCATCAGCACCGGGCTGCGCAGCACGCGCGACCAGGCCGCGGCCGTGAGCGCGGCGGGCCGGATGCCGTTGGGCAGTGTGAGCCACACCGAGGCGGCGCTCACGACGCTGAGCGCTGCGATGGCCATGAAGGCCATGCGCCAGCCCAGGTGACCGCCGATCAGCGCGCCGATCGGCAGGCCCAGCACCGAGGCCACCGACCAGCCAAGAAAGACGAAGGTCACGGCGCGCCCGCGCTGCTCGGGCGGCACCAGCATGCCGGCGCAGGCGGCGGCCTGGGGCGTGAAGATGGCCGGCGCGATCACCGTGAGCATGCGCACCGGCAGCAGCGCGCCGAAGCTGGGCATGAGCGCCGCAACCACGTGCCACGCGGCGTACCAGAGCAGGGTGAGGGCCAGCAGCTTGCGGCGGTCCCAACCGGCGACCGCGGCGGCCAGCAGCGGGGCGCCCAGGCACATCACGAAGGCGGCTGCAGTGATCAGCTGGCCCGCCGTGGCGACCTTGATCGCCAGCGAGACGCTGATTTCATTGAGGGTGCCGGGCACGACCATCACGCCCGTGCCGATCACGAAATTGCCGGCCAGCAGCGCCCAGAGCGCGCCCCGTGGCGCGGGCCGGCTCATGAACTCACCGGCGAACCTGCAGTGCGCCTGGATTCACGATGTTCGTGGGATTGCCATTGATGTAGCTCACGACGTTGTCGAACGCCTGGCCGAAGTAGCTTTCGTAGCTTTCCTGCTCGACGTAGCCGATGTGCGGCGTGCAGATGCAGTTCTCGAGACGCAGCAGTGCATGGCCCTGCAGCGGCGGTTCGCTCTCGAACACGTCGATGGCCGCCAACCCGGGGCGTCCACGGTTGAGTGCGGCCAGCAGGGCATCGGCCTCCACCAGCTCGGCGCGCGACGTGTTGACGAACAGCGCCGTCGGCTTCATGCGGGAGAGGTCTTCGAGCTTGATGAGGCCCTGGGTGTCCTCGTTGAGCCGCAGGTGCACCGACAGCACGTCGGCCGCGGCAAAGAATTCGTGGCGGTTCTGTGCCACCTGGAAGCCGTCGGAGCGCGCCTTGGCGCAGCTGGCCTCGCGGCCCCAGATCACGACCTGCATGCCGAAGGCCTGCCCGTAACGGGCCACCAGCTGGCCGATGCGGCCGTAGCCCCAGATGCACAGCGTCTTGCCCTTGAGCACCGAGCCCATGCCGAAATTCGGCGGCATCGACGCCGACTTGAGGCCCGACTGCTGCCAGGCCCCGTGCTTGAGGTTGCTGATGTACTGCGGCAGGCGGCGCATGGCCGCCATGATCAGCGCCCAGGTGAGTTCGGCGGGCGCCTGCGGCGAACCCGAGCCTTCGGCCACCGCCACACCGCGTTCGGTGCAGGCCGTGACGTCGATGTGGCCGCCGACGCGGCCGGTTTGGGAGATCAGCTTGAGCTTGGGCAGCTTCTCGATCAGTTGGCGGGATATCTGGCTGCGCTCGCGGATGAGCACGATGACGTCCGCATCCTTGAGGCGAACCGACAGTTGGCCGATGCCCTTGACCGTGTTGGTGTAGACCTTGGCGGCGTACGCGTCCAGCTTGGCAGCGCACTGCAGCTTGCGCACGGCGTCCTGGTAGTCGTCGAGGATCACAATGTTCATGGCATGCCATTGTGCCTCGCAGCATCGGCACGTCGCACGTGTGAACGTTTGGATACCCGGTGCCAGATGGCGTCCGGACGGCCTGTGCCAGACCGTTGGGGGTGAACCCACCGTGCGCGTACGGAGCACGCGGCTCCCGCAGACACGGCGGGTTTGTTCGCACTTTCTCAGTGCAGGTGGCCGGGGCGGGGCGTGCCGCTCCCGGTTTCCGCCGCTTCCAGTGCGGCGAGCCGGTCGAGTTCGGCACACACATCAGCCATGCGGCCGGAAATCACGACCCGGTTGGCACAGCCGCGCTGCGAGCCTTGGCGGTCGACCACGCGGACCACGCGCAGCGGACGGGCCGGCGTGGCAGCAGCGGAAGGCGAGCTGGCCGGCGTCGGGCTGCCGATGGCGCGTGCCGTGCAGGCCGGGCGGACCGACACGTAGCGCAGGCCGGCGGCAGCGTCACCACTGTCACCGCGCGACGGGCGGCGGGCGGGCATCCAGCGGGTGGCCAGCGATTGCAGGGGCGACCAGAAGTCGGCGATGGCGAGGAGGGCGATTCCCATGTGAACTCCAAAAAAGTATGAGGTTGAACACAGGCAGGATTTCTTGAATCGGCCGCAACAGGGTGATGGCGACTTCACGCCATACGCCCGCCACCTGTCGCGGCCGGATGAGGTGCTGCTGCTCGTGGGCAGCAGCAGGCCCCGGGCCTACATCAGCATGGTGTTGCGGATGAGGCCGACTGCGAGGCCTTCGATTTCGAAGGGCTCGCCGGGCTGGACGATGATGGTCGGGTAGTCGGGGTTCTCGGCGTGCAGCTCGATCACCTGCTTGTTGCGCTTCAGGCGCTTCACGGTGACTTCTTCGCCCAGGCGTGCCACCACGATCTGGCCGTTGCGCGCTTCCTTGGTGGCCTGCACGGCGAGCAGGTCGCCGTCCATGATGCCGGCGTCGCGCATCGACATGCCGCGCACCTTGAGCAGGTAGTCGGGCTGGCGCTGGAACAGCGTGTTCTCGACGTAGTAGGTCTGGTCGACGTGCTCTAGCGCAAGGATGGGCGAACCCGCCGCCACACGGCCGATGAGCGGCAGCGCGAGCTGGGCCATGCCGGGCAGCGAGAGCGAGAACTGGTTGCCTTCGCGGTGGCGCGTTTCGTGGAGCGAGCGCAGCGCATCGCCCTTGAGGCGGATGCCGCGCGAGGTGCCGCTGACGAGTTCGATGACGCCCTTGCGGGCCAGGGCCTGCAGGTGCTCTTCGGCGGCGTTGGCCGACTTGAAGCCCAGCTCGTTGGCGATTTCGGCGCGCGTCGGCGGCGCACCGGTGCGTGCGATGGCGGCCTGGATCAGGTCCAGGATCTGCTGCTGGCGGGCGGTAAGCTTCACTGCGAACTGCATAGTGGTTTCCTTGCGGCACTGGCTAGATATCCAGTACCTGTATTTTTAACCAGTTTTCAAAAGTTGACAAGCTATGACTCATTCCTCTTTGTCCGAGACGCGCCGCGTGGTGGTGCTGGGCACCGGCGGCACCATTGCCGGCAAGGCCGCCAGCAGCGGCGACAACATCGGCTACACCGCGGGGCAGGTGGGGGTGGCGGACCTGCTGGGCGGCATCGAGGCACCGACGGGCGTGACGCTGGTGGCGGAGCAGGTCGGGCAGCTCGACAGCAAGGACATGGACGCCGACACCTGGCGCCAGCTGGCCGCGCGCTGCGCGCATTGGCTGGCGCAGCCCGACGTGGCGGGCATCGTGGTCACGCACGGCACCGACACGCTGGAGGAAACCGCCTTCTTCCTGCACGCCGTGCTGATGCCGACAAAGCCGGTGGTGCTGACCTGCGCGATGCGTCCGGCGACGGCCCTGTCGCCCGATGGTCCGCAGAACGTGCGCGATGCGCTCGCGGTGGCTTCAATGGCGGGCGCGCAGGGTGTGACGGTGGTGTGCGCGGGCGCGGTCCACAGCGGCCTCGACGTGCAGAAGGTGCACACCTACCGCCTCGATGCTTTCGCGTCGGGCGATGCGGGGCCTGTCGGCTATGTGGAAGAGGGCGAGGTGCGGCGCGTTCGCGCGTGGCCGCAGGGGGCGTCGCTCGATGCTTCAAGGCTGGAGGCCGTGTCGAAGCCGTGGCCTCGCGTCGAGATCGTCATGAGCCATGCGGGCGCGAGCGGTGCGATCGTCGAAGCGCTCCTGCTTCCGTCGGCCGAGCCCTTGCGTGGGCTGGTCGTGGCCGCGACCGGCAATGGCACTGTGCACCACGCGCTGGAAGCCGCGGCGCTGAAGGCGCAAGCCACTGGCGTGGCGGTGCTGCGCGCCACGCGCTGCACGAACGGACGCATCCTGCCGAAGCCCGGTGACGGGCTGCGGGATGCAGGCGCACTCACGCCGGTGAAGGCGCGGGTCGCGCTGGTGCTGGAACTCTTGGGAGTGGCCGCCCTGCCGGAGTCGGAGGGCGGCTAAGAAGGCTGACGGATCAGCTGTTCAGCGCGGCAAGCGCGCGCTGCGTGATCTCGTCGACCGTGCCCACGCCCTGGATGGCGCGGTACTTCGGCGCGGCGACCGGGTCAGTCTTGGCCCAGGCCGAGTAGTAATCGACCAGCGGACGGGTCTGCTGGCTGTAGACGTCGAGCCGCTTGCGCACGGTTTCTTCCTTGTCGTCTTCGCGCTGGATCAGCTCTTCACCGGTCACGTCGTCCTTGCCTTCCACCTTCGGCGGATTGAACTTGACGTGGTAGGTGCGGCCCGATGCCGGATGCGAGCGGCGACCGCTCATGCGTTCGATGATGTCGCCGAAGGGCACATCGATCTCGAGCACGTAGTCGAGCTTGACGCCGGCCGCCTTCATCGCGTCGGCCTGCGGAATGGTGCGCGGGAAGCCGTCGAACAGGAAGCCGTCGTTGCAGTCGGGCTGCGCGATGCGTTCCTTCACGAGGTTGATGATCAGGTCGTCGCTGACCAGTGCACCCGAGTCCATGATCGTCTTGGCCTGCAGCCCGAGGGGGGTGCCTGCCTTGACGGCGGCGCGCAACATGTCGCCGGTCGAGATTTGGGGAATGCCGTATTTCTGGCAGATGAAGGTCGCTTGCGTGCCTTTGCCTGCCCCGGGCGCGCCCAGCAAAATAAGTCTCATGGTGTCCTCGGAAGGTTCTTAGATTTTGTGTCGCGCCCCATGCGCACCCTCAGGCGCGCCGAGGCGGAATTGCGTCGAGGATAGCATGCGTGCCCGTGACAAATTACCGCCGTTCCCCTCGGGGCGGCGGGCCGTTCACGCAGGCGAGCCGGCCGCGAAGACCGCACGCACGCGCGCCAGGTCTTCGGGCGTGTCGATCCCGGGGCCTGGGGCGACATCGCTCACATGCACCGCGATGCGGTGTCCGTGCCACAGCGCGCGCAGCTGTTCGAGCGCTTCAGTGGCTTCGACAGGCGCAGGCGACAGCAATGGAAATTGCCGCACGAAGCCTGCGCGATAGCCGTAGATGCCGATGTGGCGCAGTGGTGCGGGGCTGGGCAGCACCGAGGGTGCCGCGCCGCCCGAAGAACCGTCGCGCCACCAGGGGATCGGTGCACGGCTGAAATAGAGCGCATGGCCTTGCGCATCGAGCACGGCCTTCACGACGTTCGGATTCATGAAATCGGCCAGCGAGTCGATCGCGTGGACCGCGGTGCTCATCGCGGCCTGCGGATGGGTGGCCAGCGTGGCGGCCACGGCATCGATGAGCGCGGGGTCGATCAGCGGTTCGTCGCCCTGCACGTTGACGACGATCGCGTCGCCGTCGAGTCCGAGCTGCTCGCAAGCTTCGGCCAAGCGGTCGGTGCCGCTGGCGTGGTCCTGTCGGGTCAGCAGGGCCTCGACGCCGTGCGCCTGGCAGGCCTCGATGATGGACTCGTCGTCGCCGGCCACCACCACGCGAAGGGCGCCGGACTGGCGCGCGCGGTGCGCCACGCGCACGACCATCGGCAGGCCGGCAATGTCTGCCAGCGGTTTGTTGGGAAGTCGCGTCGAAGCCAGCCGGGCCGGCACCAGAACGGTGAAGGTCACAGGCCCAGCTCTTCGTCGGACAGTGTGCGGGCCTCGTTCTCGAGCAGCACCGGGATGCCGTCGCGCACCGGGTAGGCGAGCCGTGCGCTGCGCGAGCAGAGCTCCTGCTTCTCGGCGTTCCAGGTCAGCGGGCCCTTGGTGACGGGGCAGACGAGCAGTTCAAGCAGCTTGGTATCCATCGAGCGATGATAGCTTTGCGTCGAGGGCGGCGAAGAACGCCGGCGAGGGTTCGAAGTGCAGCGGCACGGCGAGCGCATCGGGCGCTTGGTGCCACAGCTTGACGGCGTCTTTTTCGGTGCAGATGAGGGGCAGTGCGGGGCCGGCCGGGCGTTGCCAATCGCTGAAGTCGTGGTGGTCGGGCAGCGCGAAGGTGTCCGCGAGCGTCAGGCCCCGTGCGCGCAGCATCGTGAAGAAGGCTTCCGGCCGCGCGATGGCGGCGAGCGCGATCACGGGCTGGCCGGCAAGCGTGTCCAGCGGGATGCGACGGCCGTCCCTTGCGAGGGCATACGGCGCCAGTTCGCGGGTGGCGGTGTAGCCGCCGGCGAAGGCGGGCCGCTCGCCGCTGTGCAGCAGCAGGTCGCAGCGGCGCGGCCACGGCTCACGCAAGGGGCCGGCGGGCAGCAGCCAGCCGTTGCCGACGCCGCGGTCGTCGAATACGCAGATCTCGATGTCGCGGGCCAGCGCCAGATGCTGGAGGCCGTCGTCGCTGACGATGACTTGGGTGGCCGGGTGCCGCTCGAGCAGGGCGCGTGCGGCCTCGATGCGCTGCCGGGCCACGAAGACGGGCGCGCCGGTCGCATGGTGGATCAGCGCGGGCTCGTCGCCGACGTCCTGCGGATCGCTGCCGCCCAGGACTTCGCGGCAGTCGTCGGTTCGCCGGCCATAGCCGCGCGACACCACGCCCACATGCAGCCCGCGCGCCTGCAGATGGCGCACGACGGCCATCACGACCGGTGTCTTGCCTGCGCCGCCCGCGATCACGTTGCCGACCACGATCACGGGAACCGGTGCGCGCCCGGTCTTCTGCCAATCCCATCGGTAGAAGGCGCGCCGCAGCGCGAAGAGGGCGCCGTAGACCTGCGACAGCGGCCACAGAAGGCAGGCCAGCGCACCGCGGCGCAGCCAGGCATCCTGCAGCCGCGCGCCAGTCGACACTCAGTGACCGGCCTGGGCCGTCGACTGGGCGGCGAAGGTGATCTGCATCAGGCCGGCGCGGCGCGCGGCCTCCATCACCGTCACCACGGCCTGGTGCGGGCTGGCCGCATCGGCGCTGATGATCACGACGCTGTCCTTGCCGCCGGTGGCAGCGGCGCCAAGCGCGGCGGCGACGGTGTCGACGCTGCGGTCCGCAAGCGGCGACTTGTTGATCACGTAGCGGCCATCGGCCGACACCGCCACGATCACCTCTTTCGGGTAGTCGCGCTGGGCTTCGACGTCCGCGGTCGGCAGCCGCAGCTGCATTTCGGTGAACTTGCTGTAGGTGGTCGACAGCATCAGGAAAATCAGCACGACCAGCAGCACGTCGATGAACGGGATCAGGTTGATCTCCGGCTCGTCGCGCGCGCCGTGGCGAAACTGCATGCGGCCCCGCGAGCTCATTTGCGCAGTGCGTTCAGGTGGCGCGCGAAGCGCTCGCCCGAAAGTTCGAGGTTCAGCAGGTACTCGTCGACGCGGCTGCGGAAGTAGCGCCAGAAGATCAGCGTCGGAATGGCCACGATCAGGCCGAAGGCCGTGTTGTACAGGGCGATCGAGATGCCGTGCGCCAGCTGCGCCGGGTTGCCCGAGCCGACCGCACCGCTGCCGGGCGACTGCGAGCCGAAGATTTCGATCATGCCGATCACCGTGCCCAGCAGGCCGAGCAGCGGCGCCGCCGAGGCGATGGTGGCCAGTGCCGGCAGGTAGCGCTCCAGCCTGTGCGCCACGGTGCGGCCCGAGGCCTCCATGGCGGCGCGCAGGTCTTCTTCGGTGCAGCGCGGGTTGGCGTTCAGCGCGCGCAGGCCGGCGGCCAGCACCTGGCCGAGCATCGAGTTGCTTTCGAGTTTGGTCACGACATCCGGGCCGGGAACCGCGCCGCGTGACACGGTGATGGTTTCGTCCAGCAGCTTCGGCGGCAGGACCTTGAGGGTCTTGAGGCTGGTGAAACGTTCAATGACCAGCGCGAGTGCGATGACCGAACAGGCGAGCAATGGCCAGATTGGCCAGCCCGCGGCAACAATGATGGAAAACAAGAAAATCCTCCGGCCCGTAGACTGCAAATGCGCGGCGATTATCCACCGAGCCACCATCGGCTCGCGGCTTGTTTGCGTGTCGGCAAGGACGCACAGATTCTGTGGATAACTTTGTGATTAACCCGTGGCGCCATGTCTCCGAACCCGCATGGGACGGGCTTTCCGTTAGATCGATTGAATTTTGAGCAGCACTTTTTTTAATGAAATCAACAGCTTGCACGAGAACTCGTGCATCTGTTCCACCATACCCCTCCAAAGTGGGGGACGCAGCGCCCGTTGTGGAAGAGTGGCGCTCGGTGGCGGAGGGGCGCGATGAGCTTCAGGGAACCGAATGCAGCGCCCGGGCCGCGTGTGTGGGCTGTGGGCGCGTTGTGCCGCGCGGTGGCCGATGCGCTCGATGCGCGCTTCAACCCGGTCTCGGTGCGCGGGGAAATCTCGGGTTTCTCGCGCGCATCGAGCGGTCATTGCTATTTCTCGCTCAAGGACGAGTCCGGTCAGCTGCGCTGCGCGATGTTCCGCCGCGCAGCGGGCCTGCTCGACTTCGCGCCGCGCGACGGCGACCAGGTCGAGGTGCGCGGCCGACTGGCGGTGTATGAGCCGCGCGGCGATCTGCAACTGGTGGTCGAAAGCCTGCGGCGCGCGGGGCAGGGCGCGCTGTTCGAGCAGTTCCTGCAGCGCAAGGCGCGTCTCGAAGCCGAGGGCCTGTTCGATCCGGCGCGCAAGCGGGCGCTGCCGTCCATGCCGCGTGCCGTGGGCGTCGTCACCTCGCTGGGCGCTGCAGCGCTGCATGACGTCGTGACCGCGTTGCGGCGGCGCGTGCCCCACATCCCCGTGGTGCTGGCCCCGGCGGCCGTGCAGGGCGCCAATGCGCCAGCCGAACTGGTGCGCGCCTTACAGTCGCTCTATACGCTGGAACCGGCCGTCGACGTGATCCTGCTGGTGCGTGGTGGCGGCTCGATCGAGGACCTCTGGGCTTTCAACGACGAAACGCTGGCACGGACCATCGTGCAGAGTCCCGTGCCAGTGATCAGCGGCGTGGGGCACGAAACCGATTTCACCATTGCCGACTTCTGTGCCGACCTGCGCGCACCGACGCCGACGGCCGCCGCGGAACTTGTCAGCGCGCCGCGCGACCTGTGGCTCGGCGCGCTCGATCTGCTCGACGAACGGCTCGGCGATGCCCTGGGCGGGCGACTCGACGTGCTCGGCCAACGGCTGGACCAGGCGGCTGCGCGGCTGGGCCGTCCCTCGGGGCTGGTGGCGCGCCAGCAGCTGCGGCTGGCGCATCACGCGCAGCGGCTGCACTACGCGGTGCTGTCGCGCCGCGAGCGCCTGGCGCAGGTGCCGCAGGCCATCGGCACCGATTTTTCCGCGAAGTTCACGCGAGCGCTGACGCAGCGCCGCGAGCGGCTCGAACGCGTGGCCCTGCGCCTGCGGCTGCTCGATCCGGCCTTGGTGCTGCAGCGTGGCTACGCCTTGTTGACCGACGGCGAGGGCCGCGCGGTCGTCAGCGCAGGCAGCCTGCAGGCCGGCGATGCCGTGGTCGCGCGCCTTTCGGATGGCTCGGTCGATCTGACCGTGACGCCCGGCGGCGCAACGGGAACACGTCCGACGCGGCCTCAATGATTACTTCCTAGAATCCTTCATTCCCCACAACCAACCCACGAGAAAAAATCATGGAACATGTGCTCCCACCCCTGCCGTACGCCATCGACGCACTGGCTCCCGAATATTCGAAGGAAACGCTCGAGTTCCACCACGGCAAGCACCACAACGCCTACGTGGTGAACCTGAACAACCTGCAAAAGGGCACCGAATTCGAAGCGATGACGCTCGAAGAGATCATCAAGAAGTCCAGCGGCGGCATCTACAACAACGCCGCGCAGATCTGGAACCACACCTTCTTCTGGAACTGCATGAAGCCGCAAGGCGGCGGCGCACCGACGGGCGCATTGGCCAAGGCCATCGACGCCAAGTGGGGCAGCTACGACGCCTTCAAGGAAGCCTTCGTGAAGTCGGCCGTGGGCAACTTCGGTTCGGGCTGGACCTGGCTCGTGAAGAAGGCCGACGGTTCGGTGGACATCGTGAACACCGGCGCCGCCGGCACGCCGCTGACCACCGCCGACACCGCGCTGCTGACGGTCGACGTGTGGGAACACGCGTACTACATCGACTACCGCAACATGCGCCCGAAGTTCGTCGAGACCTTCCTGGCCAAGCTGGCCAACTGGGACTTCGCAGCGAAGAACTTCGGCTGAAGCCGGACCTGGCGCTCGTGACCCGTCCTGCCCTAGGCTGACACCTAAGAGAGACACATAGCCGGCGTGTTGAAGCCGGCAATAGACGCCCGATGAACCTCATTAAAAGCCAGCGTGTAGTCCCGCTGGGTGCGTTTGACGCTTGATTCCATTGACTTGCCTTTTCTTGAGGGAAAAGGTGTCAACCCTGGGCAGGACGGGTCAGCGCCATGAAAAAAGCCGACCTGCGGGTCGGCTTTTTTGTGGGCGTTGGGCTCAGCGCTTGGCGGCGGAGAACAGCTCGCCGCCGAGCTTGGCCCCCTTCTTGATGTTCTTCTTGGCAAACCAGCCCTGGTTCATCTCGAGCACGTAGCGCACCGGCTCTTCGGAGCAATGCGAGTTCTCGGTCATCGGTTGCATGTCGACCAGGTTGACGATGCGGCCGTCATCGGCCACGAAGGCGGCGGTCAATGGCAACAGCGTGTTGCGCATCCAGAAGCACTGCGTGGCTGGCTGCTCGAACACGAAGATCATGCCCTCGGCCTGCGGCATCGTCTTGCGGAACATCAGGCCGATCTCGCGCTCGCGGGGCGATTGCGCCACCTGCGCGTCGATCTTGTAGAGGCCGACCGACAACTGCGTGCGTGCCAGATCGGTTTGGGGTTGCGGTTGGATTTGCTGCTGCGCGTGGGCCGGCGCCAGGAAGGACGCGGACACCAAAAGCAGCGCGGCGAGACGCTGAAACATCGGATGACTCTTTCGGGGCCGGGACACAGAAGGTCGGCCCGTGACCAATAAAAATGCCCGCTGAAGCGGGCATTGCCGGGAGCTTGAAAGCTTACACCTTCTTGGCGGCGGCCGCGTGGGCCTTGGACACGTGACGCACCTTGTGCTTCTTGACCGTGTGCTTGGCCTTTGCCTTGTGCGCGGCGGGAGCGGCCGGCGCTGCGGGCGCGGGTTCGGCGGCTTGGGCGAATGCACCGGCTGCGAAAAGGCCGGCGACCAGGGCTGCGATCAGCTTGTTCATGAGAAATCCTTTGAGATTGTTGATTTGGATCACCTCCCTGTGGAAGGTCTCCATTCAACGGGCCTCGGGAACCCCGGTTGACAGTGATCGAGCAAAACTTCAAACGAAAAAAAGCGCTCCGGAGAGCGCTTCTTTTGGGGACAGACCAGCTTACTTGGCGCCGGGCATGTCAGGCGTGCCGCCTTGGGTGGCCTTGCGCTTCACGCTGCCGTCCTTGTTGCGACGACGATCGTCGCGGGTCTTGGCGCGCTTTTCGCCAGCAACGCCAGCCTTGTCGGCGCCGAACGTGCCGCCTTCAGGCGTCTTGGCGATGTCGCCAGCAGCAGGAGCCACTTTGCCAGCGGGCTTGGCTTCCTTCTTGGCTTCAGCGCGGGCTTGCGACTTGCTGTTGGTCGCGTTGCCTTGTTCGGGCGTGGTACCGGCCGGGTTCTGGGCGTACGCGCCAGCGGCGAACAGGCCTGCGATCATGACTGCGAGAAGTTTGCTCATTGATGATTCCTCTATCGAGAATTGGTTGGAAACGCCTCCCGGCGAGCAGAAGGTCAGCCAGTAACGGGCTCTATCGCCCTACGGTTGACAATTGCTCGCTGATGGGTTGCGTCTAAAATGTACAGCGATTTGTTAGCGCGCTGTACAGCGATTCTCCCTCGCTGTCTGTATTCGCAGACAGTCGTTCGAATTACGTCATTTCCCGGAGTCAAGCCCCCTCATGTCCAGCTATCAGCACATCAAAGTCCCGACCGAAGGCCAGAAGATCACGGTCAACGCTGACAATTCGCTCAATGTGCCGGATCAGCCGATCATTCCGTTCATCGAAGGCGACGGCACCGGGCTGGACATCACGCCGGTGATGCTCAAGGTGGTGGACGCCGCAGTGGCCAAGGCCTACGGCGGCAAGAAGAAGATCCACTGGATGGAGGTCTACGCGGGCGAGAAGTCGACCAAGGTCTACGGCCCCGACGTCTGGCTCCCCGAGGAAACCCTGCACGCGGTGCGTGACTATGTGGTGTCCATCAAGGGCCCGCTGACCACGCCCGTCGGTGGTGGCATCCGTTCGCTGAACGTGGCGCTGCGCCAGGAACTCGACCTGTACGTGTGCCTGCGCCCCATCCAGTACTTCGAAGGCGTGCCCAGCCCGGTGCGCGAGCCGCACAAGACCAACATGGTCATCTTCCGCGAGAACTCGGAAGACATCTACGCTGGCATCGAGTTCGAAGCCGAAAGCGAGAAGGCCAAGAAGCTCATCAAGTTCCTGCAGGACGAGATGGGCGTCAAGAAGATCCGCTTCCCGAACACCTCGGGCATTGGCGTCAAGCCTGTCTCGCGTGAAGGCACTGAGCGCCTGGTGCGCAAGGCCTTCCAGTACGCCATCGACAACGATAAGCCCAGCGTGACCCTGGTCCACAAGGGCAACATCATGAAGTTCACCGAAGGTGGCTTCCGGGACTGGGGCTACAACCTGGCCGCGAAGGAGTTCGGCGCCGAGCTGATCGACGGCGGCCCGTGGATGAAGTTCAAGAACCCCCGAACGGGCAAGGAAATCACCGTCAAGGACAGCATCGCCGACGCGTTCCTGCAGCAGATCCTTCTGCGTCCCGCCGAGTACAGCGTGATCGCCACGCTGAACCTCAACGGCGACTACGTGTCCGACGCGCTGGCCGCACAGGTCGGCGGCATCGGCATCGCCCCGGGTGCGAACCTGAGTGACACCGTCGCCATGTTCGAAGCCACCCACGGCACGGCCCCCAAGTACGCCGGCAAGGACTATGTGAACCCGGGTTCCGAGATCCTGTCCGCCGAAATGATGCTGCGCCACATGGGCTGGACCGAAGCGGCTGACCTGATCATCAGCGCGATGAAAAAGTCGATCGCCAGCAAGAAGGTGACCTATGACTTCGCGCGCCTGATGGACGGCGCGACGCAAGTGAGCTGCTCGGGCTTCGGTCAGGTCATGATCGACAACATGTAATTGCAATCGCTGACGTTGAGAAACGTCAGACCCCTATCAAGCCCTCGAGCTTCCGGAAGGACTCGAGGGTTTTTTCTTGCCCGCCACACCCTCGATATCGTTGTTGAACTACCTCCTTTGTATTCCGAACGTAAGGAGCGGCGGGCAAACATCACAGATCAAGAGGCGGCCTCATTTGTTTAACTATTGGTAGAAACTGTGCTGCGATTTGCCTTGCAGCGAGCCGCCAGAATCGCGCCCATTCCAAGAAGCATAAGGGCGCGAAGTGGGGAAAAAGAACGCAGAAATCTGCTCGACGACCTCGGGCGTTGCAGGTGAGTCGACCGAACAAGGCGTGCACACCGCTCGACAGATCGCGCCATGACGATCTCCCGGCGTGCGCTGTTCGGCAAGCTCAATCTCACACTGTTTCGCGGCATCGAATCCGCCACCGCATTCGCCAAATTGCGTGGCAATCCGTACGTTGAACTGACGCACTGGATTCATCAACTCTGGCAGCTCAACGACAGCGACCTGCACCGCATCTGCCGGCACTACCAGATCGACTCGCAAGCCATCGAGAAAGACTTCGCATTGGCGTTGTCCAGCCTGCCATCTGGCGCGACGTCGTTGACCGATTTCTCGAGCCACATCGAAGCAGCCATCGAACGCGCGTGGGTGCTGTCCAGCCTCGAGTTCGGTGCGCATTGCGTGCGTGGTGCCTGGTTGCTTGCTGCGCTGCTTCAGACGCCGGAGCTGCGGCGCGTGCTGCTTGGTATCTCGCCTGCATTCCAGCGAATCCCCGCAGATCAACTGACAGAGGCCGTCAGCGCCATCGTGGCCGGCTCTCCCGAAGGGCAAGAAGGACCGCACGATGGCTCCGGTCTGCCGTCAGCGCTGCCTGGCGAGGCCAGCGGGGCGCTCGCGGATGCGACGTCCGACGGCAAGTCGGCATTGCGACGCTACTGCACGGATCTGACCGAGCGCGCTTTTCAAGGACAGATCGACCCCGTCATCGGGCGCGGACACGAAATCCGCACGATGGTCGACATTCTGCTTCGCCGTCGTCAGAACAATCCCTTGCTCACGGGCGATGCGGGCGTCGGCAAGACTGCGGTTGTCGAAGGGTTGGCACTGGCCATCACCCAAGGTGAAGTTCCTCCTGACCTGAAGAACTGCCGACTCTGGAGTCTCGATGTCGGGGCGCTGCTGGCCGGCGCGAGCATGCGAGGGGAGTTCGAGTCGCGCCTCAAGGCATTGTTGGAAGAGGCGGGCAAGTCCATCCAACCCGTCATCCTCTTCATTGACGAAGTGCACACCTTGGTCGGCGCGGGCGGGCAATCGGGAACCGGCGATGCCGCCAACTTGCTCAAGCCTGCGCTTGCACGGGGAACCTTGCGCACGATCGGTGCCACCACCTGGAGCGAGTACAAGCGCCACATCGAAAAGGACCCCGCACTGACGCGGCGCTTTCAGACATTGCAGGTGGCAGAGCCCGACGAGATTTCCGCGATCGAGATGGTGCGCGGCCTTGTCGCCACCTTTGCCGAGCATCACGGCGTGCTCGTGCTCGATGAGGCTGTGCGCGCTGCTGTGACGCTGTCACATCGCTACATCCCCGCACGCCAGTTGCCCGACAAGGCGATCAGCCTGCTCGACACCGCATGTGCGCGCGTAGCCATGTCGCTTCATGCGCCACCGCCTGAAGTCGAGCAATGGCGGCACCGCATCACAGCGCTTGAGGTCGAACTTGGGCTGCTTGCTCAAGAGGGCGTTGTCGCTCATGGCCGCGAGGAAAGAGTATTGCGCCTTGATGCCGCCAGAGTGCAACTCGATGCCGCGCAGCACACGCTGTCAGAGCACGAGGCGCGATGGCAAGACGAGCTGGCATTGGTTCGCACGATTCATGGATTGAGAACAAAGAAGAGGGAGGAGGCGGGAGAGCTGAGCTGCGCCGAGGGGAATGCACCCTCGGCGCAGCTGGTGACCCTGGAGCAAGAGCTTGCCGCGCACCAGAAGGAGCTGCCTCTGATTTTTCCCCAGGTTGACGAGGCGGTGGTTGCGAGCATCGTGGCCGACTGGACGGGAATTCCCGTGGGGCGAATGGTGACGGATGAAGTTGCCGCTGTCGTCGCACTTCAATCCAGGTTGGAGGCGCGCGTGATCGGCCAGGGGTCTGCGCTCGCGGTGATTGCGGAGCGCATGCAGACGGCGCGGGCACGCCTGACGGATCCGAACAAGCCTGTGGGCGTGTTCCTGCTGGCCGGCCCGTCGGGCGTGGGCAAGACAGAAACTGCGTTGGCACTGGCCGAGGCCATGTATGGCGGTGAGCAGAACCTCATCACCATCAACATGAGCGAGTTCCAGGAGTCGCACACGGTCTCGACCTTGAAGGGAGCGCCTCCGGGTTATGTCGGCTACGGCGAAGGTGGCGTGCTCACGGAGGCCGTGCGCCGCAAGCCCTACAGCACGATCCTGCTCGATGAAGTGGAAAAAGCCCACCCGGATGTCCACGAGATCTTCTATCAGGTGTTTGACAAGGGCTGGATGGAAGATGGAGAAGGGCGTCGTGTCGATTTCAGGAACACCACGATCCTGTTGACGAGCAACACCGGTGCAGAACTCATTGCCGCTCTCTGCGAAGACCCCTTGCTGGTGCCTGAAGTTGATGTCCTGCGTGATGCGCTTCAGCCGTCGCTGCGAACAGTTTTTCCTGCCGCCTTCCTCGGTCGATTGACCGTGGTGCCTTACCTGCCTTTGGCCCCGGGCGCGCTGCGCGACATCGTGAGCTTGCATCTGGATCGCGTGGTCGAACGCATGCGTGCGCAGCACGACATCGCGTTGGACTACACGCCTGCGCTGCTCGCCAAGATCGTCGGCCAGTGCGGCGCCTATGAAACGGGGGCTCGTCGTCTGATCGGCTTCATCGAACAACGAATCCTGCCGATTCTTTCCCGGCAATGGCTGGATGCGCTTCAAGCGCGGCGAAAGATCAAGCGCATGACTGCCGACGTGAAGGCGAGCGACAACGCCAACCCAGCCTTGCAAGGAGGAGGCGCCATCGTCTGTCACACCGAGTTCGGCTGAATCCACCGAGTGGCCTCGTTGGCCCTAGAGATGCATCGCCGCTTCGAAGCCGCGTGATGCCAGTTTCTTGTTTGTTTTTCATCAGGGAGTTTTTTCATGGCTACCAACAACAGCAGCAGTCAGAAGTTCATTGCCCGCAACAGGGCGCCGCGTGTGCAGATCGAGTACGACGTGGAAATCTACGGGTCCGAGAAGAAGATCGAGCTGCCCTTCGTGATGGGCGTCTTGTCCGACCTGTCTGGCAAACCGGCACAGGCCTTGCCGCCGGTGCCCGAGCGAAAGTTTCTCGATATCGACATTGACAACTTCGACGAACGGATGAAGGCGATCCAGCCGCGCGTTGCATTCGCGGTGCCTAACACGCTGACGGGTGAAGGCCAGCTCATGGTCGACATCACCTTCGAGAGCATCGAAGACTTTTCGCCGGCCGCCGTCGCTCGAAAAGTGGAGCCGCTCAGCCGGCTCCTGGAAGCCCGCACGCAGCTGGCCAACCTGCAGACCTACATGGACGGCAAGCCGCCGAGGCTGCGGCGCAGATCGTCGCCTGGGCCGGCCAGCACCTGGGGCAGGACACGCCTTCACTGCACGCGCTGGTGCGATTGCTGGCCCCGTTCCAGCGAACCGGCTCATCGGCACCGCCTGCCGCGGTCGCAACAATGCCAAGCCTGCTCCCGTCGTGGCCGGCAAGCACGCCAGTCGGCGAGGGCCTGGCGACACGCGACGACATCCTGCGTGACATTCGCAAGGCCCGCCGATGGTTCGAGAACCACGAACCGAGCAGTCCCGTTGCCGTGTTGCTCAAGCAGGCCGAACGCATGTCCGGTCAGCGGTTTTCACAGGTGGCCGATGCCATTCCGCTCGATCTGTTGCGCAAATGGGATGCCGACGAGGAGGTTCCGCTGTGACGCTGATCCAGGTCAATTTCCTTGTCGTCTGCTTCGCGGTCGGCGTCGCCGGGGCCTTGCTCGGTTTCTGGGTGTTCTCGCAACGGCTCGGCAGGCAGCTTGAGGCGCAGCGCCGTGCCCTGGATGCAGAGCGCGACCAGACGCGGCAGGTGATCCGCGCCGAATTGGAGTTGCTGGGTCAACAACAGATCGCGCACCAGGACGTGCAGCGCCTGGCCCTGGCGCTTTGGCAGGCCGAACAGGATGCGCGGCGCCGGGCCGAATGGCAGGCCTTGCGGCCAACGCCCCCGACCTTGCTGGCAAAAAGAGAGGGGCCGCTTGAGCGGCCTCTCGCACCACCGCAGCCAGTGCAGCCAGTGCAGCCAGTGCAGCCAGTGCAGCCACGATCGTCGCCGCCAGTCCCGGCGGTGCCCCCCGATCCGGAGCTGGCGACTTCACCGGCCCCCCTCGCACTGCCGACGGCGGCGCGCTGGGAAGCTCTGGCGCCACCCGAGCGCGAACTCACCGACGAAGAAATCGACGCCTTGCCGCCCGATCTACCGGTCGCGACCCGGGTGCCGGGCCGGAAGTTGCCGGCCCCCAAAGGCCCCGTGCTGCGCAATCTGTAAAAAAGACCGGCAATCTGCCGGTTTTTTTACGTCTGTCTTCGTGCTGTCGTACACGACGCATGCCCCTTGATTTGTCGAATAGGCGTCACCAAGTCTGTTGGCGTCGGCACGGTGCTTGCACGCTCTATAGAATCTTTTTCATGGCAACGAGAATTCCCAAAACTCCCAGCACCCCACCGGCGCAGAAACCGGCGGGCGACGACGGAGATTCGGTCGTTCTGGAGCGCCGCCCGCAAAAAACGGCACCGCCCCAGATGTACCAGGTCGTCATGCTGAACGACGACTACACACCGATGGAGTTCGTGATCGTCGTCCTGCAGGAATATTTCAGCAAGGACCGAGAAACGGCGACCCAGATCATGCTCAAGATCCACCTCGATGGCCGGGGTATTTGTGGGGTTTATTCCCGCGACATGGCGGCCACCAAGGTCAATCAGGTGATGGAGGCGGCGCATCAGGCGGGACACCCGCTGCAATGTGTCAGCGAACCGGTCGCGTGAACCAGTTGAATTGCACGCGCTCCAACCCATCTGAGAACTTATTTACAGCAAGGCAAAAGGAAATCACATGATTGCCCAGGAACTGGAAGTCAGCTTGCACATGGCCTTCGTCGAGGCCCGGCAGCAACGCCACGAGTTCATCACCGTGGAACATCTGCTGCTCGCTTTGCTGGACAACCCGAGCGCCGCGGAAGTTCTGCGCGCCTGCTCGGCGAACGTCGACGACCTGCGGGCGTCGCTCACCAACTTCATCAAGGACAACACGCCGCAGGTGGCGGGCTCCGACGATGTAGACACCCAGCCCACCCTGGGTTTCCAGCGCGTGATCCAGCGCGCCATCATGCATGTGCAGTCCACCGGCAACGGCAAGAAGGAAGTCACCGGCGCCAACGTGCTGGTCGCGATCTTCGGAGAGAAGGATTCGCACGCCGTGTACTACCTGCACCAGCAAGGCGTCACCCGCCTGGACGTGGTCAATTTCATTGCCCACGGCATCAAGAAGAGCGATCCGCCGGAAGCCGTCAAGGGCAGCGGCGAAGCCCCCCAGGGCGAAGGTGAAGAGGGCGGCGGCGAACGCAACGAGAAGGCCTCGCCGCTCGAGCAGTTCACCCAGAACCTCAATCAGATGGCCAAGGACGGCAAGATCGATCCGCTGATCGGCCGCGAGTACGAGGTCGAGCGCGTCATCCAGATCCTGTGCCGCCGGCGCAAGAACAACCCGCTGCTCGTGGGTGAGGCCGGCGTGGGCAAGACGGCGATTGCCGAGGGCCTTGCATGGCGCATCACCCAGGGTGACGTGCCGGAAATCCTGGCCGAATCGCAGGTGTTCTCGCTCGACATGGGCGCGCTGCTGGCGGGCACCAAGTACCGCGGCGACTTCGAACAGCGCCTGAAGGGCGTGATCAAGTCGCTCAAGGACAAGCCGAACGCCATCCTGTTCATCGACGAAATCCACACCCTGATCGGTGCGGGCGCAGCCTCGGGCGGCACGCTCGACGCGTCGAACCTGCTCAAGCCGGCGCTCTCCAGCGGCCAGCTCAAGTGCATCGGCGCCACCACCTTCACGGAATACCGCGGCATCTTCGAGAAGGACGCGGCGCTGTCGCGTCGCTTCCAGAAGGTCGACGTGGTCGAGCCGACGGTGCAGGAAACCGTCGACATCCTGAAGGGCCTGAAGTCGCGCTTCGAGGAGCACCATGGCGTCAAGTACGCCGTGGCGGCCCTGCAGGCTGCGGCCGAGCTCAGCGCCAAGTACATCAATGACCGTCACCTGCCCGACAAGGCGATCGACGTCATCGACGAAGCCGGTGCCGCCCAGCGCATCCTGCCGCCAAGCAAGCGCAAGAAGACCATCAGCAAGACGGAAGTCGAGGAAATCGTCGCGAAGATCGCGCGCATTCCCCCGGCCAACGTCAGCAACGACGACCGCGGCAAGCTGCAGACCATCGAGCGCGACCTCAAGAGCGTCGTGTTCGGCCAGGACAAGGCACTCGAAGTGCTGGCCTCCGCGGTCAAGATGGCGCGTTCGGGCCTGGGCAAGGGCGACAAGCCGATCGGCTCGTTCCTGTTCTCCGGCCCCACGGGCGTCGGCAAGACCGAAGCCGCGAAGCAGCTGGCCTACATCATGGGCATCGAGCTGATCCGCTTCGACATGTCGGAGTACATGGAGCGTCACGCGGTGAGCCGCCTGATCGGCGCACCTCCGGGCTACGTCGGTTTCGACCAGGGTGGTCTGCTGACCGAAGCTGTCACGAAGAAGCCGCATTCGGTGCTGCTGCTCGACGAAATCGAGAAGGCGCACCCGGACATCTTCAACGTGCTGCTGCAGGTCATGGACCACGGCACGCTGACCGACAACAACGGGCGCAAGGCCGACTTCCGCAACGTCATCATCATCATGACGACGAACGCGGGTGCCGAAACCATGAACAAGGCGACCATCGGCTTCACGAACGCGCGGCAGACCGGCGACGAAATGGGCGACATCAAGCGCCTGTTCACGCCGGAGTTCCGCAACCGCCTGGACGCCATCGTCAACTTCAAGGCGCTCGACGAAAACGTCATCCTGCGCGTGGTCGACAAGTTCCTGTTGCAACTGGAAACCCAGCTCAGCGAGAAGAAGGTCGAGGTCACCTTCACCGACAAGCTGCGCAAGCACCTGGCGAAGAAGGGCTTCGATCCGCTGATGGGCGCACGTCCGATGCAGCGCCTGATCCAGGACACGATCCGTCGTGCACTGGCCGACGAGCTGCTGTTCGGCCGCCTGACCGATGGTGGCCGACTCGAAGTCGACATCGACGAGAAGGACGAAGTGCTGCTCGACATCCAGCCGATCCCCAAGAAGGAAGGCAAGTCGAAGCCTGAAGCCGAAGAGGCCGCCACGGGCTGATCAAGCGCCTCTGAGGAACCCCGTCAAAGGCCGGTAGCATTCGCTGCCGGCCTTTTTCTTTGGGCAGGCCCCAAACACTCCGCCTTCATCCGCTTTCGCCTTGATCCTTCCCGAACTCAGCCACGAATGGAAAACCGGCCTCTCCCTGGCGTGGAGCGGCTACATCGCCGTGCTGTCGATCTGGATCGTGATGCAAAAGCGCGCGCCGGTGTCCACCATGAGCTGGATCCTGTCGCTGGCGCTGCTGCCGTTCGCGGGCTTCATCGTCTATTACTTCCTGGGACCGCAGCGGCTGCGCAAGCAGCGGCTCAAGCGCCTGCGCATCCGGGCGAGCGCGCATGCACAGGCCGACCTGGCGCGGCTGCGGGACGCCTCGCAGCATGCGCCGCCGGCGCTGCAGCAGATGGCCCGGCTGGGCACGGCCGCCTGCGGCCTGCCGGTGTCGAGCGCCACGAGCGTCGAGTTGCTGTCGGGCGGCGCGCGCACCTTCGACGCCATCTTCGAGGCCGTGCGCGCGGCGCGCGACCACATTCACCTCGAGTACTACATCTTCGAGCCTGACCGGATCGGCACCGCCTTGCGCGACCTGCTGATCGAGCGCGCGCAGGCCGGCGTGCGGGTGCGCCTGCTGCTCGACGCGCTCGGCTCCAAGCGCATCGGCCGAAAGTTCATGGCGCCGATGCTCGCGGCGGGCGTGGAGGTGGCGCTGTTCCACGACACCAAGATCGGCCGGCGCCTGCGCCCCGTGACCAACTACCGCACCCACCGCAAGATCGTGGTGTGCGACGGCCGTGTCGGCTTCACGGGCGGCGTGAACATCACCGACGAGGAAGACAAGCGCACCAACCCCAAGGACGCCTACCACGACGTGCATGTGCGCATCGAAGGCAGCGCGGTGCGCTGGTTGCAGACCACCTTCCTCGAAGACTGGAGCTACGCCACCGGCAAGAACCGGCACCGCTCGGACGAGCTCCTCGACGTGCTGCTGCCCCAGGTGGAAGCGGGCGACATCCCGGTGCAGATCGTCACCAGTGGCCCCGACAACGCACTCGAAGCCATCCACCGCATGCACGTCGAGGCCATCCATTCGGCCACGCGCCGGGCCTGGCTGACCACGCCGTACTTCGTGCCGGGCGAGCCTGCGCTGATGGCGCTGACGAGCGCTGCGCTGCGCGGCGTCGACGTGCGGCTGCTGGTGCCGCGCCGCAGCGATTCGGCCATCGTGAGCGCCGCGGCGCGTTCGTACTTCGACGAACTGATCGCCGCGGGCGTCAAGGTCTGGGAGTACAAGGAACGCATGCTGCACTCCAAGACGCTGGTGGTCGACGACCATTGCGCGATGATCGGCACCGCCAACTTCGACAACCGCAGCTTCCGGCTCAACTTCGAGGTCTGCGCCGTCGTCTACGGGCCCGCGCTGACCCAGCCGCTGGCGGCGCAGTTCGAAACCGACCTGCACAGCTCCGGCTCCGTGCGTGCCCATCGGCCGCAGACTTTCTGGCGCCGCCTCGGCGACGCCATTGCGCGACTGTTTTCTCCCTTGCTCTGAATGAACCACACCTTTCTCTGGCACGACTACGAAACCTTTGGCGCCGTGCCGCGCCGCGACCGTCCCTCGCAGTTCGCCGCGATCCGCACCGACGCCGAACTCAACGAGGTCGGCGAGCCGCTGATGATCTATTGCAAGCCCGCGCCGGACTACCTGCCCAGCCCCGAGGCCTGCCTGATCACAGGCATCACGCCGCAGATCTGCCTGGAGCGCGGCATTCCCGAGCACGAGTTCGCTGCGCACATCGAGCAAGCCTTCTCGCAGCCCGGCACCGTCGGCGTCGGCTACAACACCATCCGCTTCGACGACGAGGTCACGCGCTTCCTGTTCTGGCGCAACCTCATCGACCCGTACGCACGCGAATGGCAGAACGACTGCGGCCGCTGGGACCTGCTCGACGTGGTGCGCCTCACCTACGCGCTGCGCCCCGACGGCATCGAGTGGCCGAAAAAAGAAGACGGCAAGCCCAGCTTCAAGCTCGAAGACCTGGCGCGCGCCAACGGCCTGCTGCACGAGTCGGCGCACGATGCGCTGTCCGACGTGCGCGCCACCATCGCGCTGGCCCGGCTCATCCGCGACAAGCAGCCCAAGCTGTTCGATTTCGCCTTCAGCCTGCACAAGAAGGACCGCGTGGCGATTGAGCTCAGCCTGCCCGCGATGCGCGAGACGGCCAAGCCCTTCCTGCACGTGTCGGGCATGTTCCCAGTCGAGCGCGGCTGCCTGGCCGTGATGTGGCCGCTGGCCAGCCACCCGACCAACAAGAACGAGCTGCTGGCCTGGGACCTGTCGCAAGACCCGAGCGAGCTGCGCGACCTCGACGCCGAGACGCTGCGCCTGCGCCTGTTCACGCGCACCGCCGACCTGCCCGAAGGCGTGACGCGACTGCCGATGAAGAGCGTGCACCTGAACAAATCGCCGATGGTGGTCGGCAACCTGCGCACGCTGGCACCGGCGATGGCCGAGCGCTGGGGCGTCGACATGGACACCGCCATGCGCCACGCCGCCATCGCGCGCGACCTGCCCGACATGAGCGCCATCTGGTCGCAGGTTTTCTCCCGTCCGAAGGAGGCGACGCCCGATGTCGATGAAGACCTCTACGGCGGCTTTGTCGGCAACGGCGACCGCCGGCGCCTGAACCAGCTGCGCGGGTTGTCGCCCGAAGGACTCGCCAAGGAGCGCGTGGCCTTCGACGACGGGCGGCTCGACGAAATCCTTTTCCGCTACCGCGCGCGCAACTGGCCCGAGTCGTTGAACGAGGAAGAGACCGAGCGCTGGGAAGCGCTGCGCGTGGCGCGCCTGTTCAAGGGCGAGGGCGGGGCGCGCACCATCGAGGCGCTGTTCAGCGAGGTCGATGCGCTGTCCGAGAACGCGGACGAGCGCGGCGAGGAAATCCTTGGCGCGCTGTACGAGTACGCCGAGATGATCGCGCCCGAGGCCTGAAGAAAGACCGAGGTGCCGGCATGAGCGTCGCACGTCACACACTGTCTCGCGCAGGCGTGGCGGGCGCATTGGTCGCTGCGGTGCTTGCAGGTTGCGCCGCAGGGCCGCCCGGCAACTGCGCCACAGGCTTCGATGCCTTCGAGCGCGACACCCTCTATTTCGGCCGCGCCATCCCCACGGGCGGTCAGGTGTCCGACACCGACTGGGCCGACTTTCTCGACACCCGCGTGACCCCGGCCTTTCCGCAAGGCTTCACCGTGATCGACGCCGCCGGCCAGTGGTGGGGCGCGTCGGGGCAGGTCGTGCGCGAGCCTTCGAAGCTGGTCGTGCTGCTGCACCCGCGTGACACGAAGACCGATGACGCCATCGCCACGTTGATCGACACCTACCGCCAGCGTTTCGCGCAAGAGGCGGTGTTGCAGGAAAGGCAGTCCGTCTGTGCCCGTTTCTGACATCGTTCCCCACGTTCGCCGGTTGGCCCCCATCGACGCGCCGGCCTACCGCGCGCTGATGCTCGACGCCTACGCGCGGCACCCCGAGGCCTTCACCTCCACGGTCGAGGAGCGCGCCAGCCTGCCGCCGACGTGGTGGGAGACGCGCCTGCGCACGGACGCCGACGCCGCCGAAGTGGTGTACGGCGCCTTCGATGCCGATGGGGTGCTCATCGGCGCAGCGGGGCTCGGCCGCGAATCGCGGCAGCGCACACGCCACAAGGCCACTTTGTTCGGCATGGTGGTGGCGGAGCCAGCACGGCGCGCGGGCGCCGGTCGGCAACTGGTGCTGGCCTTGCTCACCCATGCACGCGCGCTTGACGGCGTGCGTGTGGTGCAGCTGACCGTGACGGAAGGCAATCGCCCGGCGCAGGCGCTGTACGAGCGTTGCGGCTTTCAGGTCTTCGGCGTCGAGCCGATGGCCACCGTGCTCGATGGTGCGTTTTCGTCGAAGGTCCACATGTGGTGCGACCTCGAGGCCGCACCGTCTTCGACTTAGCCGCCGCGCTCGCGCACCATCAGCAGCGCGGGCCCGTCGGGCGTGACCACTTCGCCCAGCGCGCGAAAGCCAGCCTTGGCGTAGCTGCGGATCGCGCGTGCGTTGCGTGGTGACGGATCGGTCTGAATGCGCGTCACCGCCGGGTCGGCGAACAACTGGTCCGTGAAGGCCCGCACCATCGCGCTGCCGAGTCCGCGATTCAGCTGGTCCGCGTGCGCCAGGAACTGGTCGATGCCCCGAGCGCCCGGGTCGCGTTCGTCTTCCCACCAGCCATCGCCCGAACCCACCACGACGTACGACTGGATGAATCCCAAGGGCTGCCCGTCGCGCAGCGCGACGTAGCCGCGATCCGTCGAGTCGGGCGCGAGCATCGGCGTGAAGTCGGCCTCGACCTCGGCGAGCGTGGGAACGGGCATCCACCATTCGGCCACGTGCGGGCGGCACAGCCAGTCGTGGAGCATCGCGAAATCGGAAGCGTGTAGCGGTCGGAACGAGATCGAATGCACGGCGGGTGTCCTAGCGGGAAATCCGGTCCACGATGTCCTGCGCCAGCGACGCGATGGTCAGTGGCGCGCAGCCTTCGGCGTTGTTGCTCACGGTGACGAAGGCGTTCTGTCCGGCGCCCGTGGTGCCGGCAATCACCTTGGCCAGCGCGGCGCGCGTTTCGGGGTCGGGGTCCAGCACCTTGTCGAAAGGGCCGTAGAGCTTTTCGGCGTCTTCATAACCGAAGCGGCCGTGGCGGCGGTGCAGGTTCCAGCGGCACACGAGCGGTCCGGGCCACAGCGCGCGCAGCATCGGCAACTGGTCTTCGATGGGCGGCATCTTCGCGTGCAGGCCCATGCAGAAGGTCGCGCCCACGCTGCGCAGCATGTCGGCGAAGGCGGGGCACAGCAGCTGCGGGTCGCGCACCTCGACGGCGAGCACGGCGTCGGGCGCGGTCGGCTTCAGGTCGGGCATCGCCGCCAGCATCGTGCCGATGCGCGCGATCAGCGCGGGCTGGTCGGCCAGCAGGTGCGCGGGAATCGGGCTCAGCTGAAACACCAGCGCGCCGATGCGATGACCCAGCCCGTCGAGCGCCGGCTGCACGAACTCCTGCAGCGCGATCTCGTGGCTCAGGAACACCGGGTTGGCCTGCGTGCCGCGGCCGCTTTCGTCGCGCACGGTGGCGTCGGTCACGAGGCTCGGGGCCTTCACGACGAAGCGGAAATCGTCCGGCACCATGGCCGCATAGCGCGCGTACTGGCTGGCGGTGAGGGCGCGGTAGAAGTTGCGGTCCAGGCTCACGGTGCGAAGCAGCGGGTGCTGGGCGAGCGCCGACAGGCCATTCTTCGAGAGCACGGTTTCGGCGTAGTCGCCGTCCCAGACCAGGCCGGCCCAGCCGGGGTAGCTCCACGACGAAGTGCCCAGCCGCAGTTGCGGTGGCAACTCGGCGGACAGGGCGACCAGCGCCGCGTCGGGTGCCACCGGCTTCACTGTGGCGCCGCGCGATTTCTTCGGCGAAGGCGATGGCGCCTCGGCCTCCTCGGTCGCCGCGGTCCGGCGCGGAAGTTCGGGGAGATCGGAAAAGAGGGAGTCCTGCACGTCAGCCATGTCTGGGTCGGCATTTTCGGCCAAGCGGGGAGGCCTGTCGGCGCCGGGCACAATCCGCGCCATGACACAGTGGTTGCGTACGCGAGGTGGTTGGTGGCTGGCGTGGGTGGTGCTCACGGCCGCCGGCGCCGTGTGGTTCGCGCGCGCCGAGTTGACCAGCCTTCAGCAGGATTTCGAGACCGACGCGCGCATCGCGCACCGGCTATTGAGCCAGCAGGTGGTGCAGTACGACGCCGTGCTGGCCACGCTCGCACTGCTCGAGCCCAACGCCGGCGCCGACTTCCCCGAGCGGCGCCTGCCGTCGGTGTACTCGTCGATCCTGCGCGTGCAGCGGCGCGCGGCCGACGAGCCCTGGCCCGATGCCGAGCACGCCGACGCGCTGGCCGCCGCCGAGGCTCGCTCGCGCGCCGAACGCCGTGCCGACCTGGCCGTGCTCGATCTGCCGCACGGCCGCTACCAGCTCGTGATCGGCTCCGAGCCGCTCAGCTACGCACTCGAGATCGACCTCGTCGGCTCGGTGCCCTGGCGTGACTGGCCGATGAACCCGCAGCGCAGCCCGGTGCGCCTGATCCTGCAGCGCGACGGCCAGCAGCTGGTGCTGCAACCCGGCCAGTCGGCCGAACACGGCTGGCGCTACAGCCTGAGCAAGGCGCTCGCGTCGCCGAGCCAGCCCTTCGAGCTGGTGGCCGAGCGACAGGTCGGCTGGGCCGAGCTGCCGTGGCGCACTATTGGCGGCTGGGCCGTGGCGATGGCGCTGCTGCTGGCGGGCCTCTGGGCTGCGCAGCGCCAGCGCATTGCGCGTCGCCGCGCCGAAGAGCTGCTGCGCCTGGGCCAGGTCGCGCGGCTCAATGCGCTGGGCGAGCTGTCGGCCGGGCTGGCGCACGAACTCAACCAGCCGCTCACGGCCGTGCTGGCCAACACCCAGGCCGCGCGCCGCCTGCTCGACGATGAGCCGCCGGATCTCGCCACCGCGCGCGATGCGATGGGCCAGGCCGTCGAGCAGGCCCGCCGCGCGGCCGGCGTGGTCGGCCGCCTGCGCCGCGTGATCGAGCGGCCCGAGGCCGGCGGCGACGTGAAGCCGCTGGTGCTGCAGGAGGTGGTGCGCAGCGCCATGCACCTGCTGGCGCCCGAGTTCGCACGCCATGGTGTTGCGGCCCAGTTCGACGCCGCCGCGCAGGCGCCCGTGCGCGTGCAGGCCGAGGCCGTGGCGCTGGAGCAGATCGTGCACAACCTGCTGATGAACGCGACACAGGCGCTCGACCTCGTGCCCGCGGCCGAACGGCGCCTCGTGGTCTCGGTCGGCCGCAATGGCGAGGAGGGCGTGCTGACCGTCACCGACAACGGCCGTGGCATCGCGCCCGAAGCGCTCCCGCGCGTGTTCGAACCCTTCTTCAGCACGCGCGAAGGCGGCCTGGGACTCGGCCTGAGCCTGAGCGAAACGCTGGCCATCGGCATGGGCGGCAGCCTGAGCGCGGCCAACGCCTCGCCGCGTGGCGCGCGCTTCACCTTGCTGCTGCCGCTGGTGGCACCCTCGACATGACCACGCCGACTGCCGACCAGCCCCAATCGCCCCTGATCCACCTGATCGACGACGACCAGGCCGTGCGCGACAGCCTGTCGCTGCTGATCGGCACGGTCGGCCTGCGCGTGCAGGGCTGGGCCGATCCGCAGGCCTTCATCGACGGCTTCGACCGCGCGAGCGTCGGCGCCATCGTGCTCGATGTGCGCATGCCCGGCATCAGCGGCCTCACGGTGCTCGACCGGCTGGTGGCGCAGGGCGTCGACCAGCCCGTGATCATGCTGACCGGCCACGGCACGGTCGAGATGTGCCGCCGCGCCTTCAAGGCCGGCGCGGCCGAGTTCCTCGAAAAGCCGGTGGACGACGAGCAGTTGCTCGAAGCCCTGCAGCAGGCGGTGCGCCAGCACGTGCGAACGCGCGAGCGCTCGCAGGCCGACCACGCGGCGCGGGAGCGGGTGGCGCAGCTGTCGGAGCGCGAGCGCGAGGTGCTGGCCTTCATCGTGCAGGGGCTCACCAACAAGGAGATCGCGCGCGTGCTGGCGCTGTCGCCGCGCACCGTCGAGACCCACCGCGCGAACCTGTTCGCCAAGCTCGACTGCGACTCGCTCGCGCAGCTGATCCGGCGCTACGCCGTGCTGGCGTCGGATGCGGGAGAAGAGGGCGCTCCGTAGAACTACGGAGTGCCGGGCGTAGCCGTACGAATGGCCGCGGCGGGCTGGTTTTTTTACAGTGACACCGCTGTCGGCACAGGCCGGCACGAACCCTCTCATCACTGGAGAAAAACACCATGCAATCGATCATCCGCGTGGGCGGCCTCGCCGTTCTGCTCGCTGCTTCCGTCGCCCAGGCCCAGACGCCGGCCCCCGCTGTCCGCACCGAGAAGAACATCTCGCTTGCGCTGGCCAACCAGATCGCCGCAGAGACCGTGGCTGCCTGCGCCGCCAACGGCTACAACGTCGCCGCTACGGTGGTCGACCGCGCCGGTCTCGTGCGCGCCGTGCAGCGCGCCGACAACGCCGGCCCGCACACGCTGGCATCGAGCGAGCGCAAGGCCTGGACCTCGGCTTCGGCCAAGAGCCCCACGCAAGCCATGATGGAAGGCGCCCAGAAGAACCCCGGCGCCGCCAACCTCGTCTACCTGCCGGGCTTCCTGCTGCTGGGCGGCGGCGTGCCGATCAAGTCGGGCAACGAAGTGATCGGTGCCGTGGGCGTGGGCGGTGCGCCGGGCGGCCACCTCGACGAGCAGTGCGCCAACGCCGCGCTCGAGAAGGTCAAGGGCCAACTCTGATGACGGCGCGCGGTCTCTGGTCGGCGGTGCTCGCCGCCGCGATCGGCTGGAGCGCCGCGCCCGGTGCGGCGGCCCAGGTGCCGCCGCTGGCTGCCGAAGTGCTGGCCTATGAAGGCCTGCACCGCGCAGCCTGGCACGGCGATATGCCGAAGCTCAAGAGCCTGATCGCCTCCGGCGCCAGCCTCGATGTGCGCGACGCGCGCGGCCGCACGCCGCTGCAGGTCGCCACCTATGCGCGCCAGCGCGACGCCGTGAAGCTGCTCGCCAAGGCGGGCGCGAACATCGACCTGCTCGAAGACGACCGCTACGACGCCGTGACGATCGCGTCCGTGGCCGACGACGTGACCACGCTCACGCTGCTGCTGCAACTGGGCGCCAAGCCCGGGCAGACCACCAGCCGCTACGACGGCACCGCATTGATCGCCGCCGCGCACCTGGGGCACGACGAGGTCGTGCGCCGGCTGGTCGCAGCGGGTGCGCCACTGGACCACGTGAACAACCTGCACTGGACGGCGACGATCGAATCGATCGTGCTGGGCGATGGCGGTGCACGCCACCAGCGCACCCTGGCCGCATTGATCGCCGGCGGCGCCAACCTGCAACTGGCCGACCGCCAGGGCCTCACGCCGCTGCAACTGGCGAAGGCGCGCGGCTACAAGGAGATGGTGAAGCAGCTGGAAGCGGCACGCGCTAAGTAGCCTGCTGCATGAGAAGCCGGGGCGACTCGGGGACAATCGGAGCTCCCCACGAGGAACCCGCCCCATGTACATGCCTCCGCAGTTCAACGCCAAGGACCCGGCCGTCGCGCTGGGCCTGATGCGCGCACACCCCTTTGCCAACCTGATCTCGAACGACGACGAGGGCTCGCCCTTCGTCACCCATCTGCCCATCGTGGCCGAGCCGCGCGAGGGCGATGCGCTCGTGCTGCTGGGGCACTGCGCCAAGCCCAACCCGCACTGGCGCTACCTGCAGGCACGACCGCGCGCGGTCGTGGTCTTCCAGGGGCCGCATGCTTACCTGTCGCCCTCGGTCTATCCCGACCTGGCGCGGGTGCCGACCTGGAACTACCTCGCGGTCCATTGCACCGTTGAAGCCCGGCTCGTCGAGACGCCCGAGGCCAAGGATGCGCTGCTCAAGAAGCTCATCGGCGACCACGAACCGGCGTATGCCCAGCAGTGGAAAGACCTCGGCGAAGAGTTCCAGCGCAAGATGCTGGCCGGCATCATGGGCTTCGAGCTGCACGTGACGGCGCTGCAATGCAAGATCAAGCTCAATCAGCACCGGCCCGAATCGCATGCGGCGATGGGCGAGGTCTACCGCACCGGCTCGCCGGACGAGCAGGCGCTGGCCGTGTGGATGGAACGGCTCGGCATGGTCGCCGCACCGGAGGCACGCTGAGATGCGGATGTTCGGATTGATCGGCCTCGTGCTCGCACTGGTCGTCGTCGGCCTGCTGGCGAAGCAGCAGCTGTCGCGCACCGCCATCGCGAAGCAACCGGCCGCACCCGGTGCCTCGGCCCCCGCGGCTGCCGATGTGCGTACACAGGCGCAGCAGGTCCAGCAACAGGTCAAGGACGCCCTCGACGCCGCGGCCCAGGCCCGCAAGATGCCCGATGACAACTGAGCCGGTCGCATCGACATCGGACGCGCACTGGATGGCGCTCGCGCTGCAGGAAGCGCAGCGCGCGGCTGACGCGGGCGAGGTGCCGGTGGGCGCGGTGCTGGTGAAGGACGGGCAGGTCATCGCGACCGGCCGCAACACGCCCGTGGCGCAGCACGACCCGAGCGCGCATGCCGAGATCAACGCGCTGCGTGCCGGCGCTGCCGCGCTCGGCAACTACCGGCTCGATGGCTGCGAGCTGTTCGTCACGCTCGAGCCCTGCGCCATGTGCGCGGGTGCGATGCTGCATTCGCGGCTGGCGCGCGTGGTGTTCGGCGCCGCCGACCCCAAGACCGGTGCCGCGGGCTCGGTGCTCGACCTGTTCGCCGAGCCGAAGCTGAACCACCACACGCGCGTGCAGGGTGGCGTGCTGGCCGACGACTGCAGCGCGTTGCTGCAGCGCTTCTTCCAGCAGCGCCGCAGTGTGGCGCGCGCGCAGGCCGAGCCGCTGCGTGATGACGCCTTGCGCACGTCGGTCGAGCGCTTTGCAGCGCTTGCCGATTTCGACTTCTCGCCGCACCACGTCCAGGACTTGCCGATCCTGCAGGGCTGGCGTCTGCACTGGGTGGATGAGAGCGGTCCGGTCGGCAGCGACGGCCACGTGGCTGACTGCCTGTGCCTGCATGGCCCGGGCGAGTGGGGCTACGTCTTTCGCCACCTCGTCGGCGCACCGGGCTTGCGCACGCTGGTGCCCGACCTGATCGGCTTCGGCAAGAGCGACAAGCCCAAGCGCGAAGCCACGCATCGGCTCGAATGGCACCGCGACGTGCTGCTGGCGTGGCTCGATCAGGTCCATCCCGAACCGCTCGTGCTGGTGCACAGCAAAGCAGCCGGCGAACTGGCAACGCTGCTGCAAGCGGCAGCACCAGGCCGCTTCGTCGCGAGCCTCATCGCCCCCGACAGCGGCGTGCGCGCCAAGGATGCCTGGCGTGCCCCATTCCCCGACCGGGGCTACGAAGCCGCACTGCGTGCGCTCGGTCCGCGTGCCACGTCGGGTGGGCCGACCACCGCGCAGGCCGCCCCCCTGGCCCGGCAGATCCGGGACGCAATGGGATACTCGACGCCGTGACTTCGCAACATATCTACATCTACTCCCCCTCCAGTGCCATCCGCGACAAAGCCGCTTTCCGGCGCGGCGTGGCCCGGCTCAAGGCCCTCGGCCATGAGGTCGAAATCGACGAAGCCGCGCTCACGGCGCACCAGCGTTTTGCCGGCGACGATGCGACCCGGCTCGCCGCCATCTCACGCGCCGCCGCGAGCGGCGCCGACGTGGCGCTGATCGCGCGCGGCGGCTACGGCCTCACGCGCATCCTCGATGCGCTGCCGTACAAGGCGCTGGCCAAGGCGATCGACAAGGGCATCGAGTTCGTCGGCTGCAGCGACTTCACGGCGCTGCAGAACGCACTGCTGGCCAAGAACGGCGCCATCACCTGGTCCGGCCCCGCGGTCGGTGAAGACTTCGGCGCCGAAGGCGGCCCCGACGACATCATGGAAGCCTGCTTCGACGACCTGTTGAGCGGGCAGGGCGAAGGCACCGGCTGGCGCATGCCGGTGCGCGACGCCGAACTCAAGGTCAAGCCGATCGAAGACGCCGTGCTCTGGGGCGGCAACCTCTGTGTGCTGACCAGCCTGCTGGGCACGCCGTACTTCCCGGTGGTCGACAAGGGCGTGCTGTTCATCGAGGACACCAACGAGCACCCGTACCGCATCGAACGCATGCTCGACCAGCTGAAGCTCGCGGGCGTGCTGGCGCGCCAGAAGGCCGTGGTGTTCGGCCAGTTCACGGGCGTGCGCAATATCGCCGGTTACGACCGCGGCTTCGGCATGAACACGGTGATCGACCGGCTGCGCGCCAGCCTGAAGAAGGTGCAGGTCATTGCCGGTCTGCCGTTCGGCCATGTGCAGACCAAGGTGCTGTTGCCGGTGGGCGCAAAGGTGGCACTGGCCGCCGAGGGGCGCGACGTGTTCCTGGTGTGGGGCCATCGGCATGGCCATCACGACCATGGCCATGATCACCACGGTCACGACCATCACCCCCACGATCACTGAGCGCCCGCGCAGGCGCCGACACCTTGCAACAGCGGCCGGCAAGGCCGCTGCGGGTGTCGCTCGGTCAGGCTCTTACTGGTTGGTGAAGCGCTGATGGACGCGTGGGCCCATCGAGCCGGGCAGGCCGCCCTTGAACATGCTGTTGATTTCTTTCATCTGGCGCCGTGCGGCCGATTCGCCGTCGATGGCGCTCAGCGCAACCATCACGTCCTGACGCAGGTACCAGAGGGTTTCGACATCGACCGCAAAGCGCACGCGTTGGCTGATGCGCTGGACCGATTGGCCGCTTCGGCCCTGAAGCACCGACAGCATCGCCGTGCGAATGCGGCCGAGCTGACTTTCACCAGCCCGCTGCGATCCCAGGCCGGGTACGTTCAGGAGCTGAAAAAGGCGGCGAAAGAGCAGCATGTCACGAAAAGCGTATTGCCGGGAGCTGGGACGGTCGCTACCTTAAGCCTCAGTTCGCCGCGACACAAGATGTGAAACACCGTTTCTTGTTTGCAAACAACACGCTTTAGCGGTCACTTTTGTTGTTATTTGAATTTTGAGTTCAAAAGTATTAAAAAACTTTAGAACTCATCTGCACGATGCGCCAAGTCGCCCCCTCGTGCAAAGTCGACAAGAAGGTTCTGCGGATCGTTCCTTGCATGTGATGGCGCATGTCGGGGAAACTTCTCGCAGGAGCGGCGAAAGGTCCTGAGCAATATAACCAGCGCTTGCTGCCACAAGAAAAAACAGTATGGGTGTCAATTCCACAGTCGTTTTCGCGGACTTGACCGGAAGTACCAGGGTCTTCGAGGCCATGGGGAATGCACGTGCCACCGAGACCGTCACACGGTTGACGCAATGGATCGGGCGTGTGTGCGAGGCCCACGGCGGCCGGGTCGTGAAGTCGTTGGGCGATGGCGTGTTCGCCATCTTCACGAGCGGCGCCGCCGCCACGCACGCGGTGATCGAGTTGCAGCGCTACCACCAGAAGCGCCTGGCCGGCTGGCCCGTGCCGCTGCGCATGGCGCTGCAGATCGGCGTGGCCAGCGGTGACGTGGTCGAGGTCGAGGGCGACTGCTTCGGCGACGCCGTCAACCTGGCCTCGCGCCTGAGCGACCTGGCCGGCCCCGGCCAGATCTGGGTCACCGAGACGGTGATCATGCAATTGCACGAAGGCGCCGTGCAGCACCGCGACCTCGGGCCCATCAGCATCCGCGGGCGCAGCGAGATGTCGATCGTCCACCGCATCGACTGGCAGGAAGACCTCACCAGCTTCCTCACCGTGCCGGCCGCGCTGCTGCCGGCGCGGCTGCCGCCCGATTCCACCTTCGGCCACATCGAGCTCGCGTGGCTCGACGTGCGCTCGATGTTCCGCATCGACCAGCTGCCCATTCACCTGGGCCGCGTGGGCGATGCGCAGTTCGTGGTCAACGACCCGCGCGTGTCGCGGCTGCATGCGCGCATCGAGGTGCGGCAGGGCAGTTGCGTGCTGATCGACGTCAGCACCTACGGCACCTGGGTGCGCTTCCATGGCAACGGCGGGCCGAGCAACGAGATCGCACTGCGGCGCGACGAGTGCGTGCTGCATGGCCGCGGCGAGATCGGCCTGGGCGCGCCATTGAGCGACTTCAGCGCGCCGACCATCGCCTTCAACACGACCGGCGACGACGTGATGCTGTCGCGCCGCGCGATCGTGGGCTGACGGACGACTGCGAATCTCGTTCACGTTTGGCAACCAGCTGGTGACGTTTGACGTGCACCACGCGGGGGCGTGCGACGTTGCAGGACGACCTCGGCGCCGTTCGCGCCGGGCCTGGAGCCACCATGCATTCCCAAAGTGATTCTTCTGTTTTCAGATGGGCAGCCGTCGCCGCCATTGCGGCCGGCGCGCTGCTCGCCACGAGTGCCGCCAGCGCACGCACCAGCTGGTCGGTGCAGATCGGCACACCCGGCGCGGTCTATGCGCCGCCGTACTACGTGCCGCCGCCCGTCTACGGCTACCCGGCCCCGATCTACTACGCACCCCCGCCACCGCCGCGGGCCTACTACCGTCCGCCGCCACCCGTGTACTACCGGCCGGCCCCGATCTACGTGCCGCCGCGCGGACGCCTGTACTACGGTCCCGGCTATCCCTACCGTGCGCCGAACGATGACGACGACGAGGATGACGACCGCGATTGACCCGCCGCCCGCATGCACGCGGGCATGCCAATTCTTGGCCTGACTCCTGACGAAAACGTCACAATCAGTCACA
Source organism: Variovorax sp. 54 (assembly GCF_002754375.1). Taxonomy (NCBI): domain Bacteria; kingdom Pseudomonadati; phylum Pseudomonadota; class Betaproteobacteria; order Burkholderiales; family Comamonadaceae; genus Variovorax; species Variovorax sp. 54. The sequence continues at coordinate 6,423,050 of NZ_PEFF01000001.1, forward strand.
TTTGTAAGTTCAAAGAATTCATTTCATGCCTGGAAGAGGGTTTCAGTCCGGGGCATGACACTTGCCTCGCATCGTTCAACCGGCGCGGAGGGTGCCGAAGGAGCGACAAAAAATGCAGACCAGCGTTCGGCCTTTCACCAATGTCGAGGCTGCCATTGCGGCGGTGGAGGCCCTGGACGGCGAACTCCGTAAGTTCGAGCTGGCCGTAGGGGACAACCTCCAGGACAGCATCGGCCTGCAGATGGCGCAGATCACCGACCGTGCACTCGCACGCGGGTGGGAGCCCAGCGGCTTCATCCAGAAGGAAGGTTTTCGCCTCTACCGCTACCGCGCGATGCGCTGAAAGGCGAGGGAGCCTGGCTCAGCCCGGCGTGAGGATGCGCTCGAGCGCCCCGATGTCGATCGGCTTTTGCAGGTGGTGGTCGAACAGCACCTCGCCCGGCGCTGCATTCGCCGCGTCCCGTTCCGAAAAACCAGAAATTGCCACCAGCAACCGTGGCGCGCCTTGGGCCGTGCCGGCGCGCAGGCGGCGTGCCACCTCGGTGCCCGGAAAGTCGGGCAGGGTGAGGTCGATCAACGCCACATCGAAGCGCTCGCCGGCGGCGGCATCCAGCGCCTGTTGCGCCGTGTAGGTGCAGCGGGCCGTGTGGTCCTGCAGCGTCAGCAGCTCCCGCAGCAGGTCGGCTGCGGCCTCGTTGTCGTCGACGATCAGCACATTCACAGTTGTTTTCTCTCGGCATCCATTGATTGCGATCCCGCAGTATCGACGCAGCGCCTACGGGAATCCGTGACAGGGGCCTTGTTTGTTACTTCTCGGCGTCGGGTGCGGCGGCAGGCGTCTGCAGCGGCAGCTCGACGAAAAAGCGCGCGCCCTGGCCCGGCGTGCTCTCCACGCCGATGCGGCCCGCATGCAGGCTCACGATCTTGTGCGTGATGTACAGCCCCAGGCCCAAGCCGGCCGCGTGCTTGCGGCTGACGTCGGTGCGCTCGAACTGTTCGAAGATGCGCTGATGGTCTTCGGTCGAAATGCCGATGCCCTGGTCGCGCACGCTCACGACCGCCTGGTCGCCGTCCAGCCGTACCGTCATCTCGACCGGCTTGCCGCCGCCGTAGCGCAGCGCGTTGGTCAGCAGGTTGGTCAGCACCTGTTCGATACGGAACTCGTCCCACACGCCGCGCAGCGTGTCGGGTGCCTCGAGCGTGATCGTGCTGCCCGCCGCTTCGGCCTGGTGGCGCAGGTTGTCGACCACGGCGCGGGCCAGCTCTGCCAGGTCGACGGGCTTGGTCTGGATCGACAGCGCATCGCGCCGCAGCCGCGTCACGTCGAGCATGTCGTCGATGAGCCGCACCATGTTGCGGATCTGCCGCTGGTCGCGTTCGATCATCGTGGGCAGCTTGTCGGGCGCGAAGCTGTCGAGCTTGCCTTTGGCCAAGTGCAATTGCCGCAACTGCGCTTCAAGGTACAGCGTGTTCAGCGGCGTGCGCAGCTCGTGCGACACCATCGACATGAAGTCGTCGCGCATGCGCACCGCGCGCTCCAGCTCGCGCTGCGTGTGCTGCAGCTGCTGCACCAGTTCTTCCTGCTTGCGGTGCGCGGCGGCCAGCGATTCCATCTCGTGGCGCAGCGCCTTGCGATGCTGGTGCAGGTCGACGAACACGCTCACCTTGCTGACCACCGCGTGCGGGTCGAGCGGCTTGTGCAGGAAGTCGACCGCGCCGCTCTCGTAGCCCTGGAAGGCGTAGTTCATCTCGCGCCCCGCGGCGCTCACGAAGATGATCGGAATGTGCCGCGTGCGCTCGGTGCCGCGCATCAGTTCGGCCAGCTCGAAGCCGTTCATGCCGGGCATCTGCACGTCGACGATGGCGAGCGCGAATTCATGCTCCAGCAGCAGCGTCAGCGCCGCCTCGGCCGAGCCGGCGCGGAACACCAGCCGACCCGGCGCGCGAATCAGCGCCTCGAGTGCCAGCAGGTTCTCGGGCAGGTCGTCGACGATCAGCAGCTTGCTTTCGACCTCAATGGGCATGGACGGGCTCCAGTTGCTGCAGCAGGGTGCGCAGGTCACGCAGGGGAAGCACGTGGTCGGGCGTGTGGCGCGCAATGGCGGCGAGGGGCATGGTGGGAACCAGGGCTTCTTTCGGGTCTTGCACGGCGGTGAGCCCGCCGGCGCGGTGGATGCGCAGCAGGCCTTCGGCGCCGTCCTCGTTCGCGCCGGTCATGAGGAAGCCTGCCACCGACGGCCCGTAGGCGTCGGCGGCCGAGGCCATGAGCACATCGATGGAAGGGCGCGAATACAGCACGGGCGGCTCGCAGCTCAGCGAGAAGCGCCGCCCGCGTTCGATCGACAGGTGGTAGCCCGGCGGCGCGAAGTACAGGCAGCCGTCTGCGATCGGCATCTTGTCGAGCGCCTCGTGCACGGGAATCGGCAGGCGCTGCGCAAAGATTTCGGCCAGGTGGCTCTCGTGCGATTCGGGCAGGTGCAGCACCACCGCCATCGGAATGCGCCAGCCTGCAGGCAGGCCGTCGAGCACCGCACTGAGCGCGTCGATGCCGCCGGCCGAGGCGCCGAGCACCACGGCCTCGACGCGGCGAACCGGAAAGGAGCGGTGCTGTGTGCTGCCGCGCTTCATGCGACCTTGCGGTAGATGCGCTCGGCGCGCGCGTGGGCGTCGAAGCGGTCGGCGTAGCCCGAGAAGTCGATGCTCTCCTTCGAGCCCAGTCCGAGAAAACCGCGGTGCGACAGCGACTCGTGGAACAGCCCGAGCGCGCGGTCCTGCAGCTGGCGGTTGAAGTAGATCAGCACGTTGCGGCATGACACCAGCTGCGTCTCGGCGAACACGCTGTCGGTGGCCAGGCTGTGGTCGGCAAAGATCACGTCGGCGCACAGCGAAGGGTCGAAGCGCGCGGCCTCGTAGGCGGCGGTGTAGTAGTCGGAGAACGCGCTGAGCCCGCCCGCGCGCTGGTAGTTCGACGTGTAGCCGCGAATGGCCTCGAGTGGAAAGATGCCCTGGCGCGCCTTCTCGAGCGAGGCCGGGTTGATGTCGGTGGCGTAGATCTGCGTGCGTTCGAGCAGGCCTTCCTCGCGCAGCAGGATCGCCAGCGAGAACACCTCTTCGCCCGTGCTGCAGCCCGCCACCCACACCTTGACCGAGGGGTAGGTGTGCAGGATCGGCACCACATGCTGGCGCAGCGCCAGGAAGTAGGCCGGGTCGCGGAACATCTCGCTCACCGGGATCGTCAGGAACTGCAGCAGCTGGCCGAACAGCGTGGCATCGCGCAGCACGCGGTCCTGCAGCACCGAGATGCTGGGCAGCTCCAGCTGCTCCAGCGCGTACAGCACGCGGCGCTTCTGCGAGGCGGTGGTGTAGTTGCGGAAGTCGTAGCTGTACTTGAGGTAGATGGCCTCCATCAGCAGGCGCAGCTCGATCTCGGTGTCGCTCAGCGGTTGCGCCGCCGGCATGGCCGGCATGGCCGCAGGTGAGGCAGGGAGGGGCTTGCGGGTCACAGGCGCTCCATCTTCGGCATCCACACGCGCAGCAGCGAGAACAGGCGCTCCAGGTCCACCGGCTTGGCCAGGTAGTCGCTGGCGCCTGCGGCCAGGCATTGGTCGCGGTCGTCCTTCATGGCCTTGGCGGTGATGGCAATCACCGGCATCTTCACGAAGCGCGGGTCGGCACGCAGCCGGCGCGTGGCTTCCAGGCCGTCCATCTCCGGCATCATCACGTCCATCAGCACGAGGTCGATCTCGCTCACCTGGTCGAGCCGCTCCAGCGCCTCGCGGCCGTTGCGCCCGATCTCGACCGTGGCGCCGCGCTGCTCCAGCGCGCTCGTCAGCGCGAAGATGTTGCGCACGTCGTCGTCCACCAGCAGGATCGTGCGGCCCTCGAAGATGCGGTCGCGTCCGCGTGCCGTCTTCAGCATGCCCTGGCGCTCGCTCGACAGCTCGGCTTCCACCTTGTGCAGGAACAGCGTCACCTCGTCGAGCAGCCGCTCGGGCGAGCGCGCGCCCTTGATGATGATCGAGCGCGAGTAGCGCTGCAGCTCCGTCTCTTCGTCGCGCGTGAGGTTGCGCCCGGTGTAGACGATGACGGGCGGGAACGACACGATCTCTTCCGCCGCCATCTGCTTGAGCAGCTCGCTGCCCTGCATGTCGGGCAGGCGCAGGTCGGTGACCATGCAGTCGAACACGCGCGTGCGCAGCAGCGCCAGCGCCTCTTCGCCGGAGCCGACCGCGACGATCTCGATGTCGTCGTCGCCGATCAGCCGGATCACGCTCTCGCGCTGCAGCGCGTCGTCTTCGACCAGCAGCACGACCTTGACCTTCTGCGTGAGCTTTTCTTCCAGGCGCGCGAACACTTTGGTCAGCTCTTCGCGCGTGGCCGGCTTCAGCGCGAAGCCGATGGCGCCCATGTGCAGCGCGGCGGCCTGCGCGTTGTCGGCGGCCGAGACCACGTGGATCGGAATGTGGCGCGTGTGCGGCGAATCCTTGAGCTTTTGCAGCACGTCGAGGCCGGTGCTGTCGGGCAGGCGCATGTCGAGCAGGATCGCGTCGGGCACGAACTGCGTGGCCAGCTCGAAGCCGTCGGCCGCGCCGTGCGCCACCAGGCAGCGGTAGCCCAGCTCGTGCGCCAGGTCGTACAGGATGTGGGCGAACTGGGGCTCGTCTTCGATCACCAGCACGCGGCGCACCTGGTCGCGCGGAATCGATCGGTCGTCCGCGAAGCGCGGGGCCGGCACAACGGGCGCCGGGGCAGGGGGCGCGAGCGGCGGCGGCGACAGCACGGCGGGCGCATGCGACGGCGACGACGTCGACATGGACCGCAACGTGCCCACGGGCGAGGCCGGCGCGGGCATGGTCTGCGGCGCGCGCGGCGGCAGCTGCAGCGTGAAGGTGCTGCCCTGGCCCGCTTCGCTCTTCACCGTCAGCGTGCCGCCGAGCAGCTGCGTGAGGTCGCGTGAGATCGACAGGCCCAGGCCCGTGCCACCGTAGCGCCGGCTCGTGGTGCCGTCGGCCTGTCGGAAGGCTTCGAAGATCAGCTCGTGCTGTTGCGGGTCGATGCCGATGCCCGAGTCGTGCACCGCAAAGGCCGCGCCGCCGTCGGCCGTGGCCGACACCGTGAGCGCCACTTCGCCGCGCTCGGTGAACTTGATCGCGTTCGACAGCAGGTTCTTCAGAACCTGCTCTACGCGCTGCCGGTCGGTGACCAGCAGGGCCGGCGTGTCGGGACGCAGCTCCAGCCGGAACTCCAGGTTCTTGTCGGTTGCGATCGGGCGGAAGGTGCTTTCGAGGCTCTGGGCCAGCTTGTCGAGCGGCACCTCTTCGGGCACCAGCTCCAGCTTGCCGGCTTCGACCTTGGCGATGTCCAGGATGTCGTTGATCAGCACCAGCAGGTCGTTGCCCGAGGCGTAGATCGACTCGGCGAACTTCACCTGCTCCAGCGACAGGTTGCCCTGCGGGTTGTCGCCCAGCAGCTTGGCCAGGATGAGCGCGCTGTTCAGCGGCGTGCGCAGCTCGTGCGACATGTTCGCCAGGAACTCCGACTTGTAGCGGCTGGCGCGCTGCAGCTCGTCGGCGCGGTCTTCCAGGTCGCGCTGCACGCGGCGCAGCGCGGTGTTGCGCTGGTCGAGTGCCTCGGTGCGTTCCGACAGCTGGCTGTTGGTCTGCTCCAGCTCGGCCTGCTGGTTCTCCAGCATGGCCTGCGAGGCGCGCAGCGCGCGCGACTGTTCTTCGAGCTCTTCGTTGGCGGTGCGCAGCTCTTCCTGCTGCACCTGCAGTTCTTCATTGAGCTGCTGCGTTTCGGCGAGCACGTCCTGCAGCTGCTCGCGGTAGCGCGCCGCCGCCAGCGAGATGCCGATGTCGTCGGCCACCAGGTCGAACAGCTGCTCGCTGCGCGCGTCGGGCGTGCCCGGCAGGCCGAGTTCGAGCACGCCGTTGACGGCGCCGTCGCTCGACACCGGCAGCAGCAGCACGGCCCTGGGCGCCATCTCGCCGAGGCCGGAATTCACCTTCAGATAGTCGGCCTGCACCGGGTCGATCAGCATGCGGCGCCGCTCGGCCGCCGCCTGGCCGACCAGGCTTTCGGTGGGGGAGAACACCTGCGGCGAGGCTTCGGCCTCGCTGGAAAAGCCGTAGCTCGCGGCGCGGCGCAGCGGGCCGTGGCGTTCGCGCACATAGAGCGCGCCGACCGAGCTGCCGAGGTGGCGCGAGAAAAACGCCAGGATCTTGCGGCCCATGTCGGGTGCGCTGAGTTCGCCGACCAGCTCGCCCACCAGCTCGGTCTGCGCATTGCGCAGCCAGGCCTCCTGCGCCAGGCGCTCGGCGTGCGCCGCTTGCTCGCCCAACACCGTGTCGTAGCTGTCGGACAGCCGCATCAGCTGCCGGCGCCCGAAGAACGCCACCAGCCCGGAGTACACCAGCGTGAACAACAGGAACAGGCCGACCACCCACCAGCTCGTGCGGTTGGCCTCGTTGTTGCGCTGGAAGCGCAGCGCCTGCTCGGTGTCCATGAAGGCCGTGTACTCGGCGCGCATCTCGTCGGTCAGGTGCTTGCCGCGGCCCAGCCGGACCGTGGCCTGTACGTCCTGGCCCGTGCGACGCGCCTCGATCATCTCGCGCGAGAACGCCAGCCAGGAGTCCTGCAGGCCGGCGATGCGCTCGATGCGCTCCACCTGCCGGCGGTTGTCCGACACCAGTGTGCGCAGCGCCTCCGTGTCGGACTTCAGGCGCGGCTCGGCATTCTGGTAGGGCTCCAGGAAGGTCTCTTCACCGGTGAGCAGGTAGCCGCGCATGCCGGTTTCCATGTCGATCGAGCGGCGCTGCAGTTCGCTGGCCGCGCGCGTGACCTGGTCGGTGTGCTCCACCCAACTGATGGTCGACAGCAGATACAGGATGAGCGCGACGAACGCCACGGCCCCGACCAGGCCGCCGAACAGCGGCAGCTTGAGGTTGCGGCTGAGCAGGCGGTCGAATTCAACCGGGTCGATCGCGGAGGGAGTTTTCATGAATGCATTTGTAAGCAAAACTTGTCAAGTCTTGCCGAAAAAGATCAATTGACCTGTCGGAGAAGACCTCGATAGCGCTTTGTGTGACGTATTGCCGCATTCGGCGCTCGCTATACTGTGATTTCATCCAGTATCGGCAGCATGCCTTCCGAACCCCATTCCGTTCCGTCAGCCGCTGTTTCAGCGGCGCACGTCGTGTCCGTCAAGGCCTTGTGCGCGTTCGGCGCCAAGGCGGGCGACCTCGACCTGCGCTTCGTGCCTGCGCCCAGCGCGCTCGAAGGCATGGCCGGCCACGCGCTCGTGCAGGCCCGGCGCGGCGGCGACTACCGCAGCGAGGTGCCGCTGGACACCACCTGCGGCCCCTTGCGCGTGCGCGGCCGGGCCGACGGCTACGACCCGGCGCAGGCGCGGGTGGAAGAAATCAAGACCTTCCGCGGCGACTTCGACGCCATCCGCGCCAACCACCGCGCCTTGCACTGGGCGCAGGTGCGCTGCTACGGCTGGATGCTCTGCGAGCAGGAAGGGCACGACACCCTGACCGTCGCGCTGGTCTACCTCGACCTGGCCAGCGGCGACGAAACCGTGCTCGAAGAGCAGCACACGCGCGACACCCTGCGCAGCCACTTCGAGACCCTGTGCGCTTGCTACAGCGACTGGGCACAGCGCGAAGCAGCGCATCGCGGCGCGCTCGACGCGGCGCTGGTGCGGCTCGAATTTCCCCACGCCGCCTTCCGCACCGGCCAACGCGAACTGGCCGAGGCGGTCTACCGCGCGGCCGTCGGCGCGCGCTGCCTGCTGGCGCAGGCGCCCACGGGCATCGGCAAGACGCTGGCCACGCTGTTTCCGCTGCTCAAGGCGCGGGCGGCACACCGGGTCGACAAGGTGTTCTTCCTCACCGCCAAGACCTCCGGCCGGCCCGTGGCGCTCGACGCCTTGCGGGTGCTGGGGCAGGGCGGCGCCCGGCCGCGCGTGCTCGAGCTTGCGGCCCGCGAGAAGGTCTGCGAGTACCCCGACCGCGCCTGCCACGGCGAAGCCTGTCCGCTGGCGCGCGGCTTCTACGACCGCCTGCCCGCCGCGCGCGCCGAGGCCGCACGGGCGGGCTGGCTCGACCGCGAGGCCCTGCGCCAGGTCGCGCTCGCGCACGAGGTGTGCCCCTATTTCCTGGCGCAGGAGATGACGCACTGGAGCGACGTCATCGTCGGCGACTACAACTACTACTTCGACAGCAGCGCCTTCCTTTTCGCCAGCATGAAAGACGCCAACTGGCGCGTCGCCGTGCTGGTCGACGAGGCGCACAACCTGCTGGAGCGGGCGCGCGGCATGTACACCGCCAAGCTCGAAGGCGCCGCGCTCGAAGAAGCGCACCGCATCGCACCCGCCGCCGTGCGCGGCCCGCTCGCACGGCTGTTCCGCGAATGGGACACGCTGCAGCAGGCGCAGACCGCCGACTACGACACCGCCGACGAGATTCCCGAGCGCTTTTTGCGCACGCTGCAGGCCGCCAACACCGCGATGGCCGAGCACTTCGCCGCCACGCCCGACGCCGCGCAGGGGCCGCTGCAGCGCTTCTTCTTCGACGCGCTGCACTTCGCGCGGCTGGCCGAGGTCTTCGACGACCACTCGGTGTTCGAGCGCACCTTGGGCAGCACGCAGGAACAGCGCGGCCTCGCCATCCGCAACCTCGTGCCCGGGCCGTTTCTCGAAGGCCGCTTTGCCGACGCGGTGTCGGTCACCTGCTTCTCGGGCACGCTGTCGCCGTTCGCGTTCTATCGCGACGCGCTCGGCCTGCCCGAAGACACGGCGCTGCTCGACGTGGCGTCGCCGTTCAGCAGCCGGCAGCTGCGCGTCGAGGTGGCGACCGGCGTCTCCACGCGCTTTCGCGACCGCGCCGGCTCGCTGCGCCATGTGGCGGACATCATCGGCGCGCAGTTCGAGCGCCTGCCCGGCAATTACCTGGCCTTCTTCAGCAGCTTCGACTACCTCGACAAGGCCTGCGCCGCGTTCTCGCTGCGCCACCCCGGCGTGCCTGTGTGGGCGCAGACGCGCGGCATGCGCGAGGCCGACCGCCACGGCTTCGTCGCGCGCTTCGAAGAGGGCGGGCAGGGCATCGGCTTCGCCGTGCTCGGCGGTGCGTTTGGCGAGGGCATCGACCTGCCGGGCAGCCGATTGATCGGCGCCTTCGTCGCGAGCCTGGGGCTGCCGCAGTACAACGAACTCAACGAAATCACGCGCGAGCGCATGCAGTCGCGCTTCGGCAAGGGCTACGAGTACACCTACCTCTACCCGGGCCTGCAGAAGGTGGTGCAGGCCGCGGGCCGCGTGATCCGCACCGAGGCCGACACCGGCGTGCTGCACCTGCTCGACGACCGCTTTGCACGCGCCGAAATCCGCGAGCTGCTGCCGAGCTGGTGGCATGTGCAACTGGCCGGGGAGGCCGGAGAAGACGATGCGCGCCACCCGACGCCTTGAGCACGCCGGCCAGCCCGACCTGTTCGGCGAGGCGCCCGTCGCCGCCATCGAGGGCCTGCGCTACGAACCCGAATTCCTGTCGCGCGACGAAGAGGCCGATCTGCTGCGCATCGTGCAGGGCCTGCCGCTCAAGGAGATGCGCTACAAGGAATACACCGCGCGCCGGCGCGGCACCAGCTTCGGCGGCAGCTACGACTTCGACACCCACCGCCTCAAGCCCGGCGCGCCGCTGCCCGAGGTGCTGCATCCGCTGCGGGCCAAGGCCGCCGCCTGGGCCGGCGTCGCGCCCGAAGACTTCACGCACCTGCTGATCGCCGAGTACCGCCCCGGCACGCCGCTGGGCTGGCACCGCGACGTGCCCGACTTCGAGGACATCGTCGGCGTCTCGCTGCACGGCGATGCGGTGATGCAGTTCCGGCCGTACGTGCCCGCCTCCGGGCCGGCCGCGCTCGAGGTTCTCATCGAGCCGCGCTCCGTGTACCTGCTGCGCGGACCGGCGCGCTGGGCATGGCAGCACGCCATTGCGCCGACCGAGGCGCTGCGTTATTCGATCACCTTGCGCACCCGCTCGCACGCCAGGCGGTAGTTGCGAAAATCGGCCAGATCGCCTGTCTGAAAGCAGGAATGCGCCAGGCACCACCAGCGAAAAGCGGACATTCCTTCGCCATCTGTGGCGGCAGCCGGACAACTTGCAATAGCCCTCCGGTGGCGCGGCCTTCGAGGAAGTCGCCAGCTTGCGCGACGTTGCCCTGAACGCACACGCTACGCCGCCCAACCTCAGTCATTGCACCTTCTTTTTGCTCGCGTCCCGGGCGTTTGCCGGGGCGCGTTCGCGTCGATACGATCCGCCGCCTTGCCCTCCAGAAAGGAACGCGCGGGTGCCTCCCTCGAACGTTTTCTCCCCCACGACCGCCCCCAGCGCTCCTGCCAACGCCAACGCGGACTGGCAACAACGCAGCCGCCGCCACGTCTGGCACCCCTGCACCCAGAGCATCCGCCTGGAGGTCGCGCCGCCGCTGCCCATTGCGCGCGGCGAGGGCGTCTGGCTGACCGACCACGAAGGCCGGCGCTACCTCGACGCCACCAGCTCGTGGTGGGTCAACCTGTTCGGCCACGCCCACCCGGCGATCAATGCCGCGCTCAAGGCGCAGCTCGACACGCTGCCGCATGTGATGCTCGCGGGCTGCACGCACGCGCCCGCAGTCGAGCTGGCCGAGCGGCTGGCGGCGCTCACGGGCCACGCGCTGGGCCATTGCTTCTATGCCTCCGACGGCGCCTCGGCCGTGGAGATCGCGCTCAAGATGAGCTTCCACGCCTGGCGCAACGCGGGCCGCGCCGACAAGCGCCGCTTCGTGGCGCTGCGCGGCGGCTACCACGGCGAGACGCTGGGCGCGCTGCACGTCACCGACGTGCCCGTGTTCCGCGACGCCTATGCGCCGCTGCTCGCCAGCGCGCACCTCGTGGCCTCGCCCGACGCGCGCGCCGCACGGCCCGGCGAAGACGCCGCTGCCGTGGCGAACCGCGCCGCCGACGAACTCGAGGCGCTGCTGGCCGCGCAGCACGACAGCATCGCCGCCGTGATCGTCGAGCCGCTGGTGCAGTGCGCCACCGGCATGGCGATGCACGACCCGGCCTACCTGCGCCGCCTGCGCGCGCTGTGCGACTGCTTCGGCGTGCACCTGATCGCCGACGAGATCGCGGTCGGCTGCGGGCGCACCGGCACCTTCTTCGCGTGCGAGCAGGCGGGCATCTGGCCCGACTTCCTGTGCCTGTCGAAAGGCATCAGCGGCGGCTACCTGCCGCTGGCGCTGGTGATGACGCGCGACGCCATCTACCAGGGCTTCGTCGACGACGACGCCACGCGCAGCTTTCTGCATTCGCATTCCTACACCGGCAATGCGCTGGCCTGCCGTGCGGCGCTCGCCACGCTCGACCTGTTCGACGCAGAAGACGCGTTGAACCGCAACAAGGATCGCGCCGCGCGCCTGTTCACCCGCCTGCGCGAAGGGCTGGCCGGCCAAGCCGTTGATCACCTGCGCCAGCGCGGAATGATCACGGCCTTCGACGTGCGCGCGCCCGGCCCGCGCTTCGCCGAGCGCTTCCACCTCGCGGCGCGCGACCACGGCCTGCTGATGCGACCCATCGGCGCGACCGTGTACCTGATGCCGCCGTATGCCATCGCCGACGACGAGATCGATCAACTGGTGGACGGCACGCTCGCGACGCTCAATGCCGTCACCACCGCATCCGGCGCCATTGCCGAAGAAGGAGTCCGCGATGCTGCGCTTGCTTGAACGCCTGCAGAACGAAATCACCGCACTCGACGCGCGCTCGCTGCGCCGCCGCCGGCAGATCGCCGAAACAGCCTGCGCGCCCGAGCAGATCCTCACGCTGGCCGGCGCCACTGCGCCTCGCACCATGCTCGGCTTCAGCAGCAACGACTACCTGGGCCTGGCCGCGCACCCCGCGCTGGCCGAGGCGCTGGCCGAAGGCGCGGCGCGCTACGGCACGGGCAGCGGCGGCTCGCACCTCATCCTGGGCCACTCGCGCGCCCACGCGCAGCTCGAAGAACGGCTGGGCGAATGGATGGCGCCGCACATTCCCGAGGCGCGCAGCCTGTTCTTCTGTACCGGCTACATGGCCAACCTGGCGGTGCTGTCGGCGCTGGGCGACGGCGAGGCGGTGATCTTCTCGGAGACGTTGAACCACGCCTCGCTGATCGACGGCGCGCGGCTGGCCCGTGCCCGCGTGGAGCGCTACCCGCACTGCGACCTGCAGGCGCTCGACGCGCAGCTCGCCGCCTGCGACGCGCCGGTCAAGATCATCGTGAGCGACGCCGTCTTCAGCATGGACGGCCACATCGCCCCGGTGGCCGGCCTGCTCGCGCTGGCCGAGCAACACGACGCCTGGCTGGTGATCGACGACGCGCACGGCTTCGGCGTGCTCGGCGCCACCGGGCGCGGCGCGCTGCAGGCGCTGGCGCTGCGCTCCGAGCGGCTGGTGCTCATCGGCACGCTGGGCAAGGCGGCCGGCGTGTCGGGCGCCTTCGTGGCGGCGCACCGCACGGTGATCGACTTTCTGGTGCAGCGCGCGCGGCCCTACATCTTCACCACGGCCGCGCCGCCGGCGGTGGCGCATGCACTGCTGACGAGCCTGGCGCTCATCGAGGGCGAGGAGGGCGTGCGCCGCCGCGCGCAGCTGCGTGCCCGCATCACGCAACTGCGCAGCGGCCTGAAGCAGGTGCTGCCCGTCGACGGCAGCGCCTGGCTGGCCGATTCGCCGACCGCGATCCAGCCGCTCATCGTGGGCGACAACGCGCGCGCCATGCAGACCATGGAACGGCTCGACGCGCACGGCCTCCGGGTCGGCGCGATCCGTCCGCCGACCGTGCCCGCAGGCACCGCGCGGCTGCGCATCGCGCTCTCGGCGAGCCACACCGAGGCCGACGTGGCACGGCTGATCGGTGCGCTGGGCGAAGCCCTGGCCGAATCGTGGCCGGAGGCCGCATGACAACGACGGCAGCAGCGACACAGCGCCGCTGGTTCGTCACCGGCACCGACACCGGCGTCGGCAAGACGCTGGTGAGCAGCGCCATGCTCGCGTTGCTGGCCGCCTCGGGCCTGCGCGCGGTCGGCATGAAGCCGGTGGCGGCGGGGCTCGATGCCATCGATGGCGAATGGCGCAACGAAGACGTCGAGCGCCTGCAGGCGGCCGGCAACGTCGATGCGCCGCTCGCCTGGCGCTGCCCCTACGTGCTGAAGGCGCCCATGTCGCCGCACCTGGCGGCGCGGGAAGAGGGCGTGCATGTCTCGCTGCCCGTGCTGCTCGACGCCTTCGAGCGGCTGTCGGCGCAGGCCGATGCGGTGGTGGTCGAAGGCGTGGGCGGCTTCTGCGTGCCGTTGGGCGACGACCTCGACACCGCCGACCTCGCGGTGGCGCTGGGCCTGCCCGTGATCCTCGTGGTCGGGCTGCGGCTGGGCTGCCTCAACCACGCGCTGCTCACCGCCGAGGCGATCCGTGCGCGCGGGCTGGTGCTCGCGGGCTGGGTCGCGAGCGTGGTCGAGCCGCAGATGCTCTCGCCCGAGGGCAACCTGCAGACGCTGCGCGCCCGGCTCGGTGCGCCGCTGCTGGGCGTGGTGCCGCACCTGGCGGAACCCGAGGCCGCGCGCGCCGCCGAGCACCTCGACCTGCGCGCGCTGCGGGCGAGCGCGGCCCATGCCGCGCGTCGCACCGAGGCCCCGCTCGTGTCAGCCGCGACGGCCTGAGTCGATCAGCCGCTGGGCGCGCACGCCGCCCTGGCGCGTGAGCATCCAGCCCGGGTACTCGGGCGCCAGCGCGCTGGCGGTGTCGAGCGCCGCCAGCTCGTCGGCCGTGAGCTTCACCTCGGTGGCGGCGATGTTGTCGTTCAGCTGGTCGATGCGCTTGGCGCCGACGATCACGCTGGTCACCACTGGCTGGTGCAGCAGCCAGGCCAGCGCGATCTGCGCCACCGACACGCCGCGTGGTTCGGCGAACTGACGCATGAGGTCGATGCAGTCGTAGGCGCGCTCCACGTTCACCGGCGGAAAGTCGAAGCTCGCGCGGCGGCTGCCTTCCGCGGTGGCCGTGTGGCGGTCGACCTTGCCGCTCAGCAGGCCGCCGGCCAGCGGGCTCCAGACCATCAGGCCGAGCTGTTCGCTGCGCAGCATCGGCACCAGCTCGCGCTCCAGGTCGCGCCCGGCCACGGTGTAGTAGGCCTGCAGCGACTCGAAGCGCGCGAGCCGGTCGCGCTCGGCAATGCCCAGCGCTTTCGCGATCTGCCACGCGGCCCAGTTCGACACGCCCACGTAGCGCACATGGCCCTGGCGCACGAGGTCGTCGAGCGCACGCACCGTTTCCTCGATGGGCGTGAGCGGGTCGGTGCCGTGGATCTGGTACAGGTCGATGTGGTCGAGCTGCAGCCGCTTCAGGCTGGCCTTCACGCCGTCCATGATGTGATAGCGCGAGGCGCCGGCGGAGTTCACGCCCTTGCTGCCGGTCTCGCCGAGCACCTTGGTGGCGACCACCACGCGGTCGCGCGGCACCTTCAGGTTCTTCAGTGCCTGGCCGGTGATGGTTTCGGACAGGCCGTCGGAGTACACGTCGGCGGTGTCGATGAAGTTGATGCCGGCGTCGAGCGAGCGGCCGATGAGGCCTTCGGCCTCGCCTTGCTGCAGCTGGCCGATGTGGTCCCAGATGCCGGGCGCGCCGCCGAAGGTCATCGTGCCGAGGCAGAGTTCGGAAACCAGGAGGCCGGTGCGGCCGAATTTGCGGTATTGCATCGAAAGTGGTCCTTTGCGTGAGGAGAGGCCGTCCGGCTTGCACGGTCTGCAGGAATGCCGGTGGTTGCGAAAAGTATCCGGCCGGCGCCCCCTGGCGGGCGAGCGCGTTTCTGCAAAGTCTTTGCCTATTCCTCCAGACCTCGCGCCGGGGCCGTGCAGATTCGAAGGTGCGGCGCTAAGCTGCGGGCAGCCCAATCCTCCATGGCCGTGACCGCGGCCGCGCCCCTTTTGTCAGAGGCCCACCCATGTCCGACGAAACCCCCGACACCGCCACCGTCCTCGCCATGCCGATGCCGCTGGACCCCGAACTCGATGCCGCCCGCGAAGAGCTGGTGCAGCTCATCCGCCACATCACGCGCGGGCAGGACGGCACGGTCGAGTGCGCCGTGCCCGGCCTGCAGGTGCACTGCATCAGCAAGCCCGACGGCCCCAAGCACGGCTTCGCCACGCCGGCGCTCGGCCTCATTGCGCAGGGCTCCAAGCGGATCATCGTGGGCGACGACATCTACGTGTACGACCCGATGAACTACCTCGTCACCTCGGTCGACCTGCCGGTGTGCGGGCAGGTGTGCGTGACCAGCGAGAACGAGCCCTACCTGGGCGTGCGGCTGGAGCTGGCGGTCGACGAGATCGGCGACCTCATCGGCGACGAAAAACTGCCGGCCAAGGCCAATGCTCCGGCCTCGCGCGGCATGTACGTGAACCGCATCGCCATGCCGGTGCTGGAGCCCGTGCTGCGCCTGCTGCGGCTGCTCGACACGCCCGAAGACATTCCGATCATGGCGCCGCTCATCAAGCGCGAGATCATGTACCGGCTGCTGGTGAACGGCGAGGGCGCGCGGCTGCGCCAGATTGCGCTGCACGACAGCCACACGCAGCGCATCGCCAAAGCCATCAGCGCGCTGCGCACGAACTACGCGCAGTCGCTGCGCGTGGAAGACATGGCGCGCGCGGTGCACATGAGCGTGTCGTCGTTCCACCACCACTTCAAGGCCGTGACGGCGATGAGCCCGCTGCAGTACCAGAAGCAGCTGCGCCTGCAGGAAGCGCGCCGCCAGATGCTGATCGCCGGCACCGACGTGGCGAGCGCCGCGCACAACGTCGGCTACGAAAGCCCCTCGCAGTTTGCGCGCGAGTACGGCCGCATGTTCGGCGCGCCGCCGTTGCGCGACAAGCGGCGTTGGCTCGGCGAAGCCGGCAACGACGCGTTGGGTGCGGCGTCGATGGAAGCCGCATGAGCGAGGCCGCCGCCGCGCCCTGAGCCACAGCACGTTCAGCAGAGCGAGCGGTACTGCGAAGGCGTGAGGCCGCAGGATTGCTTCCACGCGCGCACCAGGTGCGCCGAATCGAAGAAGCCCGAGGCATGCGCGATGGCGGTGAGCGATTCGCCGCTCGTGCTGCACATCGCATGGCTTGCGAGCGTCAGGCGCACGGCCTGGCGCAGCAGGCGAAAGCTCAGGCCGGCCTGCGTGAAAGCGCGCTGCAGCGTGCGGCGTGAAGCGCCTACCGCATCGGCACATTGGTCCAGCTCGGCGAAGGGGTCGGCATACAGGCTGTCGACGCTGTCTCGCAACGCGGCGTTCGCATAGCCGAGTTCGCCGAAGTGGCGTGCGAGCGGCCTGATTTCGTCGTTGCGTTGGCGCAGCGGGCTGTCTGCGGCCATGAGGTGCGACACGCAGATCGCGCCCGCCTGCTCGCGCATCTCGTCTTGCAGCCCGGCAGCGCGCGTCTCGCGTTGCAGGCGAAGACCGGCATCGCAGGAGACCAGCGTTTCCACGCCCAGCGGCGCCATGCGGTTGAAGCCGTTCCATCGCATCTGGAAAGCGGATGCATCGTGGACCGTGCGCATCAGCTCTGCGACGGGGTTCGCATCGAGGGCCATGAGCTGCAGCATGCGCCGCTCCGCGCGCTGCATGGCGCCTTGCCGCGTGGCGGCCTTCGCAACGGTCTGCGAATAGACATCGTGATCGGTGAGGCCATCGACCACGCGCTCGACCGCCCAACGGAACAGCGAGGCCGGGGCATCGTCCGTGTCGGCAAAGGATTCGCCGAGCAGGTGATAGCTTTTCCAGTGCGTCATGGTCTTGGGGAAGGTGGCCGGGATTCTAGTGACGGCCCGTGGCGCACAGATACAAGCCTCGGACGCAGGTCGCGAAAAACAATGCGGCTCCATTCATCAGGAGCGCATTCACCGTGGACAGACGTCAACTTCTTTCAAGCGCCGGCGCCAGCCTCGGCGGCATCGCCCTGGCCGGCTGCGCCGCCTTCGAGCGCCCGACGGCCGCGCGACGCGACGACTTCGCCGGCCTGGACGCCACCGCGCAGGCCGAACTGGTGCAGCGCCGCGAGGTCACGCCCGGCGAACTGCTCGAAGCAGCGATCGCGCGCATCGAGGCGCTCAACCCCAGGCTCAACGCCATCGTGACGCCGCTGTACGAGCGTGCGCGCGGCGAGGTTCGCACCCCGCTGCCGGCAGGACCATTCCAGGGCGTGCCCTACGCCATCAAGGACATGCTGGACCTGCAGGGCACGCGCCGCACCTCGGGCTCGCGGCTGCTGGCGCGCAACATCTCGCAGGACACCAGCGCGATCGTTGCGCGCTCCACGGCGGCAGGCCTCGTGATCCTGGGCAAGACGAACACGCCGGAGTTCGCGCTCAACGGCTCCACCGAGCCGGTGCTGTTCGGGCCTTCGCGCAATCCGTGGGACGCGGCGCGTTCCTCCGGCGGCTCGTCGGGCGGTGCCGCCGTCGCGGTGGCCTCGGGCATGGTGCCGATCGCGCATGCCAGCGATGGCGGCGGCTCGATCCGCATTCCCGCGTCGTGCTGCGGTCTTTTCGGTCTCATGCCGAGCCGCAGCCGCATGGTCGGCTCGCGCGCCACCGATTCAGGTGTGGATCATTGTGTGAGCCGCTCTGTGCGCGACAGCGCGCGCCTGTTCGCATGGAACCAGCGACAGGATGCACAGGCGCCGCTGAAACCCGCGCCGGTGCTCGAACCGCTGGGCGCACGGCGGCTGAAGATCGGCTTCTCGACCGCCAATGTGTTCGGGCAGCAAGCCACGCCTTCTGTTCGTTTAGCGCTCGAAGAAAGCGCAGGGCTCTGCGCGAGCATCGGCCACCATGTCGAACCGGCGCGCCTGCCCGTGGATGGCGAAGCGTTTTTCACGCATTTCATGGTGGCGTGGAGCAGCGGCGCCGATCACATGCGGCGCATGGCCGAGAAGCAGGGCCTGCGAGCCGAAGACGTGCTGGAGCCCTGGACGCTGTACCTCAGCGCGCATTTCCGCAGGCAACCCGCCGATGCCGGTGCGAAGGCCGGTGTGTATTTCGCGGAACTCTCGCGGCGCTTCGACGCCTTCTTCCAGGCCTTCGATGTGATGCTGACACCGGTGCTTCACGAAGAGCCGCCCCCCTTGGGTTTCCTGGGGCCGGACGTGCCCGGTTCGCAGATGTTCGAGCGGCTCCTGACCTACGTGTCGTATACGCCGATCCACAACGTGGCGGGCACGCCCGCGATGTCGGTGCCACTCGGCCAGAGTGCATCGGGCTTGCCCATCGGCAGCCAGTTCGCGGCACGCGTGGGCAACGAATCCACGCTGTTCGGCCTGGCCTTCGAGCTGGAGCGCGCCGCGCCCTGGGTGCAACGCAAACCGGGAGCCGTGTAGCAGGGCTCTGAGAGGGCGGAGGGTCCGCCCGGCCAATCTTCCGACCTAGCACTTGCCGCGATTTCTTGCGTCGTCGTGGAAATGCAGGTTTCGCAAAATCTCGTTATCGTTTTGTTGCTGCAGCACCCCATCCGTCCGTGGAGGCGGGACTACTCAACAACTCGGAGAGATGCATGCTTTGGGAAAAGAAGCTGGCGCAGTGGAGCGCCGCGGTTCGCGCACGGGCCAACCTGCCCGCGCGGCTCACCTTGTGGGACGGCCAGTCCTACGACTTCGGTGACTTCAGCGGGCCGGCGGTCACGCTGCACGTGAAATCGCCCGCGGCGCTGTCGCTGATGCTGCAGCCCACGCTCGACAACCTGGGCGAGGCCTACGTCAAGAGCAAGATCGACATCGAAGGCAAGCTCAGCGACGTGATCGACATTGCCTACGGCCTGGCGAAGACCTCGCTCGACAAGCCCGGCGGTGCGCTGCAGAGCATGGCCCGCTACTTCGCGCACACCAAGTCGTCGGACAGGAAATCCATCGAGTACCACTACGACGTGTCGAACGCGTTCTACCAACTCTGGCTCGACGCGAACATGGTCTATTCGTGCGCCTACTTCGAGAACGGCGACGAAGACCTGGCCACCGCGCAGCTGAAGAAAATAGACCACATCCTCACCAAGATCGAACTCAAGCCGGGGCAGACACTGCTCGACATCGGCTGCGGGTGGGGCGCGCTGGTGATCCGCGCGGCGCAGAAGTTCGGTGCGCGCTGCGTGGGCGTCACGCTGTCGCAGAACCAGTTCGACCTGGCGACCGAACGCGTGAAGGCCGCCGGCCTGCAAGACCGCATCGAGATCCGCCTGCAGGACTACCGCGACGTGACCGGCCAGTTCGACCGCATCACCAGCGTCGGCATGTTCGAGCATGTGGGCCGCAAGAACCTGCCCGAGTACTTCAGGCGCGTGCAACAGCTGCTGGCCGACGACGGCATCGTCATGAACCACGGCATCACCTCGTCCGACCCCGAGGGCGGCGGCGTATCGTACGGCGGCGGCGACTTCATCGACCGCTACGTGTTCCCCAACGGCGAGCTGCCGCACATCAGCCTCGCGCTGCAGGCCATGCAGCAGGGCGGGCTCGAAGCCTTCGACGTGGAGAACCTGCGCCGCCACTACGCGCAGACGCTGCGCCACTGGAGCGACGCCTACGAGGCCCATGCCGACGAGGCGCGTGCGCTGGTCGACGAAGAGAAGTTCCGCATCTGGCGCATCTACCTCGCGGGCTGCGCCTATGCCTTCGAGAACGACGACGTGGCGATCTACCAGATCGTCGGGCGCAAGGCGGGCAGGGCGGCAAGCACGCTGCCGTGGTCGCGCCGTTTTATCTACGAAGGCACATCGGCGCTGCGCGCCTGACCCGTCAAGGCCGCGTTGCGGCTACTCGAGCGTGAAGCCGATCTTCACCGTCACCTGCCAGTGCGCGATCTTGCCGTCCACCACATGGCCGCGCGTCTCGGTGACGGTGAACCACTGGATGTTGCGCACCGTCTCGTGCGCCTTGGCGATGGCGGTCTGCACCGCGTCTTCGATGCTCGTGGGGGACGAGCCGGTCAGCTCGAGCGACTTGTAGACATGGTTCGACATGGCGGCTGCTCCTTGGGTGTTTGCGTGCCCATCGTAGCCAGTGCACGGGGGGCGGGGCAACTCCTTTGAGCGCGTGGATGCGATGCAAACCGCATCAGCACATTCGCAATCCGTCGTTGGCAAGGGCGCGGGTGCTTCGCAGAATCGGCGGCATTGATCCAGGGAAACCGCCCGCCATGCCACTGCACACCGTCGTCTCTTCGTCTCCCGCCGCACAGGCCCGACACATCCTCGCGCTGACCGCCATCGCCTGGTGCATCGCCACACCGTCGCCGCATGAAGTGGCACGCCGCGCGCCGCACGGCCATGTGCCGCTGCGCGTGCGCAGGAGGCTGCACGCCACGGCCGTGGCGGCACTTCTTCCGTATGCATGGTGAGCCGCGCGACCCCGCAGATTCCAGATATCGATAGAGGAATTCAGCGCAAACGGCCCGCGCGATGGCTCGCAGAATTTGAAGCACACCCGCTTCCACTGCGCCATCGCCGAACACCGTGTCCTACTCGCTTTCCCTGCTCGACAAGAGCCTGATCCCCGAAGGTGCCGACGCCGCGCAGGCGTTCCAGCACACCATCGCGCTGGCCCAGCGCGCCGAACGTCTGGGCTACCGGCGCTACTGGCTGGCCGAGCACCACGGCAACCGCACCTATGCGGGCTCGGCGCCGGAAGTGCTGGCCTCGCATCTGCTCGCGAAGACCTCGCGCATCCGCATCGGCACTGGCGGCGTGATGCTGCAGCACTACAGCCCGTTCAAGGTCGCGGAGACCTTCAAGGTGCTGGCCTCGCTGGCGCCCGGCCGCGTCGACCTGGGCATCGGCAAGGCGCCGGGCGGCCTGCCGCTGACCAGCAAGGCGCTGCAATCGCTGCACGATCCGGTGAAGGCGAAGGCGCTCGATTTCGAAGCGCGCCTGCAGGAGCTCGATGCCTTCCTGCACGACGGCGTGCCTGCCGACCATGCACTGGCAGGTGCGGTCGCCACGCCGTTCCCGCCGCAGCCGCCGCAGCGCGTGCTGCTCGGCGGCAGCCCCGAGAGCGCGTTGCTTGCGGCGCGGCTGGGTTGGCAGTTCGTCTACGCGGGTCACTTCAACGGCGACCCCGTGAACATCGAGCAATCGATCGACGCGTATCGCACCGCGACCGGCCGCGCGCCGCTGCTCGCGCTCTTCGCCTTTGCGGCCGAGACGCACGACGAAGCCGCGCAGTTGGTGGGCGCATTGCGCAGCTTCCGCGTGACCCTGTCCACCGGCCAGAGCGTGAACCTGCCGAGCCTCGAAGCCGCTGCCGAGTTCGCACGGCAGGCCGGCGCCAGCGACTACCGCACCGAAGAACGGCGTCCGCATGTCATCGCCGGCACCGGCGACGAGGTGCGCGACGCGCTCGATGCCCTCAGCGCGCGCCACGGCATCGAGGAGTTCGTGATCGACATCCCGGTGGCGAACTTCGCCGCGCGTGCCACGGCGGTCGAGCTGCTGGCGCAGGCCCGCGAGCCCGCACTGGCCTGAGCGTCTTCTCTTTTCCTTTCTTCCCATCACAAGAACGATCGTCATGAGCAACATCCAGTTCGGCGTCATGCTGCAAGGGGCCGGCAGCCACATGAATGCCTGGAAGCACCCGGGCGGCCCGGCCGATGCCAGCGTCAACCTCGACTTCTTCATCCGCAACGCGCAGAAGGCCGAGGCCGCGGGCATTGCCTTCGCCTTCGTGGCCGACGGGCTCTACATCAACGAGAAGTCGATCCCGCACTTTCTCAACCGCTTCGAGCCGATCTCCATCCTCTCGGCGCTGGCCGCCGTCACCTCGAAGATCGGCCTGGCGGGCACCATCTCCAGCTCGTACAGCGACCCGTTCACGGTGGCGCGGCAGTTCGCTTCGCTCGACCTCATCAGCGGCGGGCGCGCGGGCTGGAACGTGGTGACCACGCCGCTCGAAGGCAGCGCCAAGAACTACAGCCGCGCGCACCCCGAGCACGCGCTGCGCTACGAGATCGCCGACGAGTACCTGGCCGTGACGCAGGGCCTGTGGGACAGCTGGGACGACGACGCCTTCGTGCGCGACCGCGAGAGCGGCCAGTTCTTCGACCGCGACAAGCTGCACACGCTGGACCACAAGGGCCGCTTCTTCCAGGTGGCGGGGCCGCTGAACATCCAGCGTTCGCCGCAGGGCCAGCCGGTGATCTTCCAGGCCGGCTCGTCGGACGCGGGCATCGGCCTCGCGGGCAAGTACGCCGACGCGGTGTTCACGCATTCGCCGTCGCTCGAAGACACGCGCGCGTTCCTGAAGCAGGTGAAGGCCAGTGCCGTGGCGCAGGGGCGGCAGGCGGGCGACGTGAAGATCTTCCCGGGCATCGGCCCGGTGGTCGCTGCCACCGAGGCCGAGGCCGAGGCCAAGTACCTCGCCATCCGCGCACTGCTGACGGTCGAAGAGGCGTTGGCCTACCTGGGCCGCTTCTTCGACCACCACGACTTCAGCCAGTACCCGCTCGATGCGCCGTTTCCCGAACTGGGCGAGATCGGCCGCAACAGCTTCCGCTCGACCACCGACCGCATCAAGGCGAATGCCAAGGCCAAGGGCCAGACGCTGCGCGAAGTGGCGCTCGAAGTCGCCACGCCGCGCACGCAGTTCGTGGGCACCGGCGAACGCATCGCCGACGAGATCATCCGCTGGGTGGACGAGGGCGCGGCCGATGGTTTCATCCTCGGTTTTCCGGTGCTGGGGCAGGGCCTGGACGACTTCATCGAGTTCGTGGTTCCCGCACTGGAGGCCCGCGGTCGCTACCAGCGCACGCTGCCCGGCCAGACCCTGCGCGACCACCTGGGCCTGCCGCGCAAGGCGAGCCGCCATGCGCTGCCCCAAGGCGACGCTGCCATCGAGCGGAAAGCCGCCTGATGGGCGCCGCATTGCCACGCCCGGCCCTCAAGGACATCCACCGCGTCGAATCGACCATCGCCGGCTACGGCGACGCGTTCATCGCGCTGCGACGCGACATTCACCAGCACCCCGAGCTGTCGTTCAAGGAGCACCGCACCTCGGCGCTCGTGGCCGAGCGGCTCGCGGCCTGGGGCTACGAGGTCACGACCGGCCTGGCCGGCACCGGCGTGGTGGGCACGCTGCGGCGCGGGCCGGGGCGCAGCCTCGGCATCCGCGCCGACATGGACGCGCTGCCGATCCACGAAGCCACCGGCCTGCCGTATGCGAGCGAAAACGCGGGCGTGATGCATGCCTGCGGCCACGACGGCCACACGGCGATCCTGCTTGCGGCGGCGCGCTTCCTCGCCGAAGCGGGCGCCTTTCGGGGCACCTTGCACCTGATCTTCCAGCCCGCCGAAGAACTCGGCGCAGGTGCCAAGAAGATGATCGATGAGGGCCTGTTCACGCGCTTCCCGTGCGACGCCGTCTTCGGCCTGCACAACTGGCCCGGCGTGAGCACGGGGCATGTGGGCTGCGTCACCGGGCCCGCGATGGCGGCCATCGACCAGGCACACATCACGGTGCGCGGCAAGGGCGGCCACGGCGCACAGCCGCACGAGACGGTCGACCCCGTGGTCGCGAGCGCGCACCTGATCGCGGCGCTGCAGACCTTGGTGTCGCGCAACGTCGATCCGCTGGACATGGGCGTGATCACGGTGGGCTCCATCCACGGCGGCGAGGCCTCCAACGTGATTCCGAACACCGTCGAGCTCAAGCTCACGGCACGTTCGTTCAAGCCCGAGGTGCGCGCGCTGCTGGCGCGGCGCATCCCGGCACTGGCGCGGGCGCAGGCCGAGAGCTTCGGCGCCGAGGCCGAGGTCGACTACCGGCCGGGCTTTCCGCCAGTGGTCAACCATGTGGAAGAAACCGCCTTTGCGCGCGCGGTGGCGCTCGACACCTTCGGCGCGGAGCGGGTCGATCCGGCCTTCCGCCCGCGCACCGCCAGCGAAGACTTCGCCTACATGCTGCAGGCGCGCCCCGGCAGCTACGTGTTCTTCGGCAACGGCGAGAGCGCCTCGCTGCACAGCCCGCGCTACGACTTCAACGACGCGATCCTCGCGCCCGCGGCCGTGTACTGGGCGCGCCTGGCCGAGCGCTTTCTTTCCGCCGACAGCGACCTGCAGGAAACCACCCCATGAGCGAACAGTTTGTCTACACCACGCCGTTGGACCCACGGGCCCGGCCGTTGATCGAAGGGCTCACCTTCGAGTACGACAGCCGCTACGGCGATGTGATGCGCGAGCCCGGCGCACCGCGCGAGATCGACCGCTACGCGCCCGAGGTGTTCGCACCGCCGCACGGCAACTTCGTGCTGCTGCTGCGCGACGGCGTGGCGATCGGCGGCGGCGCCTTCATGCGCCACGACGAGCGCACCGCCGAACTCAAGCGCGTGTGGACGCACGGCGCGCTGCGCCGCCAGGGCCTCGCAAGCCGCGTGTTGGCCGAGCTGGAGGCGCAGGTGCTGCGCCAGGGCTACGAGCGCATCTACCTCACGACCGGCTTTCGCCAGCCCGAGGCCGTGGGCCTGTACCGCAGCCATGGCTACACGGCGCTGTTCACGGACGACGCCGATCCCGAGACGCCGCGCAAGCTGCCGTTCGAGAAGCACCTGGCGCAGTGGGCCGCGCAAGGCCGTGCCGGTGCAGCGCTGAGCGGGGCGGTGTCGCGATGAACACGACCACCATCCTGGACGTCGGCCCGGAGCCGCGCAGCCCCACAGCACCCGCACGACCGATCGGCCGCAGCGATGCGACACCACCCGTCAAGGGCGACTACTCGCATTTGCGCATCGTCCCCGCGACGTATCCCGCGCGCGCGGTCGGCACCATCTTCGCGGTGGCGGTGATTGGCCTCGTGCTGCATTCGGTGCTGACCAACCCGCGCTGGGGCTGGCCGGTGTTCGCCGAGTGGTTCTTCTCGGAGCCGGTGCTCGCCGGCCTGGGTCGTACGCTGCTGCTCACGGCGCTGGGGGCGGTGCTGGGTTTCTTCTTCGGCACCGGGCTGGCGCTGGCACGGGTGTCGCGCTCGCCGCTGCTGGCGCGGCTGGCCTGGGTGTTCACCTGGCTCTTCCGCTCGGTGCCGGTGATCGTGCTGCTGCTGATCATCAACAACCTGGGCTACCTGTACGAGACCGTGTCGCTGGGCGTGCCGTTCACCGACCTCACGTTCTTCTCGTACCCGACCACGCAGCTCATCAGCCCCTTCGTGGCGGCGCTGCTGGGCCTCACGCTGAACCAGGCGGCCTTTGCCTCGGAGATCGTGCGCGGGGGCATTCTGTCGGTGGACCAGGGGCAGCTTGAAGCGGCTGCCGCGCTCGGGCTTTCGCGCCGGCGCCAGGCTTCGCGCATCGTGCTGCCGCAGGCCATGCGCAGCATCCTGCCCACGGCCTTCAACGACATCATCGGGCTGGCCAAGGGCACCTCGAACCTCTACATCCTGGCGCTGCCCGAGCTGTTCTACACGATCCAGATCATTTACCGGCGCAACCTGGAAGTGATTCCGCTGCTCATGGTGGCGACCGTGTGGTACCTCGTGATCCTCACAGTGCTGTCGGTGGCGCAGCACTACATCGAGCGGCACTTTTCGCGCGGGGCCCTGCGCCATGCGCCGCGCTCGTGGCTCGGCGGTGTGGTGCAGGGGCTGTGGGCGCGGGGCAGGGTGCCGGCGGTGGTGCCCGTGTCCGTGCCGGCGCCGGCCCCCGCACAGGTGCCGCGCTGGAACGGCGCGCGCGCCCCCGGCGGCGAGGTGACGATCCACGGCGTGTCCAAGCGCTTCGGCGCGTTGCAGGTGCTCGACGACGTGACCTTCACCGCGCCGCGCGGCAGCGTCACCGTGATCCTCGGGCCGTCGGGCTCGGGCAAGTCGACGCTGCTGCGCACCATCAACCACCTGGAGCGCGTGGACGACGGTTTCATTGCCATCGACGGCGAGCTCATCGGCTACCGGCGCGACGCCGACACGCTGTACGAGCTGCACGAGAAAGACATCCTCACGCGCCGCGCCGACGTGGGCATGGTGTTCCAGAACTTCAACCTGTTCCCGCACCTCACGGTGCTGGAGAACATCGTCGAGGCGCCGCAGTCGGTGCGCGGCCTGCCGCGCGCCGAGGCCGAGGCACTCGCTACTGACCTGCTGGCCCGCGTCGGCCTGGCCGACCGCAAGGATGCCTACCCGCGTCAGCTCTCGGGCGGCCAGCAGCAGCGCGTGGCGATTGCGCGGGCGCTGGCGCTCAAACCCAAGGTGCTGCTGTTCGACGAGCCCACCTCGGCGCTCGACCCCGAACTCGTGGGCGAGGTGCTCGCGGTGATCGAGGAGCTGGCGAGTTCCGGCACCACGCTGCTCATCGTGACGCACGAGATCGGCTTTGCCCGCGAGGTGGCCGACACCGTGGTCTTCATGGAGCAGGGCCGCATCCTCGAAACCGGCACGCCCGAGCAGGTGTTCAACGCGCCGAGGCATCCGCGCACGGCCGAGTTCCTGGCCAGGGTGCTCTGAGCTTTTTCTTCTTTTCTCCTTTTTCCAACCGACCGCTTTTCATGACCCATCGACGCCATCTCCTGTTCGTTCTTCTGGCCGCTTTGCTGCCGATCGCCGCCACGGCCCAGACCGCCCCGGCGCCCGACCTGAGCCCCGAGCAGCCGGGCCGCCCGCGCGCGCAGAGGATCGAAGAGGCCGTGCGGCTCGCGAAGGACTTCAAGTTCCAGAAGGAAGGCGTGCTCGTCGTCGGCACCACCACCGGCCGGCTGCCGTTCGCGGCCTACGCCACCGACACCAAGACGCCCGTGGGCAACGCGCCCGACATCGCGCAGCTCGTGGCCGACAGCCTGGGTCGCAAGCTGGAGCTGGTGTCCACCGCCTGGGCCGACTGGCCGCTAGGCCTGCAGTCGGGCAAGTTCGACGTGGTGGTGTCGAACGTGACTGTCACCGAAGAGCGCAAGGAGAAGTTCGATTTTTCGACCTACCGCAACGACCAGCTGGGCATCTACGTCAAGTCGGACAGCAAGCTCGGCGCCATCAAGGAGCCCAAGGACATCGCGGGCCTGAAGCTCATCGTGACGGCCAGCACGAACCAGGAGCAGATCCTGCTGCGCTGGAACAAGCAGAACCTCGCCGCCGGGCTCAAGCCCATCGAGATCCAGTACTACGACGACGATGTGGTGCAGCGCCTGGCCATCCAGTCGGGCCGCGCCGATGCGTACGTCGGCCCCAATGCGATCGCGGCCTACGAGGCACGCGACGGCAAGACCCGGCTCGCGGGCCTGGTGTCGGGCGGCTGGCCGCTCAACGCCGAGATCGCCGTCACCTCGCGCAAGGGCTCGGGCATTGCCGAGGCCGTGACGCTGGCGCTGAACACGCAGATCAAGAACGGCAACTACGGCAAGGCGCTGTCGCGCTGGAACCTGGCATCGGAGGCGATCGAGGTGGCACGCACCAACCCGCCCGGCCTGCCGAAGCACTGAGGGGCGGGGACCATGTCGCTCAAGAAAAAACTGGGGGCGCTGGCCGCCCTCGGGCTGATCGCGCTCGCGCCGGCCCAGGCCGCCGACCCTTTCGACTTCAGCCCCGCGCAGCGCAGTCGCCTGCACACGGGCAAGGACGCCGAGGCCGTCAACGCCATTCCGCCCAACTTCAAGTTCGTGAAGGAGGGCGTGCTGACCATCGCCATCGCGCCGTTCGCACCGCCGATCTCCACCTACGCCACCGACGCGAAGACCGTGGTGGGCTTCGACCCCGACTTTGCCCACCTCATCGCCGAGGCGCTGGGCCTGAAGCTGGAGCTGCAGCCCATCGCCTGGGCCGACTGGCCGCTGGGCCTGAGCTCGGGCAAGTACGACGCCGTGATCTCCAACGTGGGCGTGACCGAGCAGCGCAAGGAGAAGTTCGACTTCTCGACCTATCGGCTCGGACTGCACGGCTTCTACGTGCGCACCGACAGCGCCATCCAGTCGATCAAGGAGCCGAAGGACGTGGCGGGCCTGAAGCTCACGACCGGCGCCGGCACCAACCAGGAACGCATCCTGCTCGAATGGGACCGGCAGAACGTGGCCGCGGGCCTGAAGCCGGTGTCGATCCAGTACTACGACGACGATGTGACGCGCTGGCTGGCGGTGACGACCAAGCGCGTCGATGCCAACTTCAACCCCAACGCGCCGCAGGCCTACGAGGCCGCGAAGAACGGGCTACTGCGGCTCGCAGGGACGGTCAACGCGGGCTGGCCGCTGAAATCGGACGTGGCCGTGGCCACGCGCAAGGGCAGCGGCCTGGCCGTGGCGCTCACCACCGCGGCCAACGGCCTGATCCGCAGCGGCACCTACGCCAAGGCGCTCGCGCGCTGGCGCCTCGCGGAAGAGGCGTTGCCGAAGTCCGAGGTCAACCCGCCCGGATTGCCGAAGTTCTGACCCTGCGAGCCACACGACCATGACCATCCACCACATCGGTTTTCTCACGCCCGGCAACTACGACGAGGCCGACCCGCACGCGGGCCTCGAAGCTGCGCTGCGGCTGTTCGAGTTCGGCGAGCGGCGCGGCTTCGACAGCGCCTGGGTGCGCCAGCGCCACCTGGAGCGCGCCGTGTCGTCGGCGCCGACCTTCCTGGCCGCCGCCACGCAGCGCACGCGCCGCATCGAACTCGGCGCGGCCGTGATCCAGATGGGCTACGAAAACCCGTTCCGGCTGGCCGAAGACCTCGCCACCGTCGACGTGCTCTCGCGCGGGCGCCTGCAGGTGGGCCTGAGCGCGGGCGCGCCGCCGCATGGCGCCTTGCTGGGCGGTCGCTTCCAGGACGCACCGCCGGCCACCATCGACTTCACGCACAAGCGCGTGGCGCGGTTGCGGGCCAACCTCGAAGACGTGCTGCTGGGCGATGAAGACACGGTGATCGAATCCGCCGGCGGGCGCGTGCGTCCGCGCGTGCAGCCCTATGCGCCCGGCCTGGTCGGGCGGCTCTGGTACGGCGGCGGGTCGCTGCGCTCGGCCGAATGGGCGGGGCGCAACGGCTTTCATCTGCTGCTGGGCAACGTGCTCACGGGCGAGACCACCGACGATTTCCTCGAAGCCCAGACCGGCCTCGTCGAACGCTACCGCGCCAGCGAAGTGCCGGGCGCACGCGGACGGATCGCGTTGGGTCGCGTGATCGTGCCGCTCGATGGGGCCGATGCCGCCACGCGACGCCGCTACCGCGCGTTCGCGGCCGGGCGCGTCGAACGCACGCAGACGCCGCAGGGCGAACGCCGCACGCTGTTCGCCGGCGACCTCGTGGGCAGCGCCGACGAGATCCTGGAGCGTCTGCATCGCGACCCGGTGCTGCCGCTGGTGAGTGAGCTGCGCGTGGAGCTGCCCTACAACTTCGACAGCGAGGCCTACGAGCAGATTCTTGACGACATCGCCGTGCGCATCGCGCCCGAACTGGGCTGGCGCGTGCGTGCCGAACTATCACGAGAAGCAGTAGCGCTCGCCTGAGCCTCAGAAGCTTTGGGTATGCGCTTATCGCAAACGCTTCGTTGGTGATCGCGCGATGCCTGCCTAGAGTTCGCTCTGATCTGTTTCAGATGTCTTCCATTCAACACAAGGAGTCCCGCATGTCGATCTTCAGCAGATGGTGGCGCGCCGCGTCCCTCGCCACGCTGACCTTTCTGGCCACCGCGCCCGCTGCCTTTGCCCAGGCCTCGGCCGACGGCAGCGGCCCGCTGGTCTCGACCGACTGGCTCGAGAAGAACCTGCGCAACCCGAAGCTGCGCGTGATCGAGGTCAGCGTGAACCCGGGCCTGTACGAGCGCGGCCACATTCCGGGCGCGGTGAATTTCTCGTGGCACAACGACCTCAACGACCGCGTGCGCCGCGACATCGTGAGCCAGGCCGAATTCGAGAAGCTGCTGTCGACCGCCGGTGTCGACAAGGACACCACCGTCATCCTCTACGGCGACACCAACAACTGGTTCGCGGCCTGGGGCGCCTGGGTGTTCGACCAGTACGGCGTGCAAAACGTGAAGCTGCTCGACGGCGGACGCAAGAAGTGGGAAGCCGAGAACCGCGTGCTCGACAACCGCGCGCCCGAACACGTCGCCACGCGCTTCAAGGTGACGCAACCCAACCCGCAGCTGCGCGCAAGGCTGGCCGATGTGCTGGCCGTGGCCGAGGGCCGCTCCGACGCGAAGCTGGTCGACATCCGCTCGGCCGACGAGTACAGCGGCAAGATCTTCGCGCCGGCCGGCGCCGCCGAACTGGCGGTGCGCGCGGGCCACGTGCCCGGTGCGGCCAACGTGCCCTGGGGCCGTGCGGTGAATGAAGACGGCACCTTCAAGTCGGCCGCCGAGCTGAAGGCGATCTACGCGGCCGTGGGCATCGACGGCAGCAAGCCGGCCATCACCTACTGCCGCATCGGCGAACGCTCGAGCCACACCTGGTTCGCGCTGCACAAGATCCTGGGCTACAAGAACGTGCGCAACTACGACGGCTCGTGGACCGAGTACGGCAACGCCGTCGGTGTGCCGGTCAACAACCCGGCCGGCACGGTGTGGGCGTCCAAATGATTGAGTTGAGGTGAGATGAGTTCGAGGTGAGTCGGCGTTGGAGGGACCTCGCGGCCTCTCTGATGAGCGACATTGGGCGAGCCCTCGGGCTCGCTTTTTTTTGGGGTCAACACAAAGGGGCCGGGGCATGTCCGCTTCGTCAATCAACGCGGCGCCTGCGCCGCTTTCTCGCACGGGCCTGGCCGCTGCTGTCGTGGTGTTGCTGCTGATCGCGGCCGGCGTGCATCTGCTGGGCGGGCGCAGCGGCGGCCGCGCGCTGGCCTTCGCACTTGGGCTGGGCGCGGTGCTCGGCGTGGTGCTGCAGCGCTCGCGCTTCTGCTTCTATTGCCATGCGCGCGACTACTTCGAGGGCGGCGATGCGCGCGGCCTGCTGGCCATCGTGGCCGCGCTCGCGGTCGGCACCGTGGGCATGCACGTCGTCATGACCGGCTGGCTGCCCGTTCCGCAGCCGGGGCGGTTGCCGCCCGATGCGCACATCGGCCCGGTCAGCGGCGCGTTGGTGCTGGCAGGGCTGGCGTTCGGCGCGGGCATGGTGGTATCGGGCTCGTGCATCAGCGCGCACTGGTACCGGTTGGGCGAGGGCTCGCCGACCGCACCGTTCGCGTTGCTCGGTTCCGCAGCGGGCTTCCTGCTCGGCTTCGCGAGCTGGAACTGGCTTTACAGCGCCACCATCGCCACCGCGCCCGTGGTGTGGCTGCCGCATCACCTGGGCTATGCGGGCTCGGCCGCGCTGCAGTTGGCGGTGCTCGCGGTGCTGAGCGCCTGGCTCTGGCGAAAGCTGCCGGCGGGAGAGGCTGCATTGCCCGCACCGCGCAGCTTCATCGACGCGGCGCGCCGCCTGCTGCACGGGCGCTGGCCGTATGCCTGGGGCGGCCTCGCGGTCGGCGCGATCGCCGTGATCGTGGTGTTTCGGCTGCGCCCGCTGGGCGTGACGGCTGCGTTGGGCAGCGCCGCGCGCGACCTCGGCAACGCACACGGCCTGCTGCCGCAGCGCCTGGACGGGCTCGACGGGTTCGGTGGCTGCGTCACGTCGGTGGTCGAAAGCCTTTGGCAAACACCCAATGCGTTGCTGGTCGGCGGCCTCGTGGCGGGCGCGCTGGCCGCAGCGCTCGCGAGCGGGCAGTTCAAGCCCACCTGGCCGAGCGTGGGGCAAGTCGTTCGCGGGCTCGGCGGCGGCGTGCTGCTGGGGTGGGGCGCGATGACCGGGCTGGGTTGCACGGTCGGCAACCTGCTCTCCGGCACGATGGCCGGTGCGCTGTCGGGCTGGGTGTTCGGTGCGAGCGTGCTGCTGGCGGTGTGGGGTGGGCTGCGGTTGAAGCGCCTTGCGGCGAGGGCGTGACCGCCGTTGATCGCTGCGCGGCAGACACCGCATTTCCATATGCGGAGTCCTTCTTTCGGAGCGGTGCGGCGCAGGGCACAGTCCCTCACGCATCGACAGGCACGTGTCCACGCACAGCGGCCATCTGCCTGTTTCAACTTCACAAGAACACCCGAGGGATTCCATGTTCCGACCACTTCTGACCGCGGCCCTGCTGGCCGCCGGCCTGCTGCAGGCGTCCGTCGCCACCGCCGAAACCGTGCGATGGGCGCGCAGCGCCGACCCGGCCACGCTCGACCCGCATGCGGTCAACACCGGCACCAACTTCGGGTTGCTGCACCAGATCTACGAGCCGCTGATCCTGCGCGGCGCCGACAGCAAGCTGCAGCCCGCGCTGGCCACCTCGTGGAAGCTCACGGCCGACCCGACGGTGTGGGAGTTCAAGCTGCGCCCCGGCGTCAAGTTCCATGACGGCGCGCTGCTCACGGCCGACGACGTGGTGTTCTCGCTGCAGCGCGCGCAGGCGCCGAGCTCGGCGCTCAAGTCGCTGCTGTCGTCGGTGGCCGAGGTGAAGAAGGTCGATCCGCTCACGGTGCACGTGCGCACCAAGGGCCCGAACCTGATCTTCCCGAACAACCTCACGAACCTCTTCATCCTCAACGAAGCCTGGGCCAAGGCCAACAAGGCCGAGCAGTCGCAAGACGTGGCCAGCAAGACCGAGAACTTCGCGACCCGCAACGAGAACGGCACCGGCCCCTACGTGCTGGCCTCGCGCGAGGTCGATGCGCGCACGGTGCTCAAGCAGTTCCCGCAGTACTGGGGCCGCGGCCAGTTTCCGCTGGACGTGACCGAGCTGGTCTACGTGCCGATCAAGTCGCCCGCCACGCGCGTGGCCGCGCTGCTGTCGGGCGAGGTCGATTTTGTTCAAGACCTGCCGGCGCAGGACGTGGGCCGGCTCAAGGCCGACAAGCGCCTGCGCGTGACCGAAGGGCCCGAGAACCGTTCGATCTTCCTGGGCCTGAACGTGGGTGCGAAAGAGCTCAAGTACGCCGACGTGAAGGGCAAGAACCCGCTGGCCGACCCCAAGGTGCGCGAGGCCATCGGCGTGGCGATCGACCGCGACGCGATCAAGGCGGCCGTGATGCGCGGCCTGTCGAACCCCTCGGGCATCATCGCGCCGCCTTTCGTGCA
The DNA here is from genome assembly GCF_002754375.1 of Variovorax sp. 54. Classification (NCBI taxonomy): domain Bacteria; kingdom Pseudomonadati; phylum Pseudomonadota; class Betaproteobacteria; order Burkholderiales; family Comamonadaceae; genus Variovorax; species Variovorax sp. 54. Next base: position 6,456,119 of record NZ_PEFF01000001.1, read on the forward strand.
CGGCTACGAGAAAGGCTTCGCGGCCTACCCGAAGGCCAACGCCGCGCAGGCGAAGAAGCTGCTGGCCGAAGCCGGCTACCCGAACGGCTTTGCGATCACGCTGCACACGCCGAACGACCGCTACGTGAACGACGAAGCCATCAGCACGGCGGTGTCGGGCTTTCTGGGCCGCATCGGCATCAAGACCACGGTGGCGGCGCGCCCGATTGCGCTGCACAGCACCGCCATCAACTCGGCCGACACCGACTTCTACCTGTTCGGCTGGGGCGTGCCGACCTACGACTCGGCCTACATCTTCGATTACCTGGTGCACACGCGCGGCAAGGACGGCCGCGGCCCGACCAACGCCACCGGCTACAGCAACGCCGAGGTCGACGCGCAGATCGCATCGCTGGCCGCCGAAAGCGACAAGGCCAAGCGCGACGCCACCATCAAGCGCATCTGGCAAACCGTGCAGAAAGAGCGCATCTACATCGCGCTGCACGACCAGGTGCTCAACTTCGCCTCGACCCCGAAGCTCGACATTCCGGTCAGCCCCGACGGCAGCGTGTTCTTCAAGAACGTGAAGGTGGCGAAGCCTTAAGCACACACACGCACGCACACCATGTGGGTTCATCTCTTGCGCCGGCTCGGCCAGTCCGTGCTGGTGCTGCTGGCGGTGTCGTTCGTGTCCTTCCTGGTGTTCCGCCACATCGGCGATCCGACCATCAGCCTGCTCGGCGAAGACGCCACGATCGAAGAACGCGCCGCGCTGACGGCCGAACTGGGCTTCGACCGCCCGGTGCCCGTGCAGTACCTGCGCTACGTGGGCCATGCGCTGCAGGGCGACCTGGGCGTGTCGTACCGGCTCAAGCGGCCGGTGGTCGAACTCATCGCCGAGCGCTTGCCGGCCACGCTCGAACTGGCGCTGGTGGCGGCCGTGCTGGCGGTGGCGGGCGGCGTGGCGCTGGGCGTGTACACCGCGATCCGGCGCGACAGCGTGGCGAGCCGCGCGGTCATGGCGGTGTCGCTGGTGGGCGTGTCGCTGCCCACCTTCCTGATCGGCATCGGGCTCATCTACCTGTTCGCGGTCGAGCTGCGCTGGCTGCTGTCGTTCGGGCGCGGCGACACGGTGCAGCTGGGCGGCTGGAGCACCGGGCTGCTCACGGCCTCGGGCTGGGCCTCGCTGCTGATGCCCGCGCTGACGCTGGGCTTGTACAAGCTGACGCTGATCATGCGGCTGGTGCGCGCCGAGATGCTGGAGGTGCTGCGCGCCGACTACATCCGCTTCGGCCGCGCGCGCGGGCTGCGCGAGCGCGACCTCAACTACGGCCACGCGCTGCGCAACACGCTGATCCCGGTCATCACCATCACGGGGCTGCAGATCGGCTCGCTGGTCGCCTTTGCCATCGTCACCGAGACGGTGTTCCAGTGGCCGGGCGTGGGCCTGCTGTTCATCACGTCGATCCAGGGGGTGGACGTGCCGGTGGTGGCGGCCTACCTGCTGCTGATTGCGCTGCTCTACGTGGCGATCAATTTCATCGTCGACCTGTTGTATGTGCTGGTCGATCCGCGCCTGCGGCGCGCCTGAATCTTTTTCCCTCTTTCCCGAATGACGTCTTCTTCTTCGACCGGCGCCCCCGCGCCGCGCCGCTGGCGCAACGCCGAGTCGCCCGTGCTGCGTGCCTTTGCACGCTCGCGCACCGTGCAGCTGGCCGCCTTCGTGCTGCTGCTGGTCGCACTGGCCTCGCTGTTCGCGCCGTGGATCGCGCGGCAAGACCCCTTCGATCCGGCTGTGCTCGACCTGATCGACGCCTTCACGCCGCCGGGGCAGCAGGGCGCTTCGGGCGCCTTCTATCCGCTGGGCGCCGACGACCAGGGGCGCGACGTGTTCTCGGCCATCCTCTACGGGCTGCGCATGTCGTTGCTGGTGGGCGTGAGCGCGGTCGGGCTGTCGCTGGCCATCGGCGTGCCGCTCGGGCTGGCGGCCGGCTATGCGGGCGGCTGGTTCGATACGCTCGTGATGCGCGTGGCCGATGTGCAGCTGACCTTTCCGGTGCTGCTGGTGGCGCTGCTGATCTTCGGCATCGCGCGCGGCCTGCTGCCCGCGGGCTACCGCGACGACATGGCGGTGTACGTGATCGTCGCGGCCATCGGGCTGTCGGAGTGGGTGCAGTACGCGCGCACGGTGCGCGGCGCGGTGATGCTGGAAAAGCACAAGGACTACGTGGCCGCCGCGCAGATCATCGGCCGCTCGCACACCGGCATCCTGGTGCGGCACATCCTGCCGAACCTGCTGGCGCCGATGCTGGTGATTGCCACCATCAGCTTCGCGCTGGCCATCGTGGCCGAGTCGACGCTGTCGTACCTGGGCGTGGGGCTGCCACCCACGCAGCCGTCGCTGGGCACGCTGATCCGCATCGGGCAGGGCTTCCTGTTCTCGGGCGAGTGGTGGATCCTGCTGTTTCCCGCGCTGGTGCTGCTGGCGCTGGCGCTGTCGGTCAACCTGGCGGGCGACTGGCTGCGCGACGCATTGAACCCGAGGCTGCAATGAGCGCGCGCGACCCATCGCCATCGCCTCATGGCGAGACACCCGTGCTGCGGGTGCGCGGGCTGGACGTGGCCTTCGACACGCACCGGGGTGTCGTGCAGGTGCTCGACGGTGTCTCCTTCGAGATCGCGCCGGGCGAAATCCTCGGCGTGGTCGGCGAGTCGGGCGCGGGCAAATCGATGGTCGGTGCGGCCGTCATCGGCCTGGTGCCGCCGCCGGGGCGCATCGCGGGCGGCACGGTCGAGCTGCACGGCGAGCGCATCGACACGCTGCGCGGCGAAGACATGCGCCGTGTGCGCGGGCGCCGCATCGGCAGCGTGTTCCAGGACCCGCTGACCAGCCTGAACCCGGTCTACCCGATCGGACGGCACCTCATCGAAACCATCCGCACGCACCTGCCGGTGAGCGAGCCCGAGGCGCGCCGGCGCGCGCTGGCACTGCTGGCCGACGTGGAGATTCCCGACCCCGAAAGCCGCATCGACCAGTACCCGCACCAGTTCTCGGGCGGCATGCGCCAGCGCGTGGCGATTGCGCTCGCGCTGTGCGCCGAGCCGCAGCTGCTGATTGCCGACGAGCCCACCACCGCGCTCGACGTGTCGGTGCAGGCCCAGGTGATCCGCGTGTTCCGCCGTGTCTGCCGCGAGCGCGGCACGGCCGCGATGCTGATCACGCACGACATGGGCGTGATCGCCGAGGCGGCCGACCGCGTGATGGTGATGTACCGGGGCCGCGTGCTCGAGACCGGTCCGGTGCGCGAGATTCTCGACCGCCCGCGTGAGCCGTACACGCGGGCGTTGATGGCGGCGATTCCTTCGGTGCACGCACGGCTGCATCGCTTGCCGGTGCCGGAGATTGGCGCGGACATCGCCGTGGCTGCCGCGTTGCCGCCTGCGCAGATCGAGACCGTGACGGCATCGGCCGACAGCGCACCACTGATCCGCGTGCAGGGCCTGTCGCGCGCGTTCGATCTTTCGGCCGGCTGGCTGGTCCGCACGCTCGCACGCCAGCCGAAGAAGGTGCTGCACGCGGTCGACGGCGTGAGCTTCGACATCGCGCGTGGTCGCACCTTCGGGCTGGTCGGCGAGTCGGGCTCGGGCAAGTCGACCGTGGCGCGCATGATCGCCGGCCTCACGCGGCCCACGGCCGGCACGGTGCATTTCGACGGCATCGACCGCTGGGGCGACGCCGCGCAGACGGCCGCGTTGCGGCGGCGCTTCCAGATGATCTTCCAGGACCCGTACGCCAGCCTCAACCCGCGCTGGCGCGTCGACCGGCTCATCGCCGAGCCGGTGGAAGTGCTGAGCCTCGCCGCCAGCGCCGAGGAAACCGCCGAGCGCGTGGCCGAAGCGCTGCGCCGCGTGCGCATGTCGCCCGACGACGGCCGGCGCTACCCGCACCAGTTCTCGGGCGGGCAGCGCCAGCGCATCGCCATCGCGCGGGCGCTGGCCAGCCAACCCGAGTTCATCGTCTGCGACGAGCCGACCTCGTCGCTCGACGTGTCGGTGCAGGCCCAGGTGCTGAACCTCATGCGCGACCTGCAGGACGAGTTCGGCCTGACCTACCTGCTGATCAGCCACAACCTCGCGGTGATCCGCCACATGTGCGACGACGTGGGCGTGATGCAGCGCGGGCGCTTGGTGGAGCAGGGGAGCGCGGACGAGGTGCTCGATGCGCCGAAGCACGCGTACACGCGGGCGTTGATGGCGGCGGTGCCGGACATGCGGCACGCACCGGCGGCTGCCGTGTTCGCCACGGCATAGATCGCTTTCAGGGCACGCGCTGCAGCTGCTCCCGCAGGATGCGCCGGATCTCCAGGATCGCCAGCGGGTTCTCCTGCACGCTGTGCGCCGACGGAATCACCAGCTCCGATACCGCGCCGTCGAGGTGCGCGCTGGTGTAGGGCACGATGCCGTCGCTCGACTCGGCCAACGGCACACCGGGTGTGTCGTTGCCGATGATGGAGTGGAAGCGCACCTTCGGGCTCAGCGGCAGCTGTGACGACACGCGCACGAAGGGGTCGCGGTCGCTGAGGTTGTCGATGCTGTTGGGAATGCGCAGCGGGCCCAGGTCCTGCGAGCTGGGCGCCAGGCGCATCAGCTCGCGCGAGACGTCGTTGAGCTGACCCAGCATCGCCACGGGCAGCGTGATGAGGTTGGCCACCCAGCGCGAGATGCGCTTGTTGGCGAACGAGGTGCCGCGGTGCGGCGAGGCGATGAAGATGACGTCGCTGACCTCCGGCAGGGGTTCGAAGCGCAGGTACGGCCCGAGTCCTTGCTCGATGCGGCGGCGTTGCGCGCCCTGCATGGGGTAGCCCTCGCTCAGCGCGTCCCACAGTACCTCGCCCGACGACGACACCAGGAGGCGCGAGAGCACGCCGCCCATGCTGTGGCCGATGAGCGTGACGTTGCGCGACGCCTCGGCGCGGCCCTGCGGATCGAAGTGCGCGAGCGTCTGCGTGATGGCTTCGCGGATGGCGAGGTTGTTCAGCGGCAGCGGGGCGTTGGTCGGGTAGTACACCTGCCAGATCTGGTAGCGGCGGCGCAGCGTTTCGTCGCCGAGCACTTCGTTCGCGACGTTGATCCAGGCCTCGGGGCTGCTGGCCAGGCCGTGCAGCATGACGATGGTGCGGCGCTTCGGGTCGTAGGGCTGCATCAGGTAGATGTGCGGCCGGGTCAGGCCTTCGGCGCCGCCGAACAGGCTGCGCAGCGCCTGCAGCGCGAAGTCGGAGCGGGCCAGCCACAGGCCGTAGCCCGAGGTGAAGTTGGCGGCCAGCGGAATCTCCTCGCCGGCCAGCTGGATCGTGCTGGTGCGGTAGGGGTCGAACACGGCGATGCGCAGCGTGCGCGTGGCCAGCACGTCCTGCAGGGTGGTGCCGTCGAACTGCAGCAGCGCGGTGAGGGCGGGGAAGGGGGTTTCGCTGAAAGGCGGCGCGTCTTCTTTGGCCTGGGCATCGGTCGGCCGCTCGTTGCTCGCGGCCACCAACTCGGCACCGAAGCCGTCGCGGCGGTAGATGTTGCGCAGGCCCGAGAAGGTCAGCGAGGCGGCGGGAATCAGCTCTTGCGGCGGCGGCGTGTCGGGCGCGAGTTGCACCGCCGACAGGTCGGCGTCGATGCGCCAGCCGCTCACCTGCGGAATGCTGGCCACCGGCATGTCGTCCTTGCGGTAGCGGCTGAACAGGCCGGTGATGGCGCGCTGCACCGCGTAGTTGTAGTAGTCGCGCACCTGCGTCTGGCGGTCTTCGAAGGCGCGGTCGCGCGGCTTGCGTGCGGTGAAGAACAGGTAGGCGTAGGCATGGCGCGCGGTCTCGAGCCAGGCGTCGATGGCCTCGGGCGCGGTGGGCTGCGCGGCCGAGCCGCCATCGCCACCCGCCAGCGCGAGCTGCAGCCACACCTCGGACAGCGCCGACAGCCGCTGCTCGTCGCTCAGGCCGGCCGAGGTGGCGAGGTTCTGGCGGCAGGCACGGCCGTCCTTGCGGCACTGGTCGGCGTCGGAGCCGATGACGCGCAGCACCTCTTGCGCGGAGCTGCTGAGCGTGCCCGTGGTGAGCACGTCGCCGCGCCGCTGCGCAAGGTACTCGGCCGGCGAGATGGTGCCGACCGTGACGCCGGCGCAGCCGGTGAGCAGCGACAGGGCCAGCAGCAGGGCGAGGAAGCTGATGCGCCTCATGGCGCAGCGCCCGGCAGGCCGTGGCGGATGGCTTGCGAGAAGTTCACGCCGGGTTGCTTGTCCGTGGCGAGGGCCCGGTCGGTGATGCGGCCGGCGCTGCGCAGCGCGTCCATGCTCAGCCCCGGCGTCAGGCCGCCCACGTCGTGCAGGTACTCGGGCAGGTAGCCCGAGGCCAGCAGGCGGTAGTCCATCGGCAGGCCGGGCACGACATGTTTGGCGAGGTCGTAGACGATGGTCGTGCAGTTGGCCGTGAGCGTGTTGTAGAAGCTCGGCGCGCGCGCCAGGGCCTCGGCCTCGCCCACATAGCCGAGGAACAGCGAGCGCATCTCGGCCGGCGGCAGCTGCACGCGGTACATGTAGACGTCTTCGCCGCGCACATTGGTGCGCACGCGCAGGATGTCGTGCTCGTCGGCCGCCACCAGGCTGTTCTCGAACTGCTTGAAGAAGCCGCCGATGGACGAGAAGCTCTCGCCGCGTTCCTTGCGGATTTCGATGGAAAACGTGACGAACTGACCGTCGTCGAAGCCGAAGGACACCAGCGTGTGGGCGATGGCCGGGCCGGTCCAGTACGACAGCGACACGTCGACCGAGCGCAGACGGTCGAGGTCGTAGCGGCGCGTGTCCCAGCGCACGGTGTAGTCGGTGTTGCTGCGCCAGTCGAAGTTGCGCATGTTCTCCATCGTGACCACGTTGCCTTCGACGCGCGGCTTCAGGTGGCGCGCCACATCGTCGGCCCATTCGCGGTCCTGCGAAGGCTGGATGGTGTTCCACCACCCGAGCAGCATGGCGAAGCCGATGGCATACGACAGCAGCGGCCGGGCCGCCTTGCCGCGCCACACGAGCACGATCGCCGCCAGGCCGAAGAGGCCCCACAACACCATCGCGCCGACCTTGAGCGGCGCGGCCACCGGCAACTGATACCAGAGGGCCGCGCAGGCCCAGGCAGCGGACAACAGCACGGCGAAGCTCACCAGCAGACGGCCGAGGGAGCGCAGAAGGATTCGGAGCATGAAGAAACGCGGAGGTGGAGGGCGGCCGATTCTCGTCGAGTTGCAGCCACCCTCCGATGGGCTACAGCGGGTAGGTCACGAGCTTGAAGTCCGGGTCTTCGGGGAACGACTTCACCGTGAAGCCCAGCCGGCGCACCAGCTTGAGCATGTCGGGGTTGCCGGCCAGCACCAGTCCGTCCATTTCGGACAGGCCGCGGTCGCGCGCCACGTCGATGATGCTTTCCATCAGGCGCGAGCCGATGCCCTTGCCGCTGAACTCGTCGGCCACCACGAGCGAGAACTCGCAGCTGGTCTGGTCGGGGTTGGTGATGTAGCGCGACACGCCCACGATGCGCTCGGTGTCGAGCACGGTGCCGTCGGGCGCGGTGCTGCGTTCCATGATGGTGGCGACCAGCGCCATCTCGCGGTCGTAGTCGATGAGCGTGAAGCGCGACAGCATCGACGGCGGCAGCTCGTGGAAGCGCGAGACAAAGCGGAACCAGCGGCTCTCGGGCGACAGGCCCTGCACCAGCGCCTGCAGCATCTGCGCGTCGTTCGGGTGCACCGGCCGCACGACGTACGCGCCACCACCCGGCAGCGGCCATTCGCGCCGATAGCGCGCGGGGTACGGCATGATGGCCAGGTGCTGGTAGCCGTTGCCCACGGGCCCGCCCACCGCCTGCGTGCTGCTGTCGACCACGATGCGCGCATCGACCGACACCGCGCCGTGCTCGTCCACGATGATGGGGTTGATGTCCATCTCGCGCAGCTCGGGCAGCTCGCACACCATTTCAGACACGCGCAGCAGCACGTCTTCAATGGCCTCCATGTTCACCGCGTTGGCGCCGCGCCATTCGCCCAGCGTCTCGGCCACGCGCGAGCGCTCGATGAGGTGGCGCGCCAGAAACTGGTTGAGCGGCGGCAGCTCCATGGCGCGGTCGTTCATGAGTTCGATCATGGTGCCGCCCGCGCCGAAGACGATCACCGGGCCGAAGGGCTGGTCGGTCACGAGGCCGACGTAAATTTCGCGCCCGCGCCGCGCGCGCACCATCTTCTGCACGGTCACGCCGTTGATGCGGGCGTCGGGCGCGAGCTGCGCGACGCGCTCCATCATCTCCAGGTAGGTGTCGCGTGCGCTGGTGCCGTTCATGACGTTCAGCGCCACGCCCTCGACGTCGGACTTGTGCGAGATGTCGGGCGAGTCGATCTTCAGCGCCACCGGAAAGCCCAGCTGCGTGGCGATCATCATGGCCTCGTTGGCGCTGCGCGCGAGCAAGGTGCGCGTGATCGGGATGTGGAAGCACGACAGCAGCGACTTCGACTCCATCTCGGTCAGCACCTTGCGCCGCTCGGCCAGCACGCTCTCGATGAGCAGGCGTGCGCCGTCGATGTCGGGCTTGGCCAGCGCCGAGAGCGGCGGCGGTGTCTGCTGCAGCAGCTGCTGGTTCTGATAGAAGGCCGCGATGTTGCCGAAGGCGCCCACGGCCGCCTCGGGCGTGCGAAAGCTCGGAATGGTGGCCTCGGCCAGCACGGCCCGTGCGTTGCCCACTGAGGCATCGCCCATCCAGCACGCCAGCAGCGGCTTGGGCATGGGGCGCGGAACGTCGGCCAGCGCGCGCGCTGTGGCAGCAGCGTCGACGCCGGCCTTGGGCGAGAAGATGGCGAGCACGCCGTCGATCTGGCTGTCGGCCGAGGCCGTGTCGATGGCCGCCCGAAAGTGCGCGGGCGTGGCGTCTTCCGACAGGTCGATGAGGTCGGTGAGCGACGCGAGCGCGGGCAGCGAGGGCTGCAGCAGCTTCTGCGCGGGCGCCGAGAGACGGCCCAGGTCGAGGCCGATCTCGTTGATCCAGTCGGCTGCGAGCACGCCGGGGCCTCCGCCGTTGGTGACCACGGCCAGCCGCTTGCCCACGGGCCGGTAGCGCGAGGCCAGGCACTTGGCGGCCGAGAACAGCTCGATGAAGGAGCGCACCCGCACCGCGCCCGCGCGGCGCAAGGCGGCGTCGAACACGTCGTCGCTGCCCACGATGGCGGCGCTGTGCGTCTGCGCGGCCTCGTTGCCGGCGGGCTTGCGGCCCGCCTTGAGCACGACCACCGGCTTGGCGTGCGAGGCCGAGCGCAGCGCGCTCATGAAGCGGCGCGCGTCGGCAATGCCTTCGAGGTACACGATGATGCTGTGCGTGGCGGCGTCGTTGGCCAGGAAGTCGAGCACCTGCGGAATGTCGACCGAGGTGTGCGGCCCGAGCGAGACCACGCTCGAAAAACCCACGCCGTTCTGCCGCGCCCAGTCGAGCATCGACGCCGTGAGCGCGCCCGACTGCGACACCAGCGCCAGCGGCCCGGTGCGCGCAAGCGGGCCGGCCACACTGGCGTTCAGATGCAGCGGCGGGCGTTGGAAGCCCAGCGAGTTGGGGCCCAAGAGGTGCACGCCTTCGCGGCGCGCGATCTTGCGCCACTGCGCGGCCTGGTCGGCGGCGATGCCGGTGGAGATGACCACCGCGGCCTTGCAGCCGATGCGGCCCGCGATTTCGAGCGCGGCGGCCACGTCGCGCGGCGCCAGCGCGATCAGCGCCAGGTCGGCATGCGTCTGCGCCAGCTCTTCGAGCGTGCCCTGCGTGCGGATGTCGATGAAGCGCAGCGTGCCGTCGAAGCGGTCGGCGCGGAAGGCTTCGCGCAGCGTGCGGCCCAGGGCGGTCTGGCCGCCCGGATCGCTGGGCTCGCCGACGAAGGCCGCGATCGACGCGGGGGCGAACAGGGGGGTCAGGAAATGCTTGTCCATGCCCTAGTTTGCCCGGATCGGGGCCTGCCGCAAGCACCGCGTGTACACTCGCCGGCTCATGTCGTGCCTTTCACTTTCCCCTGTTGCAGCATCCAGCGCCGCCGTTATCGGCCGCACGATGCCGTGCGCCGCTTGCGTGCGAACGAGCGACGCAGTGAATGCACGAATGATTACCACCATGACCGCCGCGGCCCCCTAGCTCGCGCAGGTGGCCGCTCCGGCAGCCACCTGGTGTCTCTTCTCCCGAATGAACGAAACCCAGCTGGCAGCTGGGTTTTTTTGTTTTTGTCTTGTTCGTTCGTTGTTTGGAGAAGCCCATGTACCGCGATCCCGTCTCGTCCTTCCTGCCCCAGCCCAGCCACGGCGCGGCCATTCGCCCCTTGCGCGTCGGCATGATCGGGATCGGGACCGTGGGCTCGGGCACCTTCCGCGTGCTGGCCCGCAACCAGGAGCTCATTGCCGCCCGCGCCGGGCGCGGCATCGAGGTGACGGTGGTGGCGGCACGCAACCTCGCGCGCGCCCAGGGCATCGTGGGCGAGGGCGTGACGCTCACGGCCGACCCGATGCAGGTCGCCACCGACCCCGATGTCGATGTGGTGGTCGAGGTGGCCGGCGGCACCGGCCCGGCGCGCGACTGGGTGCTGGCCGCCATTGCCCACGGCAAGCACGTGGTCACGGCCAACAAGGCGCTGCTGGCCGTGCACGGCCCCGAGATCTTCGCCGCCGCCAGCGCGCATGGCGTGGCCGTGATGTACGAAGGCGCGGTGGCGGTGAGCATCCCCATCGTGAAAGCGTTGCGCGAGGGCCTCACCGCCAACCGCATCGAATGGGTGGCGGGCATCGTCAACGGCACCACCAACTTCATCCTGAGCAAGATGCGCGACGAGGGCCTGGACTTCGCCGACGCGCTCGCGCAGGCCCAGGCGCTGGGCTATGCCGAGGCCGACCCGGCCTTCGACATCGAGGGCGTCGACGCCGCCCACAAGACCGCGCTGCTGGCCGCCAACGCCTTCGGCATGCCGGTGCGCTTCGCTGACGCGCAGATCGAGGGCATCACCGCGCTGCAGCGCCTCGACGTGGCCTGCGCCGAGCAGCTGGCCTTTCGCGTCAAGCTGCTGGGCGTGGCGCGTCGCCGCGAAGAAGGCGTGGAGCTGCGCGTGCAGCCCGCGCTGGTGCCGGCGACGCACCTGCTCGCGCAGGTCAACGGCTCGATGAACGGCATCATGGTCAAGGCCGACGCGGCGGGCGTCACGATGTACTACGGCGCGGGCGCCGGCTCGGAGCAGACCGCCTCGGCCGTGATCGCCGACCTGGTCGACGTGGCGCGCCTGGACGGCACCCACGCCGGCCAGCGCGTACCGCACACCGGCTTCCACGCGCATGCGGTGCGCGAACTACCGGTGCTGCCGCGCGCGGCCGTGCGCAGCGCGCACTACCTGCGGGTGCCGGTGCAGGCGGCGACCGACATCGCCGCCGTGGCCGAGCTGCTGGCCGCGCAACGCTTGCCGGTGCTGCAACTGGTGCTGGCGAACGGGCCGGCCGACGCGGCGCCGCAGGTTCTGGTGATCACCGAATCGGCGTTGCAGGGGACGGTCGATCTCGTGCTGCATGCGTTGCAGGCGAGCCCGGTCGTGGTGGGCCCGGTGATCGCGCTGCGCGTGGAAACGCTAGACGACTGAGGCGCTCAGATATCGGGCGCGGGTGCGCGCAGCCGCGGCTCCCAGTCTTCAACGCGCCCCGCATCCACCCGCTTGCGGAACGTGGCGCGCCAGCGCTCGGCCAGCACGGGCAGGGCGGCGGCCTGTTCCCACTCAGGCATGAAGCGCGCGTCGCGCGAAAACAGCAGCGCGATGAGGCGCGACAGCGGCCACTCGGGGTGCGGCCGTTCCACGCGCGTGGCCATGGCGCCGGCCCGCACCCAGCCGGGTTCGAGCACGCGGTAGTACCAGCCCGTGCAGCCGCGCGCCTGCATCTCGCGCGCCATGCCGGGCACGCCGAAGTGCGCGTCGAGCTTCCAGCAGGGTTGGCGGCCTTGCGACACCTGCACGTGTGCATCGCCGAGCTGGATCACGTCGCCGATGCACACGGCCGATTCGTCCCAGCCGGTGGTCGAGATGTTCTCGCCGAAAGCGCCCGCGTGGGTCAGCAACTCGCTTTGTTGGCTTGCCGACGCCCAGCTTGCGTAGTGCTCGCGCGGGTAGTGGTGCACGGCCTTCTCGACGCCGCCGTGGACGCGCAGGTCGGCCTGCGCATCGCCCTGCAGGCCGGTGGGCGAGAGCCACAGCGCGTCGGCTGTCGGCGTCTTGCGGATGCCGCTGCGCGAACGGCCGTCGGGCAGCAGGGCCACGGGGCCGACGAGCAATGCGTCGATGGGCAGGGTGGTCTGTGGAGTCATGCGGGGCAGCCGTTGTCGTTGCACGAGCCATCAGGCGGCACGTCATCTGCAGGCTGCGCAATGAGATGCGCGGGAATGTCTTCAGCCGCAAGCTGCCCGATGGCGGCGCCCAGCGCCATGTCGTCGATCAGCCCGAAGTGGCTCATGCGCAGGCGCCCCCGCCGGTCGATCAGCACCGTGCTCGGCGTGCCCTGCCACTGGTAGTCGCGCATCGTGGCGGGGATGCCGCCGGTGGGCGAGGGCTGGTCGATGCCGATCGGGAAGCCCAAGCGGTACTCGCGCACGAAGGCGTCGAGCGCGGCGGGCGTCATGACGTCGTGGTGCTCGAACACCGTGTGCAGGCCGATCACCGCGACGTCCTTCTCTGCGAACAGTTGCCGCGTCTTCTTCGCCTGCGGCAGGCCGTGCGACACGCAGGCCGGGCACAGCATCTGGAACGCGTGCAGCACCACGACCCGGCCCCGTAGCGACGCGAGCGTGACGGGTGCGTCGCTGTTGAGCCATTGGGCGACCTGCAGCTCGGGCGCCTCGGGGTGCGGCCAGGCCATGTCAGGCCGCCTCGGTGCGCAGCTTCACCTGCGGGAAATCCACCGGCGCCTGGAAGGCCACGTTCACGTAGTTGGTGAACAGGTTGAGTGCCACGTGCGCGAGGATCTCGACGATGTGCCGGTCGTCGAAGCCCACGGCGCGCAGGGCTTGCACGTCGGCGTCGTCGATCTGTCCGCGCGCGTCGACGAGCTTCAGCGCAAAGCGCAGCGCCGCCGCCGTGCGCGGGTCGGCCGATTCGCCGGCCTGCGCGGCCGTCATGTCGGCGGCGGACACACCCGCCTTGCGGCCCAGTGCGGTGTGCGCTGCAAGGCAGTAGTGACAGGCGTTGCGATCGGCGACCGCCACGGCGATCTGCTCGCCGAGCTGCGCCGGAATGACGCCGCTGCCGAGCGCGCCGAACGACCCCCACAGGCTGCGCAGCGCCGCGGGCGAGTTGGCGACGGCGCGGAACATGTTGGGCGTGGCGCCGAAGGCGCCGTGGATTTGAGAGAGCAAGACTTGGGTGTCGCCGGTGGCGGCGGTGTCCGAGACGAGGTTGATGCGGGGCATGAAGACTTCCTTCCAGTGATGACGATGGAAGCAGTGTCTTCCCGGAATCCGTATGATTTGAACGCTTTCATCCATTCAACATACCTTTTCGTCCAATGCCGAGCGCATCATCGTCACCGCCCATCGACAGGCTCTCGTCTCTGCTCGAGCGCTTCCGTGTCCGGGCCCATCTGTTCCATACGGGGCCGCTGTGCGGCGTGACGCACTTCGCGGCGAAGGAGGGGCGCAGCTTCCTGCATGTGATGCGGCGCGGCGAGATGGTCGTCACGCATTCGGCGCCGTCGGTGCGTTCGGCCGGCGTGCCACGCAAGCTGGTCGTGAAGGAGCCCAGCCTGCTGTTCTATCCGCGCCCGTTGGCGCACGACTTCCACAACGCGCCCACGGAAGGCGCGGATTTCGTCTGCGCCACGGTCGACTTCGACGGCGGCGAGGCGCACCCGCTGGTGCGTGCCTTGCCGCCGCTGGTGCAGCTGCCGCTGAATGCGGTCGACGGCCTCGAAGCCTCTCTGGCGCTGCTGTTCGCGGAAACCGGGCGCGTGCTGTGCGGCCATCGCCTGCTGGCCGACCGGCTGTTCGAGGTGGTGCTGATCCAGCTGCTGCGCTGGCTGCTCGACCATCCGCAGGAGAGCGGCGTGCCCGCCGGCTTGTTGACGGGCCTGGGCGACCCGCAGCTGGCGCGCGTGCTGGTCGCGCTGCACGAACGGCCGGGCGAGCCGTGGCCGCTCGAACAGATGGCCGCGGAAGCCGGCATGTCGCGCAGCGCGTTCGCGGCGCGCTTCAAGTCGGTGGTGGGCGCGACGCCGGCGGACTACCTCGCGCACTGGCGCCTGACGATTGCACAGGCCGAGCTGCGCACGGGCGCGTCGGTCAAGACGATTGCCGACAGCCTCGGCTACGCGAATGCTTCTGCGCTGTCGCGCTTGTTCGCGCAGAAGGTCGGCGTGTCGCCGCGCGAATGGCTCGCGCGGCAATCTGCCTGAGCGTTCAGTTCAATCCGGCGCACGCAGAAATCGCTCGGTCAGCAGCACCCAGTAGGCGCCGCCCACTGCCACATTGCTGTCATTGAAGTCGTAGCCCGGGTTGTGGACCATGCAGGCGCCGTGCGCGTCGCCGTCGCCATTACCGATGAGCAGGTAGCAGCCGGGCACGCGTTCCAGCATGAAGGCGAAATCTTCGCTGCCCGACAGCGGCGGTGTCTGCCAGGTGACCTGCGCCGCGCCCACGAGTTCTTCGGCCACGGTGCGCGCAAAGGCGGTTTCTTCGGGCGTGTTGACCAGCACCGCGTAGCCGGGCCGCCAGTCGATCTGCGCCTGCACGCCGAAGCTTTCGGCCTGCGAGGCCACCAGCGCCTTGACGCGGGTTTCGATTTTCTTGCGCACGTCGCGGTCGAGGGCGCGCACGCTGAGTTCGAGCACGGCGCTCTGCGGGATCACGTTGTTGGCCTTGCCGGCGTGGATGGCGCCCACCGTCACCACGGCCATCTGCAGCGGGTCGATGTTGCGCGAGACCACGCTCTGCAGCGCCATCACGGTGCTGGCGGCGGCCACGATCGGGTCGGCCGCGCGGTGCGGCATGGCGCCGTGGCCGCCCACGCCGGTGAGCGTGATCGTGGCGTAGTCGGACGAGGCCATGGCAGGTCCTTCGCGCATGGCCAGCCGGCCCTGCGCCATGCCGGGCATGTTGTGCATTGCGAAGATGGCGTCGCAGGGGTAGCGCTCGAACAGGCCGTCGTCGATCATGCGCACCGCGCCGCCGCCGCCTTCTTCGGCGGGCTGGAAGATCAGGTTCAGCGTGCCGTCGAAGCGCCCGCGTTCGGCCAGGTGTTGGGCAGCCGCCAACAGCATCGCCGTGTGGCCGTCGTGGCCGCAGGCGTGCATCACGCCGGTGTGCGCGCTGGCGTAGGCCAGGCCCGTGGCTTCGTCGATGGGCAGGGCGTCCATGTCGGCGCGCAGGCCGAGGCGGCGCGTGCCCTTGCCGCGCACCAGCCGGCCCACCACGCCGGTGCCACCGATGCGGCGCTCGACGGTGTAGCCCCAGGCTTCGAGTTTTTCGGCCACCAGCGCCGAGGTGCGGTGCTCGTCGAAACCGAGTTCAGGGTGCTGGTGGATGTCGCGGCGGATGCCGATGAAGGTGTCGGCGCTGGCGTGCAGGTCGTTCAGGAGGGCGGTGGTGGTGCTCATTGGGGCTCCAGTCGGATGGACTTGGCGATGTCGCGGTAGCGCGCGGTTTCGGCCTCGTAGAACTTCGCGGAGTCGGCCAGCGTGGTCGATGGCGAGGCCTGCTGCGTCTGGGCTGCGAGCTGCTCGCGCACGCTGCTTTCTTTCAGCGTCGTGCCGATGGCCTGGTGCAGCTTCTGCACCACGTCTTCGGGCGTGTTCTTGCGCACGAAGAAGCCGCTCCAGGTCTTGTAGTTGACGTTCTTCAGCTCCTTGCCTTCGCTGGCCGTGGGCACGTTCTTCAGCAGCTCGGAGCGCTGCCCGCCGAGCTGGCCGAGGATCTTCAGCCGGCCCTGTTCGGCCAGCGCACCCATGGCGGCGCTGTAGACCAGCACGGCGAAGTCGACCTGGCCGCCGCCGATGTCCTGCAGCAGCGGCGCGTTGCCCTTGTAGGGCGCGTGCATGAGCTTCACGCCGGTGTCCAGCTGCACCTTCTCTAGGATCAGGTGGTAGAGCGAGCCGATGCCCACGCTGCCGTACGACAGCGGCTTGTCGGCCGACTTGCGCGCCAGCGCAATGAGCTCGTCGACGCTGTTGGCCGGCAGGTCCTTGCGCGCGACGAAGACCATCACGGCCTCGGCGACGGGGTGGACCATGCGGAAGTCTTCGGCCTTGAGCTTGACGGCCGCATTGGCCAGCGGCGACAGGATGATTTCGTTGGGCGAGCCCTGGAAGATGTAGTAGCCGTCGGCCGGCGCGGCCAGCACCTTCTGCGCGGCCATGGCGCCGCTCACGCCGCCCAGGTTCTCCACGATCACCTGCTGGCCCAGCGCCTTGCCCAGCGGCACGGTGAAGATGCGCGCGGTGGCGTCCGAAGGGCCGCCGGCCGGGTAGGGAACCATCAGGTTCACGGGCTTGGTGGGAAAGCTGTCGGCGCTGGCGGGGCCCGCGGCCAGCATCAGCCCGCAGGCGAGGCAGAGCGCGGAACGGAAGAACGAGGTCGTCAAATCATGTCTCCTTCGTGGGAAGCCGGCTCGTGTGGCCGGATGCAAGGGGATGCTAGGAGCGAGCCTGTCGAACGTCCAATGCATTGTTGTCTGCATTAGCATGAGTCCAATGCATTCGAAATAACGAGGCTTTCGCCATGACGCTGGTTCAACTGAGGCACCTGATTTCGCTGGCCCACACGGGCTCGTTCAGCAAGTCGGCCGAAGCCCTGCACCTGACGCAGCCCGCGCTCAGCCGCAGCGTGCGCGCGCTCGAGGACGAGCTGGGCATGCCGCTGTTCGACCGCATCGGCCGGCGCAACGAGCTCACAGCCTTCGGGCGCGAGGTGCTGGAGCGCGCGCGGCTGCTGGTGTCGGAGGCCGAGGCGCTGCGCGACCGCGGCCGGCAGATGCGCGAAGGCGAGGGCGGCACGGTGCGCATCGGGCTGGGCTCCGGGCCGGGCGCGCTGCTGATGACGCCCTTCCTGCTGCACATGGCCAAGCACCATCCGGCCGTGCGCACGGAGATCGCGCGCGGCAGCACCGACCTGCTGGCGCAGGCGCTGCGCGAGCGCAGCCTCGATGCGCTGGTGGTCGATGCGCGTGCGCTCAAGCCCGCGCCCGACCTGGTGCTGACCCACGTGTACGAACTGCGTGGCGCCTTCCTGTGCCGCCGCGGCCATCCGCTCACACGGATGCGCAAGGGCGTGAGTTTCGAGGCGGTGCAGCGCTACCCGATCGCCTCGACGCCGCTGAGCGACGAGGTGGCGCGCGGGCTGGTCGAGACCTACGGCCCGCAAGCTCATCCTGCCAACTGCGTGACGCTGCAGTGCGAAGAGCTGCCCAGCATCGCCGACGTGGTGCGCCAGAGCGACACGGTGCTTCTCGCGGTGCACGAGTCGGCACCCGACCTGGTCGAGTTGCGGATGGAGCCGCCGATGCGCGGCACGGCGCGCTTCGGGCTGGTGACCTTGCGTCAGCGCACCGAGGCGCCGGCGCTGGATATTCTTCGCCGATTGATGAAGGAGCGGATGGCGGGGGAGTAGGGCGCCGCCTGCTCAGGACGCCGCCGCAGACAGCGCAAGCTGGAGTTCGTCCAGCAGGTCCGCCACGCGCATGTGATCCGAAGCGGTTTCGTCGCGGGCGATTTCCTCCAACGCATCGGCGGGCGCTGCCACGGCCGCAGCGTCGACCATCAAGGCCGCGCCCCTGATGCGGTGCGCATGGTGCGCCGCGCCTGCGGTGTCGCCCGCAGCGAACGCCCGACGCAACGCCGCAAGATCTTCCGCCATGGCCTCGTGAAACTGCGGCGGCAAGGCCGTGTCGGGCCGTTGCGGCGACGAGGGCGCGCCGCCCAGCCAGAGCTGCAGCATGCTCGACAGCTCGTCCAGGCGAAGCGGCTTCTTGAGCACGCCGCCCATCCCGCTGTCCATGCATTTTTCGAGATGCGCCAAGTCGGTCGCAGCCGAAATCGCGATCACGGGCAGATGGCTGGCACCTGCCTGGCGCTCGCGCTCACGGATGCGGCGCGTCGCTTCGTAGCCGCTCATGCCAGGCATGTGGCAGTCCATGAGCACGAGCGCAAAGGAATGCGGCAGCTCGAGCGCGGCCAGCGCCGCCGCGCCATCGGCTTCAATCCGCGCTTCATACCCCAGCGTGCGCAACTGCTCGGCAATGATGAACTGGTTGCCTGGATGGTCCTCCACGACCAACACGGTGGCCACCGTACCGAAGGACTGCACGCCACGCGCCACACTGCCATCCTTGGACGAGGCTTGTGCGGGCGATGCAAGCCGCACCGGCAAGGAGAACTCGACCGAGGTGCCTGCACCGAGGCGGCTGGTCAGTCGGATCTCTCCGCCCATCAACTCGACCAGCTCCTTGCAGATGGTCAGTCCCAGGCCCGTGCCGCCAAAGCGCCGGGTGGTGGCGTTGTCGGCCTGCGCGTAGGCATCGAAGAGGGCGGCCTGTTGCGAGGGCTCGATGCCGATGCCGGTGTCGCTCACGGTGACCGTCAGCAGGCCGTTCATGTCGCCATCGTCGAGAAGCTCCAGCGTCACATCGATGCGCCCGTGCTCGGTGAACTTCACGGCGTTGCCCAGCAGGTTGAGCAGCACCTGCCGCAGCCGTGTGGGATCGATCAGCACCTGCCGGCCCGACGGGTTGCTCGTGCGTACCTCGATGACCAGCTTCTTTTCCTGCGTGTTCACGCGCGCCACATGCGCCACCTTCTGCGCCAGCGCGTCGACGTCGGTGCGGATCAGTTCCAGTTCGAGGCGCTTGGCATCCAGCTTCGACAGGTCGAGCACGTCGTCCAGCAGCGACAGCAGCGCTTCGGCGGCGGCGGAGGCGGTGCGCGTGAACCGCTTCTGCCGCGCATCCATCGGCGTGTGCGCCAGCAGCTCGATGGAGGCCAGCACCGCGTTCATGGGCGTGCGGATCTCGTGGCTCATGACGGCCAGAAAGTGCGACTTGGTGCGCTCGCTCTTCTGTGCGGCGCGCTGTGCCACGCGGGCGCGCCAGGCGAACCAGCCGAGCAGCACGACCCCGCCCAGGAGCATCAACAGCTGCGGCAAGCGGTACCGGATGATCGACAACAGCGACGGCTCGCCGAAGTCGGTCTGCTCCAGCCATCGGTCGTTCATCTGACCGGTTTCTGCCGCTGAGAGGCTGCGCAGCGACTTCTCCACGATGGCGTGCAGCAGCGGCAGGTCTGCGCGAACGCCCATCTGGGCGACGTACAAGAGGTCGCCGATTGCGCCGGAGATGCTCAACTGACTTGCATACCTGCGGCGCAGCATGGGCAGAAACACCGCGTCGGAGCCGATGGCGGCGTAGGCCTCTCCGGCGATCACCGCATCGAGGCTCTCCATCGGTTCGCTGGTCGCAAGCACGCGGACACCGGGAAAACGCTCGGCGAAAACATGGGCGTAAGACCCCCCGCCGCGCACGGCCGCCACTTTGCCGTCCAGATCCTTCATGTGCAGGACGATCGGGGCATTGGTCCGCGTGACGATGATGGTTTGTGCGACGAAGAAAGGATCGGTCAAGCGCAGCTTGGCGCCGACCTCGCGCGTGGTTCGCTGGGCGCTGGTGTTCGGAAACATGTCGACCTTGCCTTCCAGAAAGGCCTGCTGCGCTTCCTGCCAGTCCCGCGTGGGGAGCAACTCGAAGCGCAGGCCCGATTTGCGGGCGACCGCGTCAAGGTACTCCGCGATCAACCCTTTGTAGCGGCCGTTCTCGGTGTATTCCAGGGGGCTCAGCCGTGTGTCTGCTGCATACCGTACGACCGGGTTCGCGTTCATCCAGCGCTGCTCTTCCTCGGTGAAGACGGGCAGCGTCTGCGCCCGCGCGAGGTTGGCCGGGAGCGCCATCGCGACCCATACAGGCCACATGGACCACAGGGCCACTCGCCTGAAAAAGTTCCTGCGCCTCATGTCTTGTCCAGCTGGTGGCGGATCTTGAACAGCTCGTTGTCCCGTCGAATGCCCAGCTTGCGGAACGCCGCCTGTTTTTGCGTGCTGATGGTGTTCACATTGCGAGAGAACTTCGCGGCGATCTGCGTGACCGACAGGCCTTCCAGGCAGCAACGCAGCACCTCGCGCTCGCGCGGGGAAAGCAGGGGGTTCTTCGTGAGCGCTTCGGCGTTGGTGGGGCCGGGCGACGCTTCGGCGTGGCTCGCGATGTCCGCCGCCATGTGGGGATGCAGGTGGATGCGGCCCTTGCTCACCGTGCGGATGGCCGCGACCAGCTCGCCCAGTTCCTGGCCCTTTCCGACGTAGCCGCGCGCGCCGGCCTTCAGCGCCAGGGCCACGGTGGCCACGCTGTAGTGCGCGGAGATGACGATCGTCTTGCTGCGCGGATGCCGAACCGTCAGTGCCCGGATGAGATTGAGCCCGTCGATGTCCGAAGGGCCGAGCGAGAAATCCATGAGAACGATATCGACCGGCAGGGTGGCCAGGGCACCGAGCAGTTCGCGGCTGGTGCCATAGCTGCCGACCACCGACAGATCGGGCTCGTCGGCCAATCGGGTGATCAGGCCATGCCGGACCACCGCGTGATCGTCGAGGACCATCAGGCGAAGCGGCTGCGCGGTGAGGCGTGTCATCAGGACCTCCCAGTGGACGAATCGTAGGCCGCTTGCCAACGCGTCAACACCGCCAAAACGGGGGGGCAAGTGGCCGCGCGCACGACAACGGATTTCGACCAGGTTTCACAAGGGAAGAGCGGCTTCGCGCCTGCCGCTCGGATCGAAATTTAGAACTATCCCTAGACCGCCCCTGCGATTTTTCGTTGCATTCCTATATCGGGAGAAGCGCCCGAAAAGAACAATGAGCCGGACGAAAAGGCTCACAGACGCCGGCTTCTTGCAACAGGCGCAAGGCCCTTGAAATGCCGCACTGCTTTTTGGATCTGGGCTTGTTCCGATGCCGTCGAAAGCATCGTTTCGGGGCCATGGGTGGGTCTCGACGAATCCCTCGTTGAAACTTTTTTTGATTCTTAAGGAAATACGTATGAAGAAAATTGCAACTCTCGCCGCGATCGCCGGCGTGGCCGCCGTGATGTTCGCGCCCGTCCATGCGAGCGCCGAAAGTGCCGAGCTCCGGATCACCGGCACCATCGTGCCGTCCGCCTGCAAGCCCTCCTTCGCAGGCGGTGGCGTGGTCGACTACGGCGCCATGTCCGCCGGCTCGCTGAACCCGACGGCCCAGACCACGTTGGCGGACAAGTCGATCCAACTGACCCTGACCTGCGAGGCGTCTGCGCTGTTTGCCTTCAAGGTGATCGACGAACGCGCGGGGACCGCGGTCGCTTCGCTGGAAACCATCCCGACGTATGACGCGAGCTCGAAGTTCGGCCTGGGTGCTGTGGACGGCAAGAACATCGGCGCCTATTCGTTGCAGATCACGAACGAGACCGCCGATCAAGGCACCACCAAACACATCCACAGCGCAGACGGCGGAACCACCTGGTCGGACTTTGCCGGCGGCATGACCGTGGACGGCAGCCAGATCGTTGCATTCGCCGGCAGCGCCACGGGAACGACGCCGGGCCCCCACACCTCCGTCACGGCCGATATCCGTGTGGTCACTGCCATCGACAAGGGCAGCAACCTGCCGTTGACCCAACGGATTCCGCTGGATGGCCTGTCGACGTTCGAACTCGTCTACCTCTGAACCTCGGCTGACGGAAAGTCCGTTTTTTTGAAGTCCTCAAGGAAATACCCATGAAGAAAATTGCAGCGCTTGCCGCTGTCGCTGGCGTGGCCGCCGCGATGTTCGCGCCTGCCGGTGCGAGCGCCGAAAGTGCCGAGCTCCGGATCTCCGGCGCCATCGTGCCGTCCGCTTGCACGCTCGCCTTTGCAGGCGGCGGCGTGGTCGACTATCCGTGTGGCAACCGCCATCGACAAGGGCAACAACCTGCCGTTGACGCACCGGATCCCGCTGGATGGCCTGTCGACGTTCGAACTCGTCTACCTGTAAGCAACACGGCCGTATCGGGCGGGCCCTCCGCTCGAGACAGGGTTGCGTCGGCCATGGTGCCCGGCGCAACCCTCTGGCGTCACGGCTGACGAACAGCCCGTCGATCCATCTCCATTTTTGATTCTTCTCGAAACACCCCTTTCGAGACGGCGGACGCGCTCGTCCGGAAAGAGGAAAGAGAACCATGAACTTCATCCCCGCGACTTTTGTTTTCGCACTGTCTGCCTCGACCGCACTGATCGTGGCCCTCGCCCCGCTGCCGCTCCATGCCGCAGGCATGCTGCCGGAAACTTCCGTCGTCATCGTCAACGAGAGCGATGGCGAAGCCAGCATCAACGTCAAGAACACGGACGCCAAGCCGGCCCTCATGTTCACGTCGTTGACGGGCATCCCCGGGGACGACGAAACCCTGCTGATCGTGACCCCGCCGGTCGCCCGCGTCGAGCCCGGTGAAACGCAGCTCGTGCGCTTTCTGTTGCAGACCCATCAGCCGCTCAGGACGCAGCGCCTGCGGCGCGTGATCTTCGAGGGCATCCCTCCGAAGAACAAGGAGCCGGGCATCCGCGTGAACATGAACGTTCGCCAGAACCTGCCGGTGCTGATTCATCCCAAGGGCCTGGCGCAGGACGACCAGCCGTGGAAGCGACTGAAATGGTCGGCCGGGGCCGACACGCTGCGCGTCAGGAACGACAGCCCGTACGTGGTGCGCATGGCAGCCTCGGTCCAGTTGCTCCCGTCGACCGCGACGGTCGAGTTGCCGCGCCCCTATGTGCTTCCCGGTGAGACGGTGGACGTTGCCCTGCCGGTCGCCGCCCGGGGTACCACACGAGCCGGCTGGAGATTGCGACCCGATCGCTGCCTCGCAACGTCGACCTGGTGAACGGCTATCAGGAGCTCGATGCAGGCCGCGGATCGGTGAACCACATCCGGTTCGGTGTGATCAATGCCCGCCGGGTTCTCCTGAAGGCCATCGGCCCCGAGGGGAAGGTGCTCGAGAAGGGCTTGGCCGTGGTCGACGGCGACAACCAGTACGTCACCTCGGTCGTGGACCGCGGGCAGGTCTTTCTGCCCGATGTGCACGGCGGCGCGAACCTGAGGGTCACGTTGTCGAATGGCGACACCTGCAAGCTCGATTTTTCGCTGCCGGAGACATCCGACGCATCCACCTACTTTGAATCGGCCGACGCCACCTGCACGGCCACGGGAGCACACCAATGATCATCACAAGAAGCCTGCGCCGCAGAAGCGCGGTGTTCGGTATTGCGCTTGCCGCGCTTTCCACACTGGCAGGAACGCGGGTTCACGCGCTGGCATCGGCACACTGCGATGCGCAACTGAGCGAGTCGCTCGTCGACTATGGACGGATGACCCGCGCACAACTGCAGGAACGCCAACCCGACCCCGCCCGGGCATCGTTGGGCAAGCGCCGGGTGACGCTCACGGCGGTGTGCGCCGAGCGCACGGCGATGGAGCTTTCGTTCCAGGGCGCGGCAGCAGACGACACAGGTTTTCGGTTTGCCACAAACGATCGCTTCACACTCAGGATGCTGGATGCGCAGCTCGACGGCAAACCCGTTCGCCTGGCTGCACCGCAGGTGGACGCCACGGGCCTGGCACCGTCGCCTGTCCTTCGGCCCGGCGACAGGATGTCTCCGGTGGACGGCGCGGGCCTGGCCCAAGGCCAACGCCTGACGGTGCAGCTCGAGATCGAGCCGTTCGTGGGGGCCGCTGCGACGCGCGTTGCGGGCGAAAGCAGGTGGGAGGGCGCGGGGCGTTTCGAGGTGCTGCGCCGTTAGATCGGGCGGGGGCCGTGTGCCGCCCGTTTTCGAACCATCCCGAAGCCGTTGGCCCGACTTTTCGATGCATCCCTATTGGGGGAAAACCGCTCGGCGAAAACAATGGATCGCAAGAAACGGGACCGCCCTTGGAGGCTGTCCCGGCCCGATATTCAACTTGCCCAGAAAGCGATGCGAAGTCCGATCCATCTCTGGAGCGATCCTTGAAGCAGAGTCATTGCACTGTCCCCACCACCCTCCTGACCACGCGGCGACTGCCCATCTTGTTGAGCGAGTCCGAGTCCTGCACCATTGCGGTGATCGACCCCGACCTCCAGACCCGAAGCCTGATGGGGCGTGCCATCCGCAGGCTCGGCCACTGGCCAATGGTCTTCACCAGCACACTGGAATTGACACAGGCGTGCCGCTACTTCGAACCCCGCTTTGCTGCCGTGGTTGTGGCATGCCCGGTCGACGTCGGCGCTGCAAGCACGCTGATGGCCCAGGTGCGAGAACAGGCAGGCCCGGAGTGCCCGCTGGTCATGAGCGCCGGCAAACGCGGCGTCCGCGAGTTGGCGGTCTTGCATGCGCACGCGTCCGATCACGTGGAGGTCACGCCGTCTTCATTCGAAGAGGCGTACCTCCTGATGCGGTCTTTCCTGCAGCAGCGCCGGACACCGATGCTGGACATGTTCGTCGAATGGGGGGCGTTTCGCCTCGACCTCTCTGCGGACAGCGCACAGGTGGCCGGCACCCGGGTCGACCTGACGCCCAATGAATTCGAACTGGCCATCGCGCTGTTCAGGAACGTCGACCGGGTCTTGACCCACCACGGGCTGCGCTCGCTGGTGTGGGACCGCGGCCCTCGCTGCGGCTCCGGGGTGCTCTCCACCAACGTGTGCCGCCTGCGCCGCAAGCTCGGCTTGAGCGCCGGACGCCACGGGTTGGAACTGCAGGCGGTTCCGGGGCACGGCTACCGGTTGAGCGCAACTGAAAGCGCGCCGGGCGCGCACTGAAGCTAGGCGGCCTGTGCGTCGGCAGGCGCCGCATCGGGCCGCGCCAGCCCCGACGCCACCGCCGCCAGGATGCCGCGCAGCCAGCGGTGCGCCGGCTCGTGCTGCGAGCGGTCGTGCCACAGCTGGTAGAAGCGCATGCGCGGAAAGCCCTGCGGCGCCGGCACCGCCACCAGCGGCAACGTATCCACGAACTGCATCGCGAAATGGCGCGCGGTGGTGAACACCAGGTCGGTGCCCACCAGCAGGTGCGGCGCCACGGTGAAGTAGGGCACGGCAATGCAGGCCTCACGCGTCTGGCGCAGCGTGGCCAGGTGCGTTTCGACCACGCCGCGCTGCGACGCCGCATACGGCGTGGGCACCACGTGGCGCGCCGCGATGTAGCGCTCCATCGTCATGGCGCCCTTGGCGGCGAGCGGATTGTTCTTGCCCATGAGGCACATCAGGTCGTCTTCGAGCAGCAGTGACAGGTGCAGCCGCTCGGGCGGCTGCGGCCAGTTGCCGATGACGATGTCGAGCTCGCCCTGAGCCAGCGCGCGCTCGTAGTCGTAGGTGACGCTCAGCGGGTGCACCACCAGCCGTGCATGCGGCGCCTCGGCACGGAACCGCGTGGTCACGTCGGCCAGGAAGCTCATCGCCAGGTAGTCGGGCAGCGCGAGGTGGAAGGTCATCGCGCTGGAGGCGGGCTCGAACTGCTCGGGCCCCGAGAGCATGCGGTCGATTTCGAGCAGTGCGCCGCGTGCGCGGTCGCGCAGCTGCAGCGCACGCTCGGTCGGGACCATGCCGCTGCGCTCGCGCACGAGGATGGGGTCGGCGAACACCTCACGCAGCCGGCGCAGGGCGGTGCTGATGGCGGGCTGGGTCTGGTTCATGCGCACTGCCACCCGGGAGACGCTGCGTTCGGCCACCAGGGCCACCAGCACGCGCAGCAGGTAGGTGTCGATCGGGGCGTGGGAGCGTGACATGGCGGAGAGAAATGGCCTCTGGGGGCGCTACGGGCGGCGGGCCCCTCATGGCAAACCGTTATGCCGCACATTCTAGAGAGCGTGATCCAGCCCGACGATATCTGCCTACAGTTCGCCACCAACGGGAATGGCAGCCGCAAGCGGACCCACAGAAGGTCTCAGGCGGCACGTCCCGTCCACACCCACAATGGAGACAACCATGCGCATGGACGCCACGCTGGCGCCGATCCGGGAACACACCGCCACGGCGGAACTGGACGGCATCTACCGCAAGATCATCTTTCGCCTGATTCCCTTTTTGATGCTGCTCTGGGTGCTGGCCTGGATCGACCGGGTCAACATCGGCTTCATCAAGCTGACGATGCTCGACGACCTGAAGTGGAGCGAGGCGTCGTACGGGCTGGGCGCGGGGATCTTCTTTCTGGGCTACTTCTTCTTCGAGGTGCCGAGCAACCTGCTGCTGCAGAAGATCGGCGCCAAGAAGACCATCATGCGCATCACCATCGGCTGGGGCCTGACCTCGATCGCCACGATGTTCGTGAAGAGCACCGAGATGTTCTACCTGCTGCGCTTTCTGCTGGGCGTGTTCGAGGCGGGCTTCTACCCCGGCATCATTCTTTACCTGACCTACTGGTTCCCGGACGGCCGCCGTGCCAAGGCCTTCGGCATGTTCATGTCGGCCTCGGCTTTCGCGGGCGTGATCGGCGGGCCGCTGGCCGGCTTCATCATGAACAACATGCACGGTGTGAACGGCTGGGCCGGCTGGCAATGGGTGCTGCTGCTCGAGGGCATTCCCTCGGTGCTGGCCGGCATCGCCACGTATTTCTACCTGACCGACCGGCCCGAGCAGGCCCACTGGCTCACGGCGCGTGAACGCCAGCTGGTGCACGACGACCTGGAGCGCGACCGCAAGGCGCTGGGCCATCGCGAGCACAGCATGCTGGCCTCGCTGAAGAACGGCAAGTTCTGGCTGTTGATCCTGATCTTCTTCTGCATCATCGCGGCCAACTCGTCGCTCACCTTCTACGGCCCGACGCTGGTCAAAGAGATCGGCTTCACCAACCCGCTGACCATCGGCTGGATCATGGCCGGCGCCTACCTGTGCGGCGCGGCCGGGATGATCTGGAACGGCTTCCACTCCGACCGCCACCAGGAGTCGCGCTACCACTGCGCGCTGGCCGCGGCGCTCGGTTCGGGGGCATTGCTGGTGGTCGCGCTGTTCCTGCGCCAGAGCCCGGGCCTCGTGCTGGCCGGCCTCACGCTCGCCATCGTCGGCACCATGAGCGCGATCCCCGTGTTCTGGCAGATGCCCAACCGCTTCCTGGCGGGCACCGCAGCCGCCGGCGGCGTGGCGCTGATCAACTCGATCGCCAACCTCGCGGGCTTCGGCGCGCCGTGGATGCTGGGCCTCATCAAGACCGCCACCGGCAGCCTCGCGCCGGGGCTGTATGTGGTCGCGGCGGTGGAAGTCTGCGCCGCCGTACTGATCCTGCTGTTCGTGCCGCGTCTGCAGAAGACGTCTGCGCGCTGATTCTTCCCACCCCCCTCTGTCCGTCTGTCTGACTACAAGGAGATGCGCTCCATGCCTTCCCACGCCCATCGTTTCGATCTCCAGGCGCTCAACGCCATGGACTGCGACGCGTTCGTCGCCGCACTCGGGCCGACTTTCGAAAACTCGCCCTGGGTCGCACGCACGGCCTGGCAGCTCCGGCCTTTCGCCAGCATCGACGCCTTGCACGACGCCATGCTCGATGTGGTGCGCCGCGCCCCCGATGCCCAGCAACTCGCCTTCCTGTGCGGCCACCCCGAACTGGCGGGCCGCGAAGCCCAGGACGGCACGATGACCGCCGAGTCGGTCGGCGAGCAGGGCAGTGCGGGCCTGAACGCCCTGAGCCGCGAAGAGATGGCCGAGATCCAGCGGCTGAACCGCGTGTACCGCGAGCGGCACGGTTTTCCTTTCATCATCGCCGTGCGGCGCAGCACCAAGGGTCAGATCTTCGAGGCGATGCGCAGCCGCGCCGCCGAGTCGACCGAGGCCGAGCGCCGCGCGGCGCTGGCGCAGATCGGTTTGATCACCCGCGGGCGCATCGACACGCTGCTGGGTGCGTCCATCTCTCAAGGAGCGGTCCATGCCTGAGAACGTCGTTTCGCTTGCTGCACGCCGTCGCTTCGCGCTGTCGGGCCTCGCGCTCGGCGCCGCCGCCCTGGCTCCCCACGGCGTTGTTGCGCAAACGGCCGCACCCGCCGGTCCGGCCCAGGCCAGCGGTCCGGTCGTGCTGCACGGCGTGAGCCCGCGCCTGACCGTGCATGCGCTCGACACCTTCCACGGCGCCGCGGCGACCGGCCTGCGCATCGATTTCTCGGTGCGCGAAGGCGACGGCTTCAAGCTGCTGCGCACCGTGACCATGAACGGCAACGGGCGCTCCGACGAGCCGCTGCTCATCGGCGACAGCTACCGCGCCGGCGACTACGAGCTGCTGCTGCACGTGGACGAGTACTTCGCGCGCAAGCCATCGCGGCTGCCCACGCCGCCGTTCCTGTCGAAGCTGCCGGTGCGCATTCGCGTGGCCAACGCGGCCGAGCGCATCCACCTGCCGATCCAGTTCGGCCCGTGGAGCTACACCTACTCGCGCGGCAGCTGACGCAGCGCCGTTCGCACCTCATCCGTCCGCAAGGAGTTTGCTTCTCATGACCGGCATCACGACCCATGTGCTCGACATCACCACCGGCCGCCCGCTCGTCGGGATGAAGGTCGACCTCTACGACGTGGCGACCACGCCGCCGACGCGCCTGAACAGCACGCGCACCAACGCCGACGGCCGCACCGACGCGCCCATGCTGCCCGGGGCCTCGGCGCGCACCGGGCAGTTCGAGCTGCAGTTCCACGTCGGGGACCACTTCAAGGCGGCCGATGCGCTGTCGGACGTGGTGCCCGTGCGCTTCGCCATCGCCGATGCCACGCAGCACTACCACGTGCCGATGCTGTGCGCGCCCTGGTTTTTTTCCACCTATCGCGGCAGCTGACCGCGGGAGCTTTTCCTGAATGACAACCCCCCATGACCCGAACGCAGGCGCGTACCTGCTCGACTCCATCCGCCTCGCCATGGGCAACATCCGCGAACGCAAGACCTGGCCCTTCGGTGCGGTGATCGCGCGCGACGGGCAGGTGATTGCCACCGCCGTCAACGAGGTGGACGCCCTGTGCGACCCCTCGGCCCATGCCGAGATGCAGGCCGTGCGCGCCGCCGCGAAAGCGCTGAAGAGCACCGACCTGTCGGGGTGCACCGTGTACGCCAGCGGCTACCCGTGCGCGATGTGCCTGACGGCGATGTACCTCGCGGGCGTGAAGGAAGTTTTCTACGCCTACTCGAACGAAGACGGCGAACCCTTTGACCTGTCGGCCGAGCGCGGCTACGTCGAGATTGCGCGGCCACCGGAACAGCGGGAGATGAAGCTGCATTCGATGCCGGTGCGCGACGAGAGCGATGAAGACTTGTACGAGGCTTGGAGCAAGGTGGCTGGCTGAAAGCGCCTCGGCAGAGCAGGGCGGTTCAGGAGGAGGGCGCGCCAGGGCGAGTGATGACCGGCGCATGCTGCGCCATGAGCCCGGCAACCCACTCGATGAACGCGCGCAGCTTCGCGCTGACATGCCGGTTCGGCGCGAAGGCCACGTACAGCGGCATCGGATCGAGCTGCCAGTCTTCGAACAGCGGCAGCAGTTCGCCGCGTGCCCGGTGCGGTGTGGCCATGTAGTCCGGCAACCAGAGGATGCCCAGGCCCGCCAGACCGGCCGCGAGATACGCGTTGCCGTCGTCGACCGAGAGCACGTAGCGGCCCTGCACGTCGACGCGTTCGTCGCCCCGGCGCATGGCGTACGGAAAGGTCTTGCCGTTGCGCGACCACAGGAAACCGACGATGCGGTGGTGCGTGTCTTCCAGTTCGTGCGGGTGCGCGGGCGTGCCGGCCCCTTCCAGGTAGCCTGGCGCCGCATAGACCCCGAGCTGCAGGTCGCCCACGCGGCGTGCCATGAGCGACGGGTCGGTGAGTTCGCCGCCGCGCACGACGCAATCGACGTTCTCGCCGATCACATCGACCATGCGGTCACTCACGCCCATGTCGAGCTGGATGTCGGGGTAGCGCGCATGAAAGGCCGGCAGCGCGGGCACGAGGATCGTGCGGGCCAGCGGACCGGGCACGTCGACCCGCAGGCGGCCCCGGGGCAGGGCAGAGGCGCTCGACAGGCTGGTCTCGGCATCGTCCAGATCGGCCAGCAGCCGCACCGCGCGCTCGTAGTACGCCGCGCCGTCGGCCGTGACGTTCACCTTGCGCGTGGTGCGGTTCAGCAGCTTCACGCGCAGCCGGGCCTCGAGCTGCTGCACCAGCTGTGTCACGCTGGTCTTGCTCATGTGCAGCGTGTCGGCCGCCTTGGTGAAGCTGCCGGCTTCCACCACGCGGGTGAAGGCCTGCATTGCATCGAAACGGTCCATGGGAGGGCTCCTGCGGGGCGTTTGCCGTGATTGTTTGGGATCTGCAAACAGTGATTGTTGGCTTTGCCCGTTTATCGATGGCGCGTGGCTTCCTAAAGTCCCTGCATCGTCATCACTCACCGCAGAAAGAAAACAGCCATGGCCGCACGCGACGTCGTTTTTCCACCCGGGCGCCAGGCGCTCTACGAACGCAACCGCTATTCGCCGGCGGTTCGATCCAATGGCTTCCTGTTCGTGTCGGGGCAGGTCGGCAGCCGCGAAGACGGTTCGCCGGAACCTGAGCTGGAAGCGCAGGTGCGGCGCGCGTTCGACAACCTGAACGCGATCCTGAAGGCCGCGGGCTGCACCTTCGACGACGTGGTCGATGTGACGGTCTTCATCGTCGATCCGGAATCGAACTTCGAAACGATCTGGAAACTGGTGCCCGAGTACTGGGGCGACGCGCCGCACCCGACGCTGACCGGCATCGGCGTGACGTGGCTCTATGGCTTCCAGTTCGAGATCAAGGTGATTGCGAAGCTGCCGGAAGTCGGTGGGACTGGGCCGGGTTCGGCGTCCACCTGATTCGATTCAAGAAAGCTTCGTGGTGGCCTGAACTGGAGGGGTGCACGGAGTGCGAAACCGGAAGGGTATTTGGCCTGGGCTCTGGACTGCCTAGGTTCTCCGGCTCATCGTCTATTTGCAGAAATCTGTTCGTCAGGAATGAGTGCTAAGTCATTGATTTGGAAAGAAGCAGAATTTCCGTTTGAATAGTATTGTTGCAAGATTTTTTTCACAAAAGCGTTCACCAAATGTCGCTCTCGCACATTGTGTTCGCGAGATGTCGGAACAACGCGTCCGGGCCGCGCAGCACTTCCACGTGCAGGCGCTGTCTGCGCGCATCGGTGGCCTGGTGCAGGTGTTCTTTGCCATTAGTGTCCGAGACAGCGCAGTAAAGTCTGAGGCAGCGCATTAGTGTCTAAGACACCCAACAGCCGGCGTGAGCGCTGCCGCCTTGGCACCTCTGTGCCAACGGCGCAGGCCGGCCATCGTCAGTCAGTCGCGCGTCCACCCGTCACGACCGGTCCAGACTGGTTGCGGACGCTCACGCGTGGAGCCCGAAGGGCAAGGATGGGCCCATTCCGGACGTTTGGCCTTTCCGAAAGCCGCCGCTCAGAACGCGAAAGTCTTGCCTAGCGGTCGAATGCGGACCAAATGAACCAAAAGCAGAGCGCAATCCAAGCGGTGCTAGTTGTCGAGCGAGCCCAAGCCCAAAGTGCCACGCCGTTGGGCCAAGGTTTGGCTGGCAGAGGGCGACGAAACACTAGAAGTGGCATGACGGCGGCGAAGTACGCCAACATGAAAACGAAAAGCGCCCTACCCGGCGCAGGACCAACGGATGGGGCCAGACGCTCCAATACGGCAGGAGTGAACGATAGAACCACGAGCGCGAAGACAAGCGGCCACCGATGCTGTCTCCAGAAGGATGCGGAACTGGTTGCGTATTTTGAGTAGAACGCTGGTGTTGGCATTGGTCGCAGCCGGGGAAGAGAAGGAATTCAACCTTCACGTGAACGGCAAGTTGTGGCCGGTAGGAGCCGGGCGATATTCTGACGTGCTTCAGAACTCTCCAACTGTGCGGATCTCCCCAACCTCGATAACTAGGTTGGCAATGCCTTCGTACCTTGCCTGTGGTCGCCAGGGACGAGTCTCATGCTCATAGAGGTAGTCGCGGGCTCCCTGCACGAACTCTCTGCGTAGGTCCTCATGAGTTCGCGCATCTCCGGGCCAACGTCGCGTCGAGGACTGAATCTCTTCGCGAAAGGCTCCATTGTTCGTGCTCAGCCCTGTGACCACGACAGTCGCTTCATAGCAAGGGGTCATGCAGTTTCCGGCTCAATGAATGCGCATGGCGCGCTTTGGGGGAATATTGGCACGCGGCCGACCGTCCGGTTTTGGCCGGAAGGCGCTGATGCTAGCCGCCGCGAACACCGATGGCGCTCCGCAGCCTGCCAAGGTCCGGCGCATCGGACTCGACGAAGAAGAGGTCCTCGGTGACACCCGTGACATTGTCGGCAATGCCGATGACGAACTCGCGGGCGAATGTCGAGTGCAGCTTCGCCAAGTACCCGGCAACGCGCTCAACGTCTCCGAACCATCCTTCAGGCTCGTCGCCTGGGTCTGGCAGTGCCAAGTTGATGCCAAGGTCCCAGTCGGGCAAGTCGTCAGGGTGGCTGCCAGACACATCTGTCTTCTGGTTCACCACAGTCGGCCTTGAAGTGACCCAGCCTGGCGCAACGGCAAGCTCGACAAGCCTTTCCTCGATGGGCGCGGCGACGTCTTCTAGGTCAGAGCCGTCTACGTACGCATACAGGGTGTGTCGTTGCATGGTCTTACTGGAAGGTGGGCCGGAAGGTCCGGTTGTGGCCGAACTCGGAAGTCTAGCCTCGGCCAAAGACAGGCCGCTTCCGCTGCATAGCCGTCCCTCACGAGTGGCCGCGTTGGGGTATTTCTGATGAAACCGCTCCACGGCAATATTGATCTGGTAGGCGGTGTTGGGCAGCACTGCGCGTGCCGATGACCGAGACGCTCACGCGGATGGCCGACGCACCTGGGCCATCAGTTGCTGTGCCACCGCCTCGAAGGGTTCGAGGCTCTGGTCGGCCCGGCTGAGCACTACCGCGCCTTCCACCGAGGCGATGAGCACCGTGGCGAGGGCTCGCGCCTGGCCCGATGAAAGCCCCCCTTCGCGCAGCAGATCAGCCAACCGCTCGCGCCAGGCGCGAAACACGGCGGTGGCATGCGAAAGCAGTTCTGCCGAGTCGGTGGCCACCGTGACGGCCAGCACAGCGCAACCCGCCCCGCACTGCGAGCGCGTGAGCACCGCGCGCCAGATCGCGAGGAAGCGCTCGACGACCACCTCAACCGGCGCGCCGGCCACCGGCTCCATCGCATCGGTCAACATGGCGCCAGCGCGGTCGACAGCCGCCGCGACGAGTTGGTCCTTGCCACCCGGAAAGTGGTGATACAGCGATCCGCGCGGCGCGCCCGAAGCCGACAGCACTTCGGAAAACGACGTGGCCTGCAATCCGCGCCGTGCCAGCAGTGCCATCGCCTCTTCGACCATGCGATCGCGAACGTCTCCCGCCATGCTCACTTCTCCTTGCTCGAATCGAGTAAAAAAACTATGACAGGCATCATAGTTCTCGGTACTATGACGACCGTCATAGCTGCAGCCCGAGGAGCATCCACCATGTCACCGCGTCACCAAACCCTTCTTTCTATGGTCTTGCCGCTGGCTCTGGCTGCCTGTGGCGCCATGCCGCCCACTTCCACTTCATCTACCCAAGGAGCTCTGCCCGTGACTGTTGAAAAAACCAAACAGGCCATCGTTGGCGACTGGACCAGCATCGCCCCTGAAGTTCGCCCCAGTGCCCAGAAGACCCCAGACGGCGCGCTCAAGCCCTTCTACCTGAGGCGCGAGTTCAAGGCGTTGCCGGACGATCGGTTCGAGCTCGTCATTGCCAACTCTGCCGACCCCTACGGCAAGGTGCCGTTGGCGAAGATCCTGATCAAGGGCCGCATGCACTGGAAAGGCGAGCATCCCATTGCCCCCGGCGCGCAGAAGGTGGACTTCATGGCCGACGAAGCCTACGAGGTCACCCCGCTGCTGCAGGGTTTTGCCGACGTGCTGAACCAGATCGCTGCCCAGGGCTACGCCAAATGGGAGGTGGGCCAGACACAGAGCGTCTTCGGCAAGAGCTTCGCGCCCTTCGGCCTGACGGCGGGCAAGAACTTCATGGAGTACGACCTGGTGTACATGTCCCACGGCTTGTTGTTCTGGGGCGCGCGCAACGTAGACGGCCGTGGCTTCGACACCGAGCAGAACCGGCCGACCAATCTGCAGATTCCGCTGGCGCGCAGGTAGCCCGGAACGCGGCTTGCCGGCATGCTCTCTGTTTCATTCAGGTCAGCTTGCGCTGCAGGCCACCCCGAGGTGGCGCTGCATCAGCGCCGTCAACTGCAGGTGTAGCTCGCCGCCACGTTCACATCGCCCGACCCGTTGTACTTCGGGTACTTGGGAGACTGGCAGGCCGGCATGCTGCGCGCCGTGCCTGCGCTGGTGAACGAATAGGTCATCTGCGTGGGCGCGGCACCGTCTTCGACCCAGCCCATGATGGCCGAGGCCCAGTCCACTTCCTTCAGGCTGCCGCCCGCGCCATGCCCTGCGCCCGGCACGATGAAGAAGCGCGTGCCGCCGTTCGGATCGGCCAGGCCCATCGATTGGGCGAGACCCGTCATCGCAGTCCAGTTGCGGTAGTGGTCGTTCGGCGACAGCAGCGGGTCGGCGCCGGCGTGCCACGAGATCAATTTGCGGCCCGAGGCCACGAAGCTGGCGATGGCCGCCTTGTCGTGGTCGGCGCCGGCGCGTGCCAGGCCCGCACCGAGCATGTCGTAGTCGGTCTCCAGCTGGAAGCCCGCCTGCTTGGCGGGCGTGAGCCACGCGGGGTCGCCGCTGGCGATCAGCGCGAAGCCGCCGCCGAGCACGTTCCATCCCAGGCCGAAGCCGTTGCCCCATGAATAGCCCGAGAGCACGGTGCTGCCGTTCGCGCGCTTGAGCGGCGAGAGGATGGACTTCAGTGTGCCCACCTGGGTGCTGCTGAGGCACAGCGCCGGATCGGGGTTCGCGCCGGCCACGCCGCACTCCAGCACGGCCGGGTCGAAGGTGCAGGCCTGCGGATTGCCGATGAGGTTGTCGGTGGCACCGTCGAGTGCATCGCAGGCCGACAGCGCGGCGGCATAGGCTGCGCCGGCCTGGGGCGGGCTCAATGCGGCAGGCGTGCCGTTCAGCGAGGCCACGCGCAGCCAGGCGCTGGTCTGGCCGGCCATGTCCATGGTCTCGCATCCCGCGACGATGCCGTCGAACTCCTGCGGCCAGCGTTGTGCGGCGATGTAGGCGTTGCGCCCGCCGTTGGAGCAGCCGTTGAAGTAGCTGTGGCTCGGTGCCGTGCCGAAGAAGGCCTTTGCGACCGCCTTGCCGAAGCGCACCGTCGTGCCCACCGCCGCGTAGGCGTAGTCGGTGGCCGACTGGCGGCCTTCGTCGGTGCCGCTGGCCCACACGGCGGGCGCGGCCTGCGCGGGCACGTTCGCGCGGTTGCCGCCATTGGAGGCCGCGTACACGGCACCCTTGAGCGCGAGCGTGGGATCGACCGCTGTCACCGCGCCGCCCACATCCGTCGTCACCGCCGACGCGATGCGGCCGTCGAAGCCGCCACCGCCTTGTTGCCAGTAGCGCCCGGTCCAGTTGTCGGGCACGTCGATCTCGATGTCGAGGAAGGGCGCGCGCGTGCCGAGCACCTGGCAGAAGCCCGATGCGTTCGTCGATGCCTTGGCTTCGAAGCGCGTGGTCTTCGTGACCGTCACGCCGGCGATGACCTGGCCGTTGAGCGTGTTGCAGGTGCTCTTGAGCTGCTCGGCGGTGGGCCCGGAAGGACCGGCCGGCGGCGGTGCGACCGGTGCGGGCGCAGGTGCCGGCGCGGGAATCGGAAAGAAGCCGCCGCCCCCGCCGCCATCACCGCCGCCGCAGCCTTGCAAGGCCAGGCCCAGTGCCATCGCCAGCAGGGCGGGGGGCACGCATTTCTTGTCACGCATGGTGGTCTCCAATGTGGGTGTTGTGTGCCGGAGAGCCGGCGGATGTGGCGGGAGGAAGTTGCCAATCAATCTTCCGACCGACCGGTCGGTTTGTTGGCGGAGCGAGCGTAACGCAGGCATGCGAACGCGGGCAAGCACTGGCTGATCGGGACTAACCCCTAAGATCGCCGGACACGCCGCGCGCCCCCCGATCAGGCAGGCCCCATCATTCCGACCCATGACCGTTGAATCCCTCTCTACCCGCGCGAGCGACCAGCGCAGCCTGATCGCCCGGAGCGCCGCCGAGCTGTTCGCCCGCAGGGGCTATGCGGCGACGTCGATGAACGAGATTGCCGAAGCCAGCCACCTGTCCAAGCCCGGCCTGTACCACCACTTCAAGGACAAGGCCGAGGTGCTGCTGCACATCGCGGACGGTCACGTCTCGCGGCTGGTCGATGTCGTGACGGGGGTCGAGGCACTGCAGCTCGCGCCCGAGCAGCGGCTGCCCGAGCTGATCGAAGCCTTCATGCTCGAGTACGCCGAAGCGCAGAACGAACACCGCGTGCTCACCGAGGACGTGCGCTTCCTCGACCCCGAGGCGCAGGCGCGCGTGCTCGACAAGGAGCGCACCGTGGTGCAGGTGTTCGCCGACGCCATCGCCGCGACGCGGCCCGACCTGCAGGAATCGCAGCTTCACAAGCTGCTGACAATGTTCCTGTTCGGCATGCTCAACTGGATGTTCACGTGGTTCCGGACCGACGGCCGGTTCACGTACGCGCAGATGGCGCCCATCGCGACGCAGCTGTTTCTCAACGGGATCACGGGGTTGGAAGTCGCGCCGAAGAAAAAGGCACCGAAGCCGTAGCTTCGGTCGGCAGACCATTCAGCACAGCAGGCTGCGCGCCACGACAAGGTCCGCTGAAGTTTCATCGCCCGCCGCGATGACATACGGGCGCAGCAGCTGGTCGGCCTCTTCGGCGTGGCCCATACGGAGCAGCAACTGCGCCAGTGCCACGGCCGCGCGCACCTGAAAAGGCTTCACGCCCTGTGACCGGCCCATGGCAATGGCCGACAGGTAGCTCCGGCGGGCCTCTTCGGGCCGGCCCGCGGCCACCAGCACGCGCCCACGGGTCGTGAGCAGCTCGGACAGCCGCAGGCGATCGCCTCCCGTCTCGATGCGCTGCGCGATCTCGTCGCACAGCGTGAGGCTCGCGGCGTGCAGCGACAGGTCGGACAGGCCCCGCGCCATGGCGGTCAGGAACACGGTGGTGACCATCTCGTAGCGGCTGACCCGCAGCGTTTCGACCGCACGGCGGATCAATTCCACGCCCTCGGCCGAGCGCCCCTCGAGCACGAGGATCTGCCCGCGCGTCGCGCTCGCGATGCTGAGGTAAGGCGTCAGCGAATGGCGCCGGGCCACGGCCTCGACGGTGTCGGCCAGCTCCCTGATCTTCGGCACGTTGCCCTGGTAGACATGCACTGAGCCAGCCCAGATGAGCGTGATGCAGTACGTGACCGCATGGCCCGATTCGCGCGCCTTCGCGATCGTCTCGTCCGCCACTGCAACGGCCTCGGCGTAGTGCCCCGTCAGCCACAGGCTGCGGGCCACGCCGCACATCGCGCGGATGTAGTAATCGAAGCCCAGCCGGGAGGTGGTGTCGGTCGACGAGCCCGCGCCGTAGCGCGCCACCCGCTGCCAGTGGCCCATGGCTTCCTGCACGTGGCCGACAAGATGTAGCGCGACGCCCATCAGCGAATCGACGATCGCCCGGCATTCCGGGTCGTCCAGCGCGGGCAGCAGCGACTGGGCCTTGCGGGCCGTGGCGAGCGCCTCGGTGAAGCGCCCGTCCCGGTGGAGCAGCAACGCGTGGCCGTTGAGCAGGTGCAGTGTCGAACGAGGGTCTGCCAGGTCTTCCGACACCTGGATGCCGCGACGAAAGGCGGTGTCGGCCTCCTCGCCGTCGCCGCCGATGAACATGAGCGATTGCCCCAGTGCGCCGCGCAGAGGAACCTCGGCAGGGGAGCCGACGTACTCGGGCGGCATGCGATCCAGTGCGGCCTGTGCCCAGCGCGCGCATTCCTTCAGCAGCGACAGCTGGAGCAGCAAGGGGCAGAACGAGGCGGCCAGTTCGACGGCCGTGACCGGTTGCGCGTCATCGCGGAAATAGAAGGCCATGGTGGCGTTCAGATTCGGCAGCTCCAGCCGGACCGTGTCGAGCGCCTCCTTGTCGAGCGGATGTGCTGCCTGTTGCATGGCCCATCGCCCGTAGAAATACGAGAAGCGTTCGACCAGGCCCCGGGCTTCACCGCGGACTTCAAGCCGCTTCCATCCGTACGACTTCGTGGTGTCCAGCAGGCCGTAGCGCAGCGCGACCCCGCCCGCATCGACATTGACGAGCGACTTCGAGACCAGCCCGGCCAGCAGCTCGACGCCTTCCGACGGCTCGCTGTCGAAGCAGCACACGTCCAACGCGGCATCGAGCGCGAAGCTGCCGGCAAACACCGAGAGGCGGCGCAGCAAGCGCTTCTCGCCCTCGGTGAGCAGCTGAAAGCTCCAGTCGAGCGTCGCTCCGAGCGTCTGATGGCGCGGCACCGCCGTGCGCCGCCCGTGCCACATGAGCTTGGCGCTCGCATCGAAATGCGAGGTGATGGCCTGCAGACCCAGAGCCTCGATGCGGCCCGCCGCCAGCTCGATTGCTAGGGCGATGCCGTCCAGTTCGCGGCACAGCTGCGAGGCCAGCAGCGCGTCGCTGTCCTTCAGCTCGAAGCCCGCACCGCTGGCGGCCGCGCGTTCCACGAACAGCTGCACGGCGGGATAGGCCAGCGCCGCCCGGGCGGTGGCGCCTTCGCCCGGCGGGGGAAAGGCCAGCGGTGGCAGCCGGTAGACGAACTCGCCCTCGGCACGCAGCGCCTCGCGGCTGGTCGCGAGGATGTGGACGAACGGGCAGTGGCGAAACAGCCATTCGGTCAGCTCGGCAGCGGCCGCGATGACGTGCTCGCAGCAGTCCAGCACGATCAGCGCCTTGCGTTCGGCCAGATGGGCGGCGATGAGCGGCAGCTCGTCCTGGCCGTTCTGCAGGCCGACCGCATGAGCCACGGCCGCGCGGATGGAGCCCATGGCGCCGACCTGCGCGAGGTCGACGAAATGCACGTCGTGCGCGAAGTGTTCTGCTGCCGCCTGGATCGACGCGATGGCGACCGTCGTCTTGCCGATGCCGCCGGCGCCGACCACCGAGACCAGCCGCCGCTGCAGCAGGTTGGCCACGATGAGGTCGATGTCCGTGTCGCGTCCCACGATCACTGAACCGAGTGCTGGCAGTGCCGTGCCGGTGGGGAGCGTGGGAGAGCGAGCCTCGCCGCCGTCGCTCTGGCGCTCCACGGCAGCGACGAAGGTGTAGCCCTTATTGGCCGTGTTCACGACATAGCGCGTGCCAGCGACGCCGTCGCCCAGGGCCTTGCGCACCGCGTGCATGTGAAAGCGCAGGCTGCCTTCGTCCACCACCACGTCGCGCCACACGCGCGCGAGCAGTTCGTTCTTGCTGACGACGGCACCGGCGTTCTCGACCAGCACCACGAGCAGGTCGAGGGCCCGACCGCCGAGGCGGACCGGCACGCCGTCCCGCTGCAGCAGGCGCTCGTCGGGCGAAAGGAGGAACGGTCCGAAGGTGGCGTGCCACCGGGCAGCGGGTGGGGTGGCAGGGCGATTCACGATGGAAAGATCAGGCGTGGACCAGGCGGCAAATTCTACGGCGGGGCCTGTGCTTCATGGGACCTTCCGGATGTCCGCTTCCTCGTCGTCGTCGCGCACCATGAGCAGCTGGAGACGGACGATTTTTTCGTCCTGGATGGTGAAGTAGATGTCCACGACCACGGGCTGCGACATGCCCGCCACCGCGAAGTCGCCCCGCAACCCGGCGGCGAGGATCACGACGTCATAGTGCTGATGCACATCCATCGCCGTGATGTGGACCCGCTCGCCGATGATCTCGCGCTCGAGCCATCCGCAGATGGCATTGATGCCCCAGAAGTTGCGCAATTGGTCGTTCACCTGCGCGTCCGGTGCGAACAGGTTGATCACGGCCCGCAGGTCGCCGCCGTTGATGGCGGCGATGAAGTCGGAGACGACACGGTGTGCGCCCGGCGGGAGTTCCGGCGTGTCGGAGTCGGAAGGGGTGTCCATGGTTCGATCTGCAAGGCCTTCGCGCCATCTTGCGCGCTCGCGGGGCGACTGCGCGTTAGATCTTGTTAGAGCCAGGCAGGGCGCGATGTGAGGGCGGGCCGGGCAGCCACCTCCAAGGAGGTAGCCGCGAAGAGAGGCGCCGTGGTGCCGCAGCGCGCCGACGATGCCTGCAGGCCAGCGCCACCGATCCTCGGCGGCGGGCCCAACCCCCTCAACTCTGGAGTTCGTCATCATGAAACTGAAGACCCGTGCATTGCTTGCCCCTCTGTTCGCCGCCCCGCTCGTGCTGGGCATCGTGGCCGCCAGCCCGACCGCTGGTGCCGCTACCGACCGCGTCAACAACGTGGTGCTGGTCCACGGCGGCTTTGTCGACGGCGGGGGCTGGGAGCCCGTCTACAAGCTGCTCAAGGCCAAGGGCTACAACGTCAGCATCGTGCAGAACCCGACGATCTCGTTCGCTGGGGACGTGGCCGCCACGAAGGCCGTGCTGGACGCGCAGGAGGGGCCTGTGGTCCTCGTGGGCCACTCGTATGGCGGCGCGGTGGTCACCGAAGCCGGCAACGACCCGAAGGTGTCGCGCCTGGTCTACATCGCCGCCTTCGCGCCGGACAAGGGCGAATCGGTCAAGACGCTGATCTCGAACCCGGTGCCGGGCGCGCCCGTGCCGCCGATCCTGCCGCCGGTGAATGGCTTCCTGATGCTGGACAAGGTCAAGTTCGCCGGTGCCTTCGCCGGCGACCTGCCGGCCGAGCGTGCGGCGTTCCTCGCCAATGCCCAGGTGCCCTGGAGCGTCGAGGCCCTGACGGGCGAGGTCACGACTGCGGCGTGGAAGACCAAGCCCAGCTGGTACCTCGTGGCGACCGACGACAAGATGATCCCGCCGCCCGCGCAGCGCCTCATGTCCAAGCGCGCCGGCGCGACCGTGGTCGAGACGCGCGGCAGCCATGCCGTGTACGAGTCGAAGCCCTCCGCGGTGGCATCGATCATCGAGAAGGCGGCGCTGGCCAGGCCGCAGCCACAGTAAGGCCGGGGCATCGGGCCTGCAGCGGCATGGTTCGCAAGGCCCGGTGCCAACAACGTCTAACTGGACCGGTGGGCGCGATGTGCCGAGCATCTCCTCCGGATCGACGAAGTCGCCGATCGCAAAGGAGATGCCATGTGGAATCGTCCGTTGGAACCCGTGAACGTTCTGGTCTGGCTGGCCGAGCCGCTGCTGCGGGCCGGCGTGCGCGCCACGCTCTTCGGCGCCGGACTGCCGTGGCTGGCCGAGAGCCTGCCATCGGCGGCGCAGCGAGGCGGCCATGTGGTCGTGACGGACTGGTCCTCCGGCCTGTGCCTGGCGCAGCGCGGCACGGAACCCGGGCTCCCGTCGCTGCAGTCGCATTCGAAGATCCTGGTGATCGCCCCGCGGGCGCGCGAGTGCGCCGCCGCTTCGGCGTTGCATGCCGGTGTAGACGGACTGGTGCTGTCCAACTGCACGCCCGACGAGCTGGTGCTGGCGATCCGTTCGTTGGCCGAAGGCGCGCGCTATGTGTGCCCCGAGGTGGCGCAGCGCGTGGCTGCACGCGGCCATGGCGAACAGCTGACGTCGCGTGAAGACCAGGTGCTGCGGTTGCTGGCGCGCGGCCAGTGCAACAAGACCATCGGGCGTCAGCTCGGCATTGCGGTCGGCACCGTGAAGACGCATGTCAAGGGCGTCCTGGCCAAGCTCGGCGCGTCGTCGCGCACGGAAGCGGCGAGCATCGCGGCGGAAAAGGGGATGGTCGAGATCCCCGAGTTCCGCAGCCGGCGCGCCGCGTGGCAGCCGGGCGTCGCTGCGACTGTGCACCTACCGGCATGAGAAGCTGGCCGCGCTGGTGATGCTGCCGCCGTTGTAGACCGGCATGCGCGGGTAGGCGCACATCGGGCCGCTGGCTGCGGGCGCCGTGGCCGGCGTGTTCAATGCAACCTGGTCGGGCGGCGCGATGCCTTGCTCGACCCAGTCGGTCAGCGCCTGGTAGTTGAGCGCCTCCGGGTACAGCGGCGGATTGGCCTGGGCATTGGCCGTGCCGTTGGTCGGAAAGTGCCCCATGCCCGGGATCAGGTAGAGCTTGTAGAAACTCTGCACGGCAGGCAGGCCGCCCATCTGCGCCGCCACGCGCCGGTAGTAGTCGATGGCGCCCGCATGCGGGATCAGCTGGTCGGACGACCCCATCACGGTGATCAGCTTGCCGCCGCGATCGCGGAAACGGCTCAGGTCGGGGTTGTCGGTGTCGATGTCCGAGAACTGCGATTGCAAGGCGCGTCCGCGGTCGCCCATGTCTGCCAGTTGCGCATAGCTCAGGTTCTTCCAGCCGTTCGCGCCGTTGCCGGTCGCGTTCAAGAAGCTGAGGCCTGCGCGGGTCGGGTCTTGCAGGAACAGGGCCGCCATGTCCGAGGCGATGAAGAACGGGGCCGGGCCGGCCACCAGGCTCAGGCCCGCGCCGCGTGGCAGTCCCCACCACAGCTGCTTCGGCGACAGCGCCACGCCCATGCCGTTGTCGACGGCCGGATCGGGCACCGAGCCGTCGGCCGTCGGGCCGAACCATATCTTGTTGACGGCATTTGCCTGCACCGTGCTCAGGCAGTCCGCCGTGGTGTTGGTGCCGCCGTCGGCGGTGCACAGGAGGGCCGTGTCTTTCGTGGGGTCGTACCTGCACTGCGCCGGGTCCAGCAGGTAGCCCAGGTGCTGGCCGCCCACGAGGTCGCAGGCGTTGAGCGCCGCCATCGACACGGCGGTGGACTGCCCGGCCGTGAGCGGCACGCCGCCCAGGTCGCGCTGGATCACGATCTGCGGATAGAGCGCACCGATGGAAAAGCGCGACCAGTTGATGGCCGGCGAGGTGGCGATGATGCCGTCGAAATCTTCGGGGTACTTCTGCGCCTGCTTCAGGCCCTGGCGTCCGCCGGTGGAGCCGCCGTGCCAGTAGGTGTGGCGCGCGGGCGCAGCGAAGTAGGCGGCGGCCAGGGCCTTGGCCTTCAGCGTCATCTGGTGGATGCCGCGCTCGGCGAACTCGTTCCAGCCCACGGTGTTGATGGTGCCGTCGGGGTTCATCAGGAAGCTCGAGTTGCCGGCGGGATGCCCGGTGTCCGTTGTCGCCGCCACGGCGCCTTCCTCGCCCGCCACGCGCCATGGCGAGGCCGTGGGCGCATCGGCAAAGCCCGTGAGCGAGGTCTGCGGTCCGCCAGCCATGGCGGCACCACCGAGCAGGTGCAGGCGCCGGTTCCACTTCGCCGCCGAGGGCAGCCAGATCTCGATGCCGATGCCCTTCGTGGTCGACGGCGCATCGGCAGGGCCGGCATGGCCCGGGCCGACGAGCAGCTTGACCAGGCACAGGTCCGACGCCGCCACGGGCGTGCTGCCCGTGGCCGTGCCCGAGAGCAGCAGTGCCTCGCCCGCTTTGAAGGCCTTGACCAACAGCACCTGCGTGTCGGCATCGGGCTGGAACGCGGTCTTCAACGACTCGTCGCAGACCAGAGGTGCCGGCGCCGCGGCCGGTGGCGGTGCAGGCGAGGGCGCGGGTGGCGGCACGAAGCCGAAGAGGCCACCGCCCTCACCGCCGTTCCCGCCACCGCAAGCCACGAGCGCGGCGCACAGCCCGCCGGCCGCCACACGCGCGCTGGTGCGCAACAAGGCGTGGATGTCGATCATCTTGTCCATGAGGCCTCCGGGTTCGAACGGTGAAGGGCGCGATCAGAAGTTGTGCGAGATACCGAACTGCAGCCCGCGCGCCGGACGGCCCGGCGTGCTGGCCGGCGACGAGTCGGCCACCACATAGGCCGCGTTGCCGCGGTTGCGCACGAGCGAGTAGGTGCCATACAGCGCGGTGCGCTTGCTGAGGTAGTGCACGTAGCCGACGGCGTATTGCGTGGCGTCGTCGTTGTCCAGGCCGCCCGGGCCCGAGCGGTTGGAACGCGCCACCGAAGCCTTGATGACGCCCGGCCCGACCGGCACGCTCACGCCCAGCAGCGTGTTGACCTGCTTGTCGCCCTCGGTCTTCTGGTGGTAGTAGTTCGCGTAGAGCTTCACGAGCCCGAAGTCGTAGGTGCCGCCGATGCTCGCCACGCGGTAGTCAT
This sequence comes from Variovorax sp. 54, assembly GCF_002754375.1. Taxonomy (NCBI): domain Bacteria; kingdom Pseudomonadati; phylum Pseudomonadota; class Betaproteobacteria; order Burkholderiales; family Comamonadaceae; genus Variovorax; species Variovorax sp. 54. Next base: position 6,500,323 of record NZ_PEFF01000001.1, read on the forward strand.
TGGGGCCGACCGGCGTCACGCCGTAGGCCAGTGCGATGTCGGCCGTGCCGTTGCTCCAGCCCACGCGCCCGCCGCGGTAGCGTGCGCCGTCCTCGCCTTCAGGCAGCGCGTACATCGCCTGGCCGTAGAAGCCGCCCAGGCCCTTGGGCAGGAAGTAGCCCACCGAGTTGTTGGCGCGTGCCAACGTGCGTGCACCGCCCAGGCCGAAGGGCCAGCCTTCGATGATGTTGGCCGAGCCGCCCACGCCCACGGTGCCGAAGGGCGAGAACTGCGAGATGTTCCAGAACGTGGGCGTGTAGTCGCGCCCGAGCCGCAGCTCGCCGAAACTGTTGTGCGACAGGCTCACCGTGGAGCGGCGGTGAAAGCCGGTGCCCTGGATTTCGCCCGTGTCGGGCAGCAGCGCCATCTCCAGCCAGAAGCTCGCGGCCAGTCCGCCGCCGAGGTCTTCCGTGCCGCGAAAGCCCAGGCGGCTGGGGAAGATGTTGCCGCCCTGGTCCATCGACTTGACGGAGCGCCCGTCGCTCTTCGAGTAGGTGAGGTTCATGTCCAGCGTGCCGAAGAGCTGGACGCTCGATTGCGCCGTGGCGCTCGCACTGGCAGCGATGCACAGCGCGCCGGCGACGGTGCGCGGCAGCCGCCGGTGCAGGCGTTGAAAGGGGTGGGGGGTGATCCTCATGTCTCTGTCTCCTTGTTGTAAAAATGGCGCGCGTCGGCACACGGCGCCTGCATGGCAGGCACCGCGGCGTGAAAGCTTCGGAAGAAAAAAGGGGCGCGCGGCGTTCAGCCGCGTCGGGGCACCGTCGTCAGTCGATGCGGATGTTCTTGGCCTTGATCAGCCGGCCCATGGCTTGCGATTCGCGTTCGATGGCAGCGGCCGCCTCGCCGGGCGTGCTGCCGATCGGGTCGAGGCCGGCGTCGCTGAGCAGCTTGCCCATCTCGGGCGAGTGCGTGATGGCGACGATCTCCTTGTGGAGCCGCTCCACGATGGCCGCAGGCGTCTTCGCCGGCACCCAGAAGCCCAGCCAGGTGAAGACCTCCACGCCCGGATAGGTCTCGGAGAGCGTGGGCACGTTGGGCAGCGCCGCACTGCGCTTGTTGCCTGTGTACGCCAGCGCCTTCAGCCGCCCCGACTTGATGTTCGCCAAGGCCGACACCGGCGGCTCGAAGCCCAGCTGCACCTGGCCGGCGATCAGATCTGGTGCGGCGCTCAGCTTGTAGGGCACGTGCAGCAGTTCGATGTCGGCTGCGTCCTGGAACAGCTCGAAGCCCAGGTGCGAGGTGGTGCCCGAGCCGTACGAGGCAAACGAAATCTTGCCCGGCTCTTTCTTGGCGAGGGCCACCAGCTCGGGAATGTTCTTCACCGGCATCGCGGGAGTGGCCACGATGAACGAGCCGCCCTTGAGCGCCTGCGTGACGGGCACGAGATCGTTCTTCGCGTCGTAGGGCATCTTCGACAACAGGAACGGCGTCATCGTGAACGGGTTGCTCGTCGAGAACAGGACCGTGTAGCCGTCGGGCGCCGCCTTGGCGACCGCGTCGGTGCCGATGGAGGCGAGCGCACCGGGCCGGTTCTCGACCACCACCGGCGTGTTCAGTGCGCGGCTGAGGCGGTCGGCATAGGCGCGTGCGAACAGGTCGGAGCCGACGCCCACGGGCGTGGGCGTGACGATCTTGATCGGGCGCGAAGGCCAGGGCGTGCCCTGGCTCCAGGCGGGTGCGAGCATGCACGACGTGGCCAGCACGGCGAGCAGTGGGTGAACGAGTCTTTTCATGGGGTGTCTGTCTCCGGTGTTTCTTGTATTCGGGGCGATGGCGCTCAGGTGGCCCGCTCAGCGTTTGGCAAAGGCGGGTAGTCCATGCGGTCCAGTCCCGGCACCGTCACCCGCGCGGGGTCGTTGCCGTGCGCCTGCAGCTGCTCGACGGCGTAGTCGGTCACGCAGCCCGAGAGCAGCTGGCGCGGGTCTTCGAGCACCACACGCAGCCGCGTGTTGAGTGCGCGCCAGTCGTCCGGCCCGGCGATGGCCGGCATCTCGGCGACCGCACGGGTGTCGGCATCGAGCACGGGGCGCACGGTCGAGCCCGGTTCGTAGCGCGGATAGCCGTCGTACATTAGCGCGCCGAGTTCGCTCACGGCGCGCGTGTGGGCCCACAGCTGGCGCATCGGTGTCTCGAAGGCGCGCACGGCGGCGATGTCTGCGCCGGGCTGGAATTCACTGCCGACGTGCGGCGCAATGAAGAGGCGGTCGAGCGAGAGCGTGTGGCGCGAAGCGCCGAGGATCATGGCGCACACCGAGTTGGTGGTCCACGTCACGCCCGCCGTGGGCCGGCCCTGGCGCCCCACGACCAGCGCCATCGCACGCGACCAGTCGATGGCGTGGCCGTCCAGCCAGCCGATCACGCGGTGGCTGATGTCCATGCCGACGAGGAAGAAGGTCGCGATCATCACGGCGTTCATCGGCACCGTGGCTCCGACGGCGTTTCCCGTGCCTTCGAGGTAGTGCGTGCGCATGTCCTCGGGCGTGAAGAGGGCGGGTTGCTCGAGCACGCGCTCGAGGTAGCGCTCGGTGAGCACACACGAGTAGTGCACCAGCTCGGCGATCTTCTGCTCGCGCCCGCGATAGGCCGGCACCGCGATCGCGTCGCGCCACAGGGCCACCGAGTTGGCTTCACGCGCGATGCGCGTGGCAACCAGCAGCCGTTCGGCTTCCTTGCGCCACAGCGGACCATCAGGATCAACCATGCGCATCTTGAGAATGGACGCCACGGCCGGCCCGTGGTGCGAGATGCCCGCCAGCTCCTTGAAGCCGCGTGTGGACAGGCGAAAGCCCTGCACCTCGGGGTCGCGGCCGTTGCCGGGGAACAGCACCACGTCGGCGCTGGTGGCGACAATGAGCGGATCGCCCGCCGTCGCGGCACCGGTCAGCGCGGCCAGGTTCGCGCCGATGCCTTGCGGCCCGCCCGTGTAGGTTTCGAACAGCCGCAGCAGCTCGGGGCTCTGGTGCGGATTGGCTGGGGCGTTCATGCGGACTCCTTGTCGTCTGCAGCGAGGTCGAGCCGGTACACGCGGCTCGGCGTGCGAAAGCGCACCTCGCCGCTGAGGCTGTTCGTCACCACAAGGTAGCGCTGGCCTTCGGCTTCGAAACAGGTCGAGTCGGTGCCGCCGGAGGTCGGAAACTCGGCGACGGGCACCAGCTGTCCGTCTTGCATGCGGTAGATCACCGACTGCAGCTGCGGAATCGGCGCCTCGCGCGTGCCGTGCAGAAAGTTGACCTGCACCAGCCGGCCGCCGTCCGCCGTCGCCATCCATTCGAACTCGCGCCCGCCCGGGCCGCTGAGCACCTGGTGCGGCACGAAGCGGCCGTCGGTCCAGCGCAGCAGCACGGTGTTTTCATGCAGACAGGCGAACACCAGCCAGGTGGCGCCTTCTGCTTCGAAGCAGCAGAAGGCGCGACCGCTTTTGCCCTCGAAGGTCTGGAACGGCTCGAAGGCCTCGCCGTTCCATCGCAGCAGGTGCGAGGGCACGGCCTGGTCGGCATACGCGAGCAGCTGCTGGCCGCCCACCTCGATGAAGGCCCAGTTGTAGCCCCAGCCCGAGTGCACCGTCTGGAACTTGACGAAGCGCTCGCCGTCCCATTCGAAGATGCACGATTCGGCGCCCGGCGGGAGCGGCGTGTCGCCGTGGGTCACGCCTTGTGCGAGCGCGAGGAAGTGGCGGCCTCCGATCTGGAAGTGAGCCCACTGCTTGGCGGCCGAGGTAGGCACGCGCTGGAAGATGTCGAAGCGGCCATCGATCAGTTCGAAGATCGTCGAGTGCGTGTCCAGCGCGTACGGGCCCGAGCCGGTGCGCAGGCTCGCGGTGGCCAGGAAGGCGCGCGTGCCGATACGGAAGAACGCGGCGTCCTCGCCGCCGGGCACCGCAAGGCGCGTGTGCTCGACGAAGCGCTCACCGTTCCACCGGTAGACCAGCGCATCGACGTCGCTGTTGCCCAGCGTCATCTGCGCGGGCTGGCCGGCAACGTCCTGGGCCAGTTGCGGCACCACGAGGTAGCGCGTGCCGTCGTGTTCGAAGACCTCGGCGGCGCGTGCGCCCGAGGTGTCGAGTTCCTGGATGCAATGCAGGGTGAGGTTGGACATGGTTCAGAAGCCGAAGAGGCGTGCGGGGTTGTCGGCCAGCACCTTGCGGCGCGCGTTCGCATCGGGAATCCAGTTGCCCAGCAGGTTCAGCAGCTCGCCGGTGTCGCGCCCGCCTTCCGGAATGTGCGGCCAGTCGCTGCCCCAGATCACGCGGTCGGGCACGGCCTCCACGATGGCCTGCGCGAGCGGGCGCAGCTTCGCGTAGTTGCCGTCCTTCGCAAGGCGGTAGGGGCCCGAGAGCTTGAACCAGCCGCGTCCGTCGGCCACGGCGCGCAGCAGGCGGTCGAAGTCGGCGCGCGTGAGGCCGTCGCTTTCGAGCATGTAGCCCATGTGGTCGATCACGAAGTCCGAGTCGAGGTCGGGCAGCACCGGGATCAGGTCGCGCACGACCCAGCCCGGCGTATAGAACTGCACGTGCCAGCCCAGCGGGCGGATGCGTTCGATGCTGCGCTCGATGTAGGCATGCAGCTCCGCCGTGGGCAGCTTGGCGCGGAGGAACAGGTCGAGCCGCAAGGCGCGCACGCGGCGTGCGTGCATGGCGCGCAAGGCTTCGTTGGACACGTCATCGTCGACCATCGCCACGCCGCGTGCGCGGTCGCCGGCGGCGTCGAGCGCATCGAGCATGCAGCGGTTGTCGGTGCCGTAGAAGCTGGGTTGCACGATCACGAAGCGCTCGATGTCGAGCACGCCGAGCGCGCTTTGCAACTGCACGAGGTTGCCGTCGGGCAGCGTGTAGTGCGGGTGATCGACGCGCGGGTAGCGGTCGGCAGGGCCGAAGACGTGCACGTGCGCGTCGCAGGCGCCGCCGGGCACCTCGAAGGCGGCGCGGGTCAGGGTCTGCGCGTCGCGCATGGGCTTGGAAGTCAGGATCTCGTGGTTCATGGTCGGGCGGTGGCGGGAGCAAAAGAAGAAGAGGAAGAAGGCGAGCGGTCGACGGACGCATGGCCGGCCAGCGCGCCGCGCACGCGCTCCTGCATCGCGGTGAGCAGCACATCGGTGTCGATGCCCGTCATGAGGAAGGGCGCCGCACCGCGCGCCAGCAGCTCGGCGTTGAGCGCTGCGTCGGCGATGCCGCCGATCGACAGCGGCGTGCCGGCGCGCGCGCAGGCGGCGAGGGCGGTGTTCAGCGCCTGCTGCATCAGCGGGTGGCTGTAGTCGCCCGGCACGCCGAGTTCGGCGCTCAGGTCATTGCAGCCGATGCTCACCAGGTCGACGCCGGGCACCCGCGCGATCGCTTCGGCGTTCTCGATGCCCAGCGGGCTTTCGATCAGCACGTTGACGACCACGGCATCGTTGGCGAGGCGGTAGGTCTCGGCCACCGGCAGGCGGCGGTAGCCGAACTGCGGCAGCACGGCGATGGCCGAGCGGTGGCCGTGTGGCGGAAAGCGGCAGGCGGCGGCCAGGTCGGCGGCCTGCGCGGCGGTCTCGATGCGCGGAAAGATCAGGCCCGATGCCCCCGCGTCGAGCAGCCGGCCGATGGCGCCGTACTCGCGTTCGGGCACACGCACCAGCGCCATCAGGCCCAGGTCGTGCGCTGCGGCGCAGATGGCGCCCGCCGCGTCGAGCGGGATGGTGCTGTGTTCGAGGTCGATCCAGACCGCGTGGTGGCCGCTGGCCTTGGCCAGCCGGGCGATGTCGGGCGTGCGCGCCAGGCGGATGCCGAAGGCCGTCAGGGGCTCGCCGCGGGCCAGCCCCTGCATCAGCGGGTGGCCCTGGAAAGGCTTGGGTGCAGGGTGTTCCTGCGGCTTGTCTCTGCTTGTCATGCAGGCATCGTAGGCAAGCTGTCTTATATTTGGAAATACTGTTTATCGTCGGTTTCTCATACCTGGTAGATATCATGGAACTGCGCCATCTCCGCTATTTCGTCGCCGTCGCCGAGGAGCTCAACTTCACGCGCGCCGCGCAGCGCCTGCACATTGCGCAGCCGCCGCTGAGCATCCAGATCCAGGCGCTCGAAGAAGAGCTGAAGGTCCGGCTGCTCGAGCGCGACAAGCGGCGCGTGTTTCTCACGCAGGCGGGCCGCCACTTCCTGGAGCGGGCGCGCGGCATCCTGCAGGAGGTCGAAACGGCCAAGGGCGAAGCGCAGAGCGCGGCCTCGGGCGAGGTCGGCAGCATCGCGCTGGGCTACACCGCGTCGTCGATGCTGTCGCCGGCCATGCCCGCGGCCATCCTGCGGTTCCGCAAGCTGCACGCGCGCGTGGTGCTCACGCTGAAGGAGATGACCTCGCTCGACCAGCTCGATGCCGTGCATGGGCACAGCCTCGATGTCGCGGTGCTGCGCCGGCCGAACGTCGAGATCCCGACCGGCCTCATCGTCGAGGAGTGGTACCAGTCGCCGCTGATGGCCGTGGTGCCGCGCGACCACCGGCTCAGCGGCAAGCCGCTGCGCATCGCCGATCTGCGCGACGAACCGCTGGTGATGTACCCGCGCAATGCCGGCATCGGGCTGTACTGGAAGGTGCAGGACCTGTGCGCCAAGGCCGGCTTCAGGCCGCGCATGGTGCAGGAGGCGCGCGAGGCCTCGACCATCGCCGGGCTGGTCGCCGCCGGCGTCGGCATCGCGCTGGTGCCGGGTGATACGCGCTGCATCCAGCTCGATGGCGTGGTCTATCAATCGGTGCTCGACAAGGAGGCGGTGTCGAGCCTGTACCTGGCGCATCGGGAGGCCGACCCGAACCCTTACGTCGACCTGATCCTCAAGGAGCTTCGGGCCGCGCTGAGGCGCAAGCCCGGCCGCGGCGCGAAACGTCCAGAGGCCTCGCCGCCGGGCCGTTGACCGGGGAGGGCGCCGACGGGGCGCATGTCGACGCCCATGCGCCTGACATGGATTCATAAATAAATAATTGACACATAAACTATTGAGGCATAAATTTAAGCCACAGCGAGAGTTCGAGTGCGGCTTTCGGTGGCCTTCCTTCAGACGCACTTTTCCAAACAGCGCGCCCAGGCGCGCATCCAGGAGTTGCAAATGTCTATGCTCAAGATCGCGAAGTTCCTCACCGTTGCCTTTAGCGCCGCTGTGGTCACAGCCGGTGTGGCCGGCGCCGCCACCACTGCCACGACCGCGAGAGCGGCCAAGCCCGGCATCGTGCTGGTCCACGGCGGCTTCGTTGACGGGTCCGGCTGGGAAGGCGTCTACAAGATCCTGAAGAAGGACGGCTACGACGTCACCATCGTGCAGAACCCGACCCTCTCGCTGGCCGACGACGTCGCCGTCACGAAGCGGGCGATCGCCGCGCAGAAGGGACCAGTCGTGCTTGTCGGCCACTCCTACGGCGGCGTCGTGGTCACCGAGGCGGGCAACGATGAGAAGGTGGCCGGCCTCGTCTACATCGCCGCCTTCGCGCCCGACAAGGGCGAGTCGGTCGACTCGCTGATCAAGAACCCGCCGCCCGGCGCACCGGTGCCCCCGATCCTTCCGCCGCAGGACGGCTTCCTGATGCTCGACAAGGCGAAGTTCGCCGCTTCCTTCGCCGCGGACGTGAAGCCCGAAACGGCAGCCTTCATGGCCCACTCGCAAGTGCCGTGGGGCGTTGCCGCCCTGGGCGGTGCGGTGAGCGAGCCCGCATGGAAATCGAAGCCGAGCTGGTACCTCGTGGCCAAGGACGACAAGATGATCCCGCCGCCGGCGCAGCGCAACATGTCCAAGCGCGCCGGGGCCGTCGTCACCGAAGTGCCCGGCAGCCACGCGGTCTATGTGTCGAATCCCAAGGCCGTGGCCGCGGTGATCGAACGCGCGGCCGGCAAGGTGGCTGCTGCCGCCAACTGAGGGTTGCGAGCACCGCCCCGGGGGCCAGACTGGCCCCCGGGATTGCGTCTGGCGGCTGCGCGCTCGCCGCGCAGGCCCCGCTTGCCTCGGCCGTTGAAGCGCATCGGGGCACATCAAAAAGTTAACGCTGCTCTAACGATTCAGCGCTAGTCTGCGGCCTGGATCGAAGAACGGGAGCCGGTGTGCGGGTGCTGCTTGTTGAAGACGACGAAATGATCGGGAAGAGTCTGCTGCGTGGCCTGGAGCGATCGGGCTGGGCGGTGGACTGGGTGCGCGACGGCCTGCTGGCGCGCAGTGCGCTGGCCGACGGCGACTACACCTGCGTGCTGCTCGACCTGGGCCTGCCGGGCCTGGACGGCGTCGAGGTGCTGCGCCACGCGCGCGGCATGGGCAACGCCACGCCGATCCTGATCCTCACGGCGCGCGACGGCCTCGGCCAGCGGGTGGAAGGGCTCGACCTGGGCGCCGACGACTACCTGCTCAAGCCCTTCGAGCTGCCCGAGTTGCTGGCGCGCATGCGCGCGGTGGTGCGCCGCCGCCATGGCGCCGCCAACTCGGTCATCGGCAGCGGCAGCGTGCAGCTGGACCTCACCACGCGCGAGGTGCTTTTTCGGGGCACGCGCGAAACGCTCACGGCCCGCGAGTTCGCGCTGATGCACGCCATGCTGGAGCGCCCGGGCGCGATTCTGTCGCGAGAGCAGCTCGAGAACCGCATCTACGGATGGGGCGAAGAGGTGATGAGCAACGCGGTCGACGTGATCATCCACAACATGCGGCGCAAGCTCGGCGCCGACACCATCCGCAACGTGCGCGGCATGGGCTGGCGCGTGGTCGACGTATGACATCCGAACCCGGCCGCCCTTGGTACTCGCCGAGTTCGCTGCGCAACAAGCTGCTGATGTGGCTGGTGCTGGTGCACCTGGTCGCGGCGGCCGGCTTCGCGTGGTTCACCTACGAAAGCTACGACCGGCTCATCGTCACCTTCAAGGACGACCAGATGCAGATGCTGGCCGACGCCTATGCGAGCAACGTGGCCGTGCCCGAACTCAAGCCGGCGGACGAGCGCAGCACCTTCGAGCGCGGCACCTTCGTCATCCAGGTCTGGAACAACCGGGGCGAGCTGCTGGCCAGTTCATGGCCTGCGCTGCCGGTGGCGCGCCAGGCGTCGGAGGGGCTGACCACCGTGCGCACGGGCCCGGGCAGCGAGGGCGTGTGGCGTGTCTACTCGACCGCGCCGGTGGCCGAGCTCGGGCGCTTCCAGGTGCAGGTGATCCAGAACGGCGGCGTCGTGCGCCGGCTGGTGACCAAGCGTGCGCTGTCGTCCATCGCGCCCATCGCGCTCCTGCTGCCGCTGTCGCTGGCCGCGCTGTGGTGGGTGGTGTGGGCCACCTCGCGCAAGCTGCGCAGCGTGGTGCTCGACGTGGCGGCGCAGGACGAGCGCAGCCTGTCGGAGCTGTCGGTGTCGCGCGTGCCCGACGAGATCGCGCCGCTGGTGGAAGCCTTCAACAGCCTGCTCGGGCGTCTGCGCCAGGCCTTTGCCGCGCAGCGCCGCTTCGTGCAGGACGCCGCGCACGAACTGCGCACGCCCATTGCCGCCATCGGCCTGCAGCTGGACAACATGCGCGCCGAGGTGCCGGCCGAGGCCGTCGCCGAGCACTACACGCACCTCAAGGGCGGCGTGACGCGCGCCCAGCACCTGATCGAGCAGCTGCTGCGCCTGTCGCGCCAGGAAAGCAGCACCGAGCCCGAGGCACCGGTGGCGCTCGATGTTGCTTCGGTGCTGCGCGACAGCGTGGCGCAACTCATGGTCGTGGCCGACCGGCGCCGCATCGACATCGGCTTCGAAGGGCAGGCCACCGCGACGGTGACCGCACCGCCGGCCGAGCTGCGCAGCGTGTTCGACAACCTGATCGACAACGCGCTGCGCCACTCACCCGAAGGCGGCGTGGTCGACGTGCGGCTGCACGAGGTGGACGGCCGGCCGGTGGTCGACGTGGTGGACAACGGGCCGGGCATTCCGCCTGAGCTGATCGAGCGCGCCTTCGACCGCTTCTTCCGCGTGCCGGGCAACTCGACCGAGGGCAGCGGGCTGGGCCTGGCCATCGCGCGCATGGCGGCGCTGCGCAACGGCCTGCGCATCGTGCTGTCCAACCGCCATGACGCGCAGGGCCGGCCGGCGGGGCTGCTGGCGCGCGTGCACCTGCGCGCCGCCGATGCGGGCCGCGCGGCTTAACGCTGGGTTAACTCTCGCATAAAGGTCGCGTAAAGCGGCCTTCCTACAGTGACTCCAGTCGCGAAAGCGGCCGTGCCGCAAGGCGCGATCCTCATCCCGAACAAGGAGTTCACATGCGAAAGACCCTCGGCCTTCTGGCCATCCTGACCCTGGCCGGCGCGGCCTCTGCCGAAACCTACGACGGCGTGCACCAGGGCGCCGGCCTGCTCTCGCGCGACGAGGTGGCCGCCCAGGCCGTCGCCGCGGCCCACGCCCCCGATCAGAACGTGACGCGCGGCTCGCGCGGTCCCGATCCCTTCACGTCCACCGTCTCGCGCGAAGCCGTGCGCCAGGTCGCAGTGGCGACCGCGCATGCGCCCGACCAGAACGTGGTGAGCGGTTCGCGATTCAACAGCGTGATCGTCTCCACGATGCCGAACACGCGAACGGCCGCAGGCGCTGCCGTCGACCGCCAGCCCTGACGCACGTCCCGCGGGAGCCCACGATGAGTGCCGAAACCCAGGACGGCTACACCCGCCGCACAGTGCTGGCGAGTGGCGCGGCCGGCGTTGCAGCGGTCGCGCTGCCGCTGGCGGCGCGTGCCGAACCGGTGGCGCAAGCCGCTGCCGCGCCAGGGCCGACGACGGCCGTCAGCCTGCGCATCAACGGCGCACTGCATGCGCTGTCGATCGACCCGCGGGTCACGCTGCTCGACCTGCTGCGCGAGCAGCTGCACCTCACGGGCTCCAAGAAGGGCTGCGACCACGGCCAGTGCGGCGCCTGCACGGTGCTGGTCAACGGGCGGCGCATCAACAGCTGCCTCACGCTCGCGGTGCTGCACGAGGGCGACGCGGTGACGACCATCGAGGGCCTGGGCGAACCGAAGACGCTGCACCCGATGCAAGCCGCCTTCGTCAAGCACGACGGCTACCAGTGCGGCTACTGCACGCCGGGCCAGATCTGCTCGGCGGTCGGCATGCTCGGCGAGATGCGCGGCGGCATGCCCAGCCACGTCACGCACGACCTGGCCGCGCCCGTGACCTTCAGCCACGAGGAAATGCGCGAGCGCATGAGCGGCAACATCTGCCGCTGCGCGGGCTACCCGAACATCATCGCGGCCATCCGCGAAGTGGCGGGAGTCGCGGCATGAGGGCCTTCACCTTCGAACGTGCAGCCACGCCGGCCGCCGCCGCGCTGGCGATGCAGCAGCATCCGGGCGCGCGCTTCATCGCGGGCGGCACCAACCTGCTGGACCTGATGAAGCTCGACATCGAGCGGCCCCCGCACCTGATCGACGTCAATCGCTTGGGGCTTGATCGCATCGAAGCCTTGCCCGATGGCGGCCTGAAGATCGGCGCGCTGGTGCGCAACAGCGACCTCGCGGCCGATGCGCGCGTGCGGCAAGGCCACCCGCTGCTGTCGCGCGCGCTGCTGTCGGGCGCCAGCGCGCAGCTGCGCAACAAGGCGACCACCGCGGGCAACCTGCTGCAGCGCACGCGCTGCTTCTATTTCTACGACACGACCAAGCCCTGCAACAAGCGCATGCCGGGCAGCGGTTGCGCGGCGATGGAGGGCTTCAACCGCATCCACGCGATCTTCGGCGGGAGCGCGCAGTGCATCGCGGTGCATTCGTCCGACATGGCGGTGGCGTTGCGTGCGCTCGATGCGCAGGTGGAGACCGTGTCGGCCAGCGGTGCGGCGCGGCGCATTCCCATCGCCGAGCTGCATCGCCTGCCGGGCGACACACCCGAGGTCGAGACCGTGCTCGCGCCGGACGAGTTGATCACCGCCGTGACCTTGCCCGCACCGCTGGGCAGCACGCAGCTCTACCGCAAGGTGCGCGACCGTGCCTCGTACGCTTTTGCGCTGGTCTCCGTCGCAGCCGTGGTGGTGCGCGAAGGCCGCACCGTGACCGCGGCGCGCCTGGCCTTCGGCGGACTGGCCGCGAAGCCGTGGCGCAACGAAGAGGCCGAGCGTCGGCTTGTCGGTACCGACGGCGGCACGCAGGCACGCGAGGCCGTGGCCGATCTGCTGCTCGCCGACGCACGCGGCCATGGGCACAACGATTTCAAGATCCCGCTGCTGCGCCGCACCCTGCATGCCACGTTGGCGCAGGCGATCGAAACCTGAAGGGAGGTTGCCACCATGCAATTCACCGAAGCCGCCGGGCCGAGCGCCCTGGACCGCGAGCGCGTGCTGGGCCGCCCGCTCGACCGCATCGACGGACCGATCAAGGTCAGCGGCCGTGCCCGCTACAGCTACGAGTACGACAACGAGGTGCCCGACGCCGCCTATGGCTGGGTCGTGCTCGCGGGCATCGCCAAGGGCCGCATCACGCACATCGACACCGCCGAGGCGCAGCGCGCGCCGGGCGTGCTGCTGGTCTACACCTACGCCAACGTGCCGCGCATGGTGCCGAAGGGGCGCGCCAATGTGGTGTCGCAGCTGTCGGGGCCCGAGGTGCAGCAGCACGGCCAGGCGGTGGCCTTCGTGGTGGCGCAGACCTTCGAGCAGGCGAGGGCGGCCTCGTTCCTGATCCGCATCGACTACGCGCGCGGCGCGGGCCGCTTCGATCTCGCAGCTGCGCAGGCCAGTGCCCCCAAGCCCGGTGACGATCCCAGCGCTGGTGGCGAAAGCGCGGCCGACACGGCGGTGGGCGACTTCCAGGGCGCCTACGACGCGGCACCCGTCACGCTCGACCAGACCTACACCACGCCCGACCAGCATCCCGCGATGCTGGAGCCGCAGGCCACCACCGCGCGCTGGGACGGCGACCGGCTCACGCTCTACACCTCGCACCAGATGCCGAACTGGGCCGCCAGTGACGTGGCGGCCATGCTGGATGTGCCGGTGGCGCAGGTGCGCGTGGTCTCGGCCTTCGTCGGCGGCGGCTTCGGCTCCAAGCTGCGCACGCATGCCGACGCGGTGCTCTCGGCCTTCGCCGCGCGCGAGTTGCGCAGGCCCGTGAAGACGGCGCTGGCGCGCGAGCAGCTGCTCAACCACACGACGCGGCGTGCCGCGACCATCCAGCGCGTGCGCCTGGGCGCCACGCCCGACGGCCGGCTCATCGCCATCGGCCACGAGACCTGGACGAGCAACCTGCCGGGCCGCAGCTACTACGAGGGTGCCTCGCGCCAGACGCGCCTGCTCTACGCCGCCCCGAACCGCATGACGGCGCACCGCGTGGCCGCGCTCGACCTGCCCGAGGCCGCCGCCATGCGTGCACCGGCCACCGCCAGCGGGCAGATGGCCTTCGAGGTGGCGCTCGACGAACTCGCGGAGAAACTGCGCATCGACCCGGTGCAACTGCGCATCCTCAACGACAGCCCGCACGATCCCGAACGCGGGCCGTCGCGCCCGTACTCGGGGCGCAAGCTGATCGAGTGCCTGCGCGAGGGCGCGCGGCGCTTCGGGTGGGACAAGAGAAGCCCCGTGCCGGGGAGGGTGCGCGACGGCCGCTGGCTGGTCGGCATGGGCGTGGCCAGCGCCATCCACCACCACTCGGTGCGGCCGTCGAACGCACGGTTGAGCCTCGACGCGCAAGGCCGGCTGCTGATCGAGACCTCGATGACCGACATCGGCACCGGCACCTACACCGTGCTGGCGCAGATCGCGGCCGAGATGACCGGCATTCCGATGGACCGCATCGGTGTGCGGCTTGGCGACACGGCGTTGCCGATGGGCGCGGGCTCGATCGCGTCGATCGGCGCGTCGAGTGCGGGGGCTTCGGTCTTCGACGGCTGCCAGCAGCTGTGCCGCCTGCTCGCGCAGCGCGCCGGCTTCGACGCGCAGACCGCGCGCTTCGAGCGTGGCCGCATCGCCCTGGGGCGCCGCTCGCATGCGCTCGGCGAGCTGGCGGGCGCGGAAGGCCTCAGCGTGCTCGGCAACGTCGAGCCCGGCGACCTGCACCGTCGCTATGCGCAGGCCGCGTTCGGCGCCCACTTCTGCGAGGTGGGCGTGGACATCGACACCGGCGAGACGCGCGTGCGCCGCATGCTCGGCGTGTTCGCGGCGGGCCGCATCCTCAACATGAAGACCGCACGCAGCCAGGCCATCGGCGGCATGGTGTTCGGCGTGGGCGCGGCGCTGCATGAGGAGGCCGTGGTCGACGCGCACCACGGCTATTTCGTCAACCACGACATGGCCGAGTACCTGGTGCCCGTGCACGCCGACATTCCGGACATCGACGCCGTGTACCTGCAGGACAGCGACGATCTCGCGAGCCCGATCAAGTCGAAGGGCATCGGTGAGCTGGGCACCTGCGGCTCGGCCGCGGCGGTGGCGAATGCGATCTACAACGCGACCGGCGTGCGCGTGCGGAATTACCCGATCACGCTCGACAAGCTGCTGCCCGGGCTGCCGCTGCGTGCTTGAATGGCGGCGTTGCCCTGCGCCACCCATCCGCTGTCCTCGCCATGCCCGCCATTGCCTCTTTCGCCACCTGGACCCGCGTGCTCTTCGCGGCCGCCGCGGCGCTCCTGATCACCGGCTGCGCGACGCTGTCCGACGAAGGGCCACGCACCGCCAGCACCTCACTGCCCGTGCAGGACCCGGCCACGCCGCTCGATCGCATCGCCACCGCATCGATGGAGGGCGTGGACGCTGGCGCCAGCGGCTTTCGCCTGATGTTGGGCCTGGCCAGCATGGACACGCGCCTGGCGCTGCTGCGTGGCGCGCAGCGTTCGCTCGACCTGCAGTACTACCACCTGCACGACGACGCAACCGGCCGGCTGGTGCTGCGCGAGCTGCGCAACGCGGCAACGCGTGGCGTGCGCGTGCGGCTGCTGGTCGACGACCTCTACACGGAAGACATCGGGCCGCTGCTCGAAGGGCTGGGCGCCTACCCGAACGTGGAGGTGCGCATCTTCAACCCCTTTCCCACACGCGGCAGCACGGCCACCCGCTTCGGCCTGGCGTTGTTCGACTTCGCGCGCCTGAACCGTCGCATGCACAACAAGCTGTTCGTGGCCGACGGCGTGCTGGCCGTCGCTGGAGGGCGCAATCTGGGCGACATCTACTTCATGCGCGATGCCGACGCCAACTTCTTCGACTACGACGTGCTGGTGGCGGGCGCGGTGCTGCCGCAGATGGCAAGCCTCCTCGACGAATACTGGAATGCGCCGCAGGTGCGCACAGCGACGTCGGTGCTGCACCCCTCGGCCGATGCCGAAGCCTTGCGCCGTGCCTTCGATGCGCGCGTGGACGGCGCCGACACGCCCGAGCCGGTGCCGTTTCGCACCGTCGATCCCACGGGCCGCGTCACCCTGGGTGAGGAGCTGGCAGCCGGCCGCGTGAAGCTGGCCTTCGGCACGGCGCAGGCCTTTGCCGATTCACCGGCCAAGGCCTGGGGCCGGATGGAGACGCGACGCCTGCCCAGCGGCGCGCTCATCGACACCAGCCGCCGCTTGCTGGGCGAGGCGGCGCAGCGGGCGCAGTCTGAAATCCTCACGTCGTCGCCGTACTTCGTGCCGGGCCCGGCGGCGCTCGAGGGCATGCGCCGCAACGCGGCGCGGGGCATCCGCCAGACGCTCATCACCAACTCACTGGCCGCCACGGACGAGCCCGTGGTCCACACCGGCTACCGTCGCTACCGCGCGCAACTGCTGCAGGGCGGCATGCGCATCCACGAGATCCACCCGAACGCGGGCCGGGCGCTGTTCGTCGGCAGCATTGGCGCCGGTGCGCAGGTGCGGCTGCACACCAAGGCGCTGGTGATCGACCGCAAGACGCTCTTCCTGGGCTCGGTCAACATGGACCCGCGCTCCGATGCGCTGAACACCGAGTTCGGCCTGCGCATCGACTGCCCCGCGCTGGCCGAGGAGGCGAGCGCCTTCTTCGGCGAGCTGATGCTGCACGCGGCGTACCAGGTGCGCCTGAAGCCGGGCAGCGACACTGCGCTGGCATGGTGGCGCATCGACAGCGACCCGCCCGTCCTGGTGACGGACGACGAGCCCGGCGCGGACCTGGCGACCCGCGTCAGGCTCTACCTGCAGTCGCTGGTGATCCCCGAGTCGATGCTGTAGCGGGCTCGGCTCAGCGGTCGAAAGCGGCCTGCAGCTCGGCCTTGCTCGTGACGCCGCGTTGCAGCTGCAGCATCAACAGCAGACGCGCCTTCTGCGGGCTCAGGTCGCCGGCCATCACGGCGCCTGCTTCGTCGCTGGTCTTGCCGCCGCCCACGAAGCCGTAGACGGGCCGCGTGCGGCCGTTGTGCACGCGCGTGGAGACGACCACCGGCACGCCCTTCGACAGCGCGTACTTGAGCGCCTCGAACATCGAGACGTTCATGTTGCCCATGCCCACCGCCTGCACCACGATGCCCCTGGCGCCCTGGTCGACGGCGTAGCGCATCAGCGAGCCGTCGGCGCCGCCGAACATGGCGACGATCTCGACGCGCGGCATTTCTGCGGTGCCGATGTCGATGTGCTGGCGGCGCAGCGGCGCGCGGGTGAAGACGACCTTGTCGTCCCACACCTCGCCCAGGAAACCGAAGTCGCCCGAGTTGAAGGTCTCGACGTTGGCGGTGTGCGTCTTGGTGACGTTGCGCGCCGCGTTGATCTGGTTGTTCATCGCCAGCATCACGCCCTTGCCGCGCGCGTCGGGCGCGGTGGCGATGCGGATGGCGTTGAGCAGGTTGCGCGGGCCGTCGAAGTCGGAGGACGAGGCATTGCGCTGCGCGCCGATGAGGATCACGGGCTTGTCGGACTTCACGGTCAGGTCCAGCCAGTAGGCTGTTTCTTCCATGGTGTCGGTGCCGTGCGCAATGACGACGCCGGCCACCTCGGGGCGCGCGAGCGCGTCGTCGACGGCCTTGGTCAGGCGCGTCCACCACTTCGCCTCGATGTAGTTGGACGACATGGCCGAGAAGTTGTTGACCTCGATGGTCGCGTACTTGCCGGCATCGGGCACCGTCTGCATGAGGTCGTCGCCCGAGATCGCCGGCACCACGCCCTTGGTGACGGGGTCGATCTTCATCGCGATGGTCCCGCCCGTGGCGATGAACTGCACGACGGGCCGCGTCTGCGCCTGGGCCGATGTGGCCACGGCCGCCAGGCCAATCGTCGCGAGTGCCAGTGTCCTCTTTAGTGTCTTCATGGGTGTCCTTGTCGAAGTGTGGGGGTGGAGGTGAGCGAGTCGTTGGCGCGTCAGCCGCCGAACCATTTGGCGGGCACGGTAACGAGCGAGGGAAACACTACCAGCAGGAACATCACCGCCAGCTCGGCCAGCATGAAAGGCCACACGCCCTTGGTGACCTCATCGATCTTCATGCGGCCCACGCCGGCCACCACGTTGAGCACCGTGCCCACCGGCGGCGTGATGAGCCCGATCGAGTTGTTGATGATGAACAGCACGCCGAAGTAGACCGGGTCGATGCCCGCCGCCTTGACCACGGGCATCAGCACCGGCGTGAGGATCAGGATCGTCGGCGTCATGTCCATCGCGGTGCCGACGATCATCACCAGCACCATGATCGCGACCAACAGCAGCGTCGGGCTGGCCATGAAGGGCTCGAGCAGCGCGATCACCTTGCTGGGCAGGTCGGCCACCGTGATGAGCCAGGCCGACACCATCGCGGCGGCAATCAGCAGCATGATCACCGAGGTGGTCTTGGCGGCCGAGACGAAGATCTCGTACAGCTGGCGCAGCTTCAGCTCTCGGTACACGACGGTGGAGACGAACAGCGCATAGACCGCCGCGACCACGGCGGCCTCGGTGGGCGTGAACACGCCCGCGCGCAGGCCGACCAGGATGATCACCGGCAGCATCAGCGCCCAGCCCGAGGCGCGCAGCGCCTTCAGCACCTCGGCACGCGAGCGGCGCGGCGGCGGCACGATCTGCTCGCGCCGGCCCAGCCACCACCAGGTGAACCACAGCGCGGCACCGATCAGCAGGCCCGGGAAGATGCCGGCCAGGAACAGCTTGGTGATCGACACGTTGGCCGCCACGCCGAAGATCACGAAGCCGATGCTCGGCGGAATGACCGGGCCGATGATCCCGGAGGCCGCGATCAGCCCGCCCGAGCGCGCCTTGTCGTGCCCGGCCGAGACCATCATCGGCAGCAGCAGCGCGGTGAGCGCGGCGGCATCGGCCACCGCGGAGCCCGACAGCGCTGACAGCAGCACCGCCGCCATGATCGTGACGTAGCCCAGGCCGCCGCGGATGTGGCCGACCAGCGCCAGCGCCAGGTCGATGATGCGGCGCGACAGCCCGCCGACGTTCATGATCTCGCCGGCCAGCATGAAGAAGGGCACCGCCAGCAACGGAAAGCTGTCGGCCCCGTTGACCACGTTCTGCGCCAGGATCTGCGCGTCGAACAGGTCCAGGTGCCACATCAGGGCCACGCCGGTGGCCAGCAGCGCGAAGGCGATCGGGATGCCGAGCGCCATGGCGCCCAGCAAGGCGCCGATGAAGATGGCGACTGTCATGGCCGTTCTCCTGGCGACCTGGGCTGTGCGGCTTCCTGGCGCGCGAGCTCGGCCTGCAGCGCCTCGAGCTCGCCCTGTTCCTCCGATTCCTTGACCATCACCATCTCGGCCTCGCTGAGCTGGCCCGTGAGCGCGCGCCACAGCTCGCGCAGGATCAGCAGCCCCGCCGACGCGGCGAACACCACGCCCGAGCCGTAAAGGGCGGCGCTGGACATGCCCGTGACCGGCGCGGCCACGTCCCAGTTGATTCGCGCCTGGTCGAGGCTGCCGTCGAGCAGCAGCCAGGCGATGAACAGCATCAGTAGCTGGCCGGCCACGAGGCAGGCCTTCTTGCCGAACAGCGGCAGCCGCGACACCAGCATGTCGGTGCCGAGGTGGGCGTGCTCCTTGAGCGCGACGATTGCGCCCAGGAAGGTGACCCACACGAACAGCCAGCGCGAGACTTCTTCCGACACGGTGATGCCGGAGTTGAAGCCATAGCGCAGCACCACGTTGCCGAACACCAGCACCACCATGATCGCCAGGAACAGCGCGATCAGGCCCTCCAGCAGGCGGCAGTAGCCATCGATCAGGCGAGCCATGATCTTCTTTCCTTGTGCGGTTGTCGGGCGGGGGCTACTTGGCGGCCCGTGCCTTGTCGAGCTCGGAGAACAGCTCTTGCGCCAGCACCGGGTCGATCTGCTTGACGTACTTTTCGGTCACCGGCTTGAGCTTCTCGCGCAGGCGCTCGCGTTCCTGCGCCGGGAACGCCGTCAGCGTCATGCCCTTGCTCTTGAGGAACTCGGCCGACTTCGCGTTCACCTCGCGGTTGGCGTTGCGCTGGTAGGGCTGGGCCTCCTTGGCGGCGTCGGCCAGGACCTTGCGTTCGTCCGCCGAGAGCTTGTCCCAGGTCTTCTTGCTGAACAGCAGCACGATCGGGTTGAAGGTGTGGCGCGTGTCGGAGGCGTACTTCTGGATCTCGTAGTACTTCGAGGCCTCGACCAGCGAGTACGGGTTCTCCTGGCCGTCCACGGCCTTCTGCTCCAGTGCGGTGTAGACCTCGGGCAAGGGCAGCGGCGAGGGGTTGGCACCCAAGGCGCTGAACATGTCGATCATCACGGGGATCTGCATCACGCGCAGCTTCAGGCCCTGCAGGTCTTCCATCTTCGTCACCGGGCGGCGGCTGTTGGTCACGTTGCGAAAGCCGTGCTCGAAGTAGGTCAGGCCGACGAGGCCCTTCTCGGGCAGCTTGTCCAGCAGCTTGCGCCCGACCGGGCCGTCGAGCACGAAGTCGGCCTCCTTCTCGTTGTTGAAGAGGAAGGGCAGGTCGAACAGCGAGAACTCCTTGATGGCCACCGAGATCGATCCGGGCACCACCATCGTCAGGTCCACCGTGCCGCCCTGCAGCGACGAGATGACGGCCGCATCGCCGCCGAGCACGCCGGCAGGAAAGAGCTTCACCTTCATCTTGCCGCCGCTCTTCTTGTCCACCAGGTCAGCGAAGCGCTGCGCGCCCATGCCCTGCGGGTGCTCCTTCTGGTTGACGAACGCGAGCTTGAAGTTGCGCTCCTTGATGTCCTGCGCGTGGCCGGGGCCCATGAGGGCGAAGGCGGCTGCGAGGCCGCACAGGGCACGGAGGACGCGTTGCGAGGGGGTCTTCATGGTGTATCTCCTTCTTGAAATTCGATGCTTCTCACGCACGCGGCCCGAGCGCACGCTCGATGGCCGCGCCAACCGCCAGCAACTGCTGGTCGGTGCCCGCCGCGCCGCAGGCCATCAGCCCGACCGGCGCCGTGCCCGGTGCATGGCAGGGCAGGGTGAGGGCGCAGCCGTCGAGGAAATTGATGACCCCGGCGTTGCGCAGGAAGCGCAGGTTCCAGCGCACGTAGTCGTCATCGCTGCGGTCGGCCTCGGCAAGGGTCGGTGCGATGCAGGCCACGGTGGGCAGCAGCAGCGCGTCGAACGGGGCCAGCGTTTGCGCGAAGGCTGCGATGGCCGAGGCGCGCAGGCGCAGCAGTGCGATGTGGTCGGCGGCGCTGATGCCGGCACCCAGCGCCAGGCGCTGGCCCACGCGCGGATCGTAGAGCGGGAGCCGATCCAGGCTCTCGCGGTGCACCACGTAGGCTTCGGCCCCCGCGATGCCGCCGCCTTCGAAGTAGCGCGGGTGTGCGTCCAGCGACGGCACCGGGGCGGTGGCGATGTGTGCCCCGGCAAGCGACAGCGTCGCCAGCGCGGCTGAGAAGGCGTGCGCCACTTCGGGGTCGAGATCATCCATCAGGCTGCCCTCGGGCACGAGAAAGCGCAGGCCGCGTGCGTCCAGCGGTGCGAGCGGCGCGGGCGCCGTGCCGGCAAGGATCGCGTCGAACAGCGCGCAGCAGTCGACAGAGTTGGCCAGCGGGCCGACGGAGTCGAGCGTCCAAGACAGCGGGAACGCGCCGTCGGTCGGCACCCGCCGTGCGGTCGGCTTGAAGCCCACCACGCCGCACAGCGCCGCCGGGATGCGCACCGAGCCGCGCGTGTCGGTGCCCAGCGCCATCACGCCCATGCCGTCCGCCTGCGCCACGCCGGCGCCGCAGGACGATCCGCCCGGCACGCGGCCGGTGGCGCGGTCCCAGGGGTTGCGCGGCGTGCCGGTGTGCGGGTTGAGGCCGACGCCGCCGAAGGCGAACTCGACCATGTTCGTGCGGCCCAGCAGCACCGCGCCGGCAGCGCGCAGCCGCTCGACGGCGATGGCGTCGTGCGTGGCCGGCGCGGCATCGGCGCGCACCACCGAGCCCGCACGCGTGACCTGGCCGGCCACGTCGAACAGGTCCTTCACCGACACCGGCAGGCCTTCGACGGGTGAGCGCACCGCGCCGTTGCGGCGCATCGCATCGGAGGCGTCGGCTGCCCGGCGTGCGCCTTCCGCATCGACGTGGGTGAAGGCGCGTGCACCTTCACCCGCAGGGTCGGCGATGCGTGCGAGCGCCGCCTCGACCAGCGCGCGCGAGGTGGTTCGGCCGGCCGCGAGGTCGGCGCCGAGTTGTGCGGCCGTGGCCATGGCGTTGCGCATGGGTTCCGTGCGCCGCCTAGGCGTGCACCAGCTCGCGCGCCACGCGGCGCAGGTCCATCTCATATTCCATGTCGGCGATGGGCGGGCGGGTGTACTGCCAGGTGAGGCCCATGCGGGCCACGCCGCGCTGGACGAGTTCGTCGTGCACCAGCGGGCCGATGTCGTGCACCGTGTAGGCCTGCGTGGCGACCGCGTCCTGCCAGGTGAAGCCCAATGCCGTGACGCGCCGCGTCATCTCCGCCACGACGTAGCGCACCTTCTCGCGCAGGCCGTCGAGGCTGGTGTCGCCCAGGCGCACCATGACGTCGTGGTAGTTGCCGTGGCCCTCGGGCGCTTCGCCGCCGCCGGCCACCACGAAGCCGGGCAGCGCGGTGCCGTCGTCCGGCACGGTGTAGGAAAAAGCATGAAAGGCTGGCGACGCGGGCGGCTCGTACACCGGGCAGACATTGGTGCGGGCCACGGGGTTGATGTCGCCGCGCACCAGGCCCCAGTCCTGCAGCGTGCGCACATAGAGGCGGTTGAACTCGACGAAGCCGCCGTCGGACAGCGGCGCGGGCGAGCGCAGCTCGCAACCGCACAGCGCCGACAGCGGCCGGCCGCGCTGCGCCAGGTGCGCGGCAATGGCCTCGAAGCCCGCGAGCAGGGCGGGCGGGCGCTGGAACACCACGCGCTCGATGGCAAAGCCCGGCAGCGCGGCAACGCCGGCTGAATACTGAAAAACGGCCTGGATGTAGCGGTAGCCACCGGGCTGGAAATCGACAACGTGGGTCATGGGTGAATGTCTCCGTGGGTTTCGACTCTATGCAGCTTGCGGGTTGCAAAGAAGCCGAACTTCGGCACCCATGTGTTGCCGATATGAGAACACCCAGGGCGCTAGCTGCGCTCGGCGGCGGTGGTGGTGCCGTAGCGGCCCATGCCGGCCTTGAAGGTCTGCAGCAGCTTGCGCGCGGCCGGCGACGGCTGGTAGGAGGGCATGGTGATGAGGCTGATGTGGGTCTGGGCCAGGTCGCGCTCCTGCAGCGGCACCGCGCACAGCTCGCCGCTGGCGATCTCGCGCAAGGCCGCGTAGCGCGGCAGGAAGGTCATCAGCTCGGAATGACGCACGATGCCCTTGGCCATGTCCAGCGTGTTCGCTTCGATCACGTGCGTGAGCGAGGTCTTGGTCTTCAGCGCGATGGCATCGATCAGCGAGCGGATCTGGAAGGTGGTGTCGGGCAGCACCACGCGCTGGTCCGCCAGCGTCTTGAACGAGATGCTGCGCCGCGCCGCCAGCGGATGACCGGCGGCGACGATGGCGCACAGCGGCTGCTCCAGCCGCGCATGCACATGGAAGGGGTTGCGCGCCGGCAGGCCGAAGGCCAGGGCGAGGTCGATCTCGCCGTCGCGCAGCAACTCCAGCACCGCGCGCGAACCGACGATCGAGACGCTCACGCGGATACCCGGAAAGCGCTCGTCGAAACCCGCCAGGTAGCGCGAAAGAAAGTAGACCATGCCCTCGACGCTGCCGATGCGCACCTGTCCCGCCTGCAATCCGGTGATCTGCTGCAGCGAGGCGCGCAGGGCGTCGGCGTCGGTGCTGGCGCGCGCAGCGTAGTCGCGCACCAGTTCGCCGGCGGCCGTGAGCGTGAGGCGCCGCGCGCGGCGGTCGAACAGGGCGACCTGCAGCTCCGCTTCGAGCTGGCCGATCTGGCGACTGATGGCGCTCGGCGCAATCGACAGGTGTTCGGCCGCACGGCGGATCGAGCCGCTGAGAGCGACTTCACGGAAGTAGGTCAGGGCGAGGGGAAGCATGGTGCGCGCCGATGCTACGCCACCGGGTCTGCATGGCTTGGAACGAGAGAGGGTCCATCCAGTTTCTCGATGGATTCCATCGAAACAAACAGGCTTCCGCGAGAGATGCCTGGCTCCTACGCTAGCGCCATGTCATCGAAGTTCAGTCTTCTTTCTTCGCCCGCCGGCGTTCGGCGATTCCTTTCCAGGAGATACCCATGAGCAAAGTTCTTGTCCTGTACTACTCGTCCTACGGCCACATCGAAACGATGGCCCAGGCCATCGCCGAAGGCGCCCGCAGTGCCGGTGCCGAGGTCGACATCAAGCGTGTGCCCGAGACCGTGCCGCTGGAAGTCGCGAAGAGCGCGCACTTCAAGCTCGACCAATCGGCGCCCGTCGCCGCGGTGGCCGAGCTTGAACACTACGACGCCATCATCGTCGGCACCGGCACGCGCTTCGGCCGCATGTCGTCGCAGATGGCGGCGTTTCTCGACCAGGCCGGTGGCCTGTGGGCGCGCGGCGCGCTCAATGGCAAGGTGGGGGCAGCGTTCAGCTCGTCCGCCACGCAGCACGGCGGGCAGGAAACCACGCTGTTCTCGATCATCACCAACCTGCTGCACTTCGGCATGACCGTCGTGGGCCTGCCATACAGCCACCAGGGCCAGATGAGCGTGGACGAGATCGTCGGTGGTGCGCCCTACGGCGCCACGACCGTGGCCGGCGGCGACGGATCGCGCCAGCCGACCGAGATTGATCTTGCCGGTGCACGCCACCAGGGCGAGCTGGTCGCCAGGACCGCGGCCAAGCTTTTCGGCTGAGCACCCGGTTCCCAAGGAGAACAACCATGAGCACCCACAACACCGCAGGCGAAGCGGCCAAGGCCGTCGTGCGCCGCAACACCGAAGAGGTCCAGGGCGGCGGCAACTACGCGCTCTTCGACGAGCTCTTTGCCGACAGCTTTCTCGACCACACGCCGCAGCCCAGCTGCACGCCGGACAAGGCGGGCGCCCTGGGCTTGTACAAGACGCTGCGCGCGGCGTTCCCCGACTTCCATGCCGACATCCATTGGCAGCGCGTGGACGGCGACGTCGTGACGACCTTCAAGACCTACCACGGCACGCACCAGGGCGACGTGTTCGGCATCGCGCCCACGGGCCGCAAGATCCACTTCGAGACCGTCGATGCGATGCGCGTGCAGGACGGCAAGATCACGGAGCACTGGGGCGTGGCGAACCTGTTCTCCCTGCTGCAGCAGCTGGGTGCCTGGCCGCCGGCGTCCGCCGAGAAGGCGCACTGACGTGAGCGACATCCTCCAAGACAAGGTCGTCGTCGTCACGGGGGCCGCCAGCGGCATCGGACGCGCGATCGCCATCGGCGCCGCGCAGCACGGCGCCAGGGCGATGATCGTCTCGGACATCACCGAAACCTCCAACGAAGGCGGCAGCACCACGACCTCGGAGATCGAGTCGCTGGGCGTGGCCGTTCGCTTTCATCGCACGGACGTGAGCCAGCGCCCGCAGGTCGATGCGTTGGTCGAGGCGGCGGCGGAGTTCGGCGGCGTCGATGTGATGGTCGCCAACGCCGGCATCACGTTGCGTGCGGACGGCCCCGACGTGGCCGAAGACGACTACCGGCGTCTGATGACCGTCAACCTCGACGGCGTGCTGTTCAGTGCCCAGGCGGCGGCGCGTCAGATGAAAGCGAATGGCAAGGCCGGCAGCATCGTGCTGATGGCCAGCATGGGCGGGATCGCGGGCGCGGGCATGACCGTGGCCTATTCCACGAGCAAGGGCGGCGTGGTGCTCATGGCCAAGGCCCTGGCCGATGCGCTCGGGCCCGACGGGATCCGCGTCAATGCGGTCGCGCCGGGCGTGATCGACACCCACCTGGTGCGCACCCACCCGGGCATTGCCGCCGCGTCCGAAGGCTTCAGGCAGCGCACGCCGCTGCGCCGGCTCGGCAAGCCGTCCGAGATTGCGGATTCGGTCGCGTGGCTCGGCTCGGACATGTCCAGCTATGTCAGTGGTATCGCGCTGCTCGTCGACGGCGGTTTGCTGTCGGTGATCTGAGCCTGCGCCGAGACAGGAGAGACACCATGCACTTCGAGGCCGTGAACCCAGGGAACCAACGCCTGAACACCGCGGATGCACTGACGCTGATGCGCGTGCCGCCCAAGTTCGACGTCACCGAGTGGCCGCGCCAGGTCGAGGCTTTTCTGCATGCGACCGAGAAGCCGCTGCACCGGGCCATCCTGAAGAACTACCTGCGGCATTTGCTGCTGGAGGTGGCCGGCTACTGGGACCGGATCATCGTGCCGGAACTCACGGTCGACGAGCCCATGTACCGCGTGGGTGACCGGCGGGAGGTGCACGTCCTGTCGGGCAAGGCGGCGGTGGAAGGCTTCTACCGGCAGACCTTCGAGACCCGGCAGAACGTGATGGGCGCCCGGACCATGAACATGGGGGTGGAAGACTACGGCGTGACCACGGAGGCCGTCTGGACGCACGTGGTGCCGGGCGTCTGCCTGAAGGGCCATCCCGTCGATGCCGACCCCGAGGCCTGGTACCTCATGAACCACCACCTGTTCCAGATCTTCACGTACACCCGCGACGCGCAGCCGAAGCTGATCTCGGAGCGCATCTACGACGATCCGCAGAGCTACAGCTACGAGAAGCTCGCACCCGCGGATGTGGTGACGCCGGAGATGGCCCGCGCGCAGCTTGCGCCGTTCCTCGCGCGGGCGACCCTGGCGTAGGGCGCTCCCGCCTCGATCAAGCGCGGCCAGGCGAATCGGTCTGCTTGAGCTGGTCGAGGAACCAGCGGCCGGCCGGCCCCGGCGGCGAATCTTTTCGGTAGGCCGCGAACATCGCGATGGGCGGTGTGCGCGGCTGGAAGTTCTCGATCTGGATCTGCACCAGCGCACCGGTGTCCAGGTCGTGCCGCACCATGGCCTGCGGCATGTGTCCCCAGCCGAACCCCGCGCGCAGGAAGGCGTGCTTGGCGCCCAGGTCGGCCAGGCGCCACGTCGAAGGCGAGAAGACGCCGTAGGTCTTGCCGTCCGACAGGCTCGTGCGGTCCGTGAGGACCAGCTGCACGTGGTCTTCCAGCTCGCGCATCCGGATCAGGCCTTTGCGGCGCGCCAGCGGATGGGCGTTGCCGGTCACCGTGACCATGGGCACGTCGAGCAGCTTCTCGGCCTCCACGGCATCGGGCAC
Organism: Variovorax sp. 54; assembly: GCF_002754375.1. Classification (NCBI taxonomy): domain Bacteria; kingdom Pseudomonadati; phylum Pseudomonadota; class Betaproteobacteria; order Burkholderiales; family Comamonadaceae; genus Variovorax; species Variovorax sp. 54. Next base: position 6,526,877 of record NZ_PEFF01000001.1, read on the forward strand.
GACGGGCATCGACCCGATGATGCCCAGCCGGCACGTGCCCTGCAGCACGGGCTGGATGACTGCGCCCAGCGCCTCGACATAGAGGCGAAGCGGCGTATGGGGAAACGCCGCGCGGAACAGGCCCACGGCCACCGTCAGCGACTCCATCGGGTACATCACATCTACCGCCACCGACAGCTCGGGCTCCAGCCCTTCGGCCATGGTGCGCGCCTTGGCCTTGAAGCCGTTCATGCTGTTGACGACCACGCGGGCTTCCGCGAGGAGGGCGGTGCCTTGCTCGGTGAGCTGCGGGTAGCGCGCCGAGCGGTCGAACAGCTGCACGTCGATCTGCGCCTCGAGATTGGCCAGCGTCTGGCTGACGACCGACTGCGCCCGCCGCAGCTTGCGGCCCGCCGCCGAGAAACTGCCTTCGTCTGCTGCCGCGATGAAGGTGCGCAGTTGGTCCATGGACAGGCCGTCGAGCATCTATCGTTCCTTTGGATGGGTTGCATCGAAAGATATAGGCTTCTCAGGGGGATGTCCAACTCCTAACCTTCAGGTCATGTCATCACCTGAAGGAAATTTCATGGAGCACTCAGTCAGCGAATCCCTGTCGGCCCTGTCCGTCCAGACACGCCGCATCGTGGCCCGCACCCGGGGCCGTGCGCACGGACCGGTCACGCGCGTCGTCAGTCCCTCGGACATCGGCGAGCTGATCAAGCCGTTCGTCTTTCTCGACTACTTCGATTTCAAGCCGACCGGCAACGCGCTGTTCCCGATGCATCCGCATTCGGGCATTGCGACGATCACCGTGTTGCTCTCGGGCGACCTGCGCTACGAGGACACGACCGGTGCGTCGGGCACCCTGTCCGCGGGCAGCGTCGAATGGATGCGGGCCGGCAACGGCGTGTGGCACGACGCGAGCCCGAGCGGGCTCGAGCGCTTCCAGGGCTACCAGGTGTGGGTCGCGTTGCCGCGCAGCCTGGAGAACCGCATGGCGCAAAGCCAGTACCTGCCCGCCGAGGCCGTGCCGCAGGCAGGCCCCGCCCGCATCGTCCTGGGTCGCCACGAAGGCGCACACAGCCGCGTGGCTGCGCCGGAAGGCATGAACCTGTTGCACGTTCGGCTGGCCGCGGGCGAGCGCTGGCGCTACCAGCCGCCCGCGGGGCACGACGTGGCCTGGACCCACGTTCACCGCGGCGAGCTGCGCGTGGCCGGCGAACGGCTGCAAGGCGAGCTCGCGGTGTTCGACGAATCGGGCAGCGCCATCGATTTCACTGCCGAAGGCGACACCGACTTCATCGTCGGGTCGGCCGTGAAGCACCCACACGACCTCGTGCTGGGCTACTACTCCGTTCACACCTCGCCCGATGCGCTGCAACGAGGAGAGGCGGAAATCGCCCGAATCGGGCGGCAGCTTCGCGCGGACGGGCGCATCCGTTGACTCCCCCGTTCGACTTTCAGTTTCTTCAACCCCTGTGCTTCCAATCAACTTACCCAGGAAATTCATCATGACCACGACCACCACTTCCAACACCCAAACCACCGTCCTGCCTTTCGTCGGACGCATCCTCCTGGCGGCGATCTTCATCGTCAGCAGCCTTGGCAAGATCGCAGCGCCCGAGGCGACCCAGGGCTACATCGCCTCGGTGGGCCTGCCCGCGCCGCTGCTGGGCTACCTGGCGGCCATTGCCATCGAACTGGGCGGCGGCCTGCTGCTGCTGGCGGGCTACCGCACCCGGGCCGTCGCGCTCGGACTGGCCGTCTTCTCGATCGCCTCCGCGCTCATCTTTCACCACGCGCTGGGCGACCAGAACCAGCTGTTCCACTTCCTGAAGAACCTCGCGATGGCCGGTGGTCTGATCCAGGTCGTGGCCTTCGGCGCTGGTGCCTTCAGCATCGATAACCGCAAGCACCTGCCGCGTCAGTCGCTGGCCACCCGCTGAGCCGACGCGAACACAAGGCCCGCCCCAGTGATGGGGCGGGCTTTTTTTCGTGGGTATTGAACTGGTTCGTTCCCATGCGACCCCGCAGATTGCGTTCGAAGAAAGCTGCTATCCATCGTTAATTCAGATGGATCGGATCGAAAAATTCAGGCTTCTGCGCGAGACGAAATCTCCCTAACCTGCAACTTCACCCACCTACTCAGGAGATCGAAATGAAGCTCTGGAATCTCATCGACAAGCACCACGAAGACCTCGGCATTGCGCTCTTCATTCTTCCTAGCCTGCTGACGGCGTTCGCGACGGCCGGGATCGTCTTCGGCATCGGCCTGCTGTTCCGCTAGGGCCTCGCAGCGCCTGGGTTGTTGCTTCGGGTGTGCGCGTCGAGGAGAGAGGGGTGATGCGATGAAGATGCCTGAATGCAAAAAAGCCCGCCAGTGTTCCTGGCGGGCTTTTCGTGTGGAAGCGCCGCAGGCGCGTCGGGTTACGGCACCAGAATGGCCGACCCCGAGCGGCTGCGGGCTGCGATGTCCGCATGCGCGGTGGCCGCGGCCGACAGCGGATAGCGCGTGACATCGATCTGACCGAACACACCGGAGCGCAGCGCATCGAACACTGCGCGCGTCGCTTGTTCGCGCCCATCGCCTTGCAGATGCTGCGCCATCGGGCCGCCGAGCACCTTCACGCCGCGCGCCGTGAGCGAGGGCGCATCGATCTCGGGTGCACCGGAGGCCGCACCGATGTTGACGATCGTCCCGCCGTCGCGAACGCTCGCTTGCGAGGCCGCGAACGTGGCCTTGCCGACGAACTCGTAGACGACATCGACGCCTTGCGGCGCGATCTGGCGGATCTGCGCTGCGAGGTCCGCGTCGCTGGAGACCAGGGGGTGGTGCACGTCGGCGCGCAGGGCGTCGCGCTTGCCCGCACCGGCGGTGCCGATGACCGTGGCGCCCCGGGCCTTGGCCCATCGCGCGAGCAGCAGGCCGACGCTGCTGGATGCGCCCTGCACCAGGATCGTCTCGCCGGCCTGCAGGCGATGGAAAGCAAGTCATGGCGGCGAACCCTCGCGAGGCCGCCTACCTGATCGGGGGCAAGTCCCTGGCAGACAAACTGAAGGCCGGTGATGGTGTGGACCGCCCGGTTCATCGGCCCTACCAGCGGGTTGAGATGGACGCTCACGTGCTAAATGGGCTCTTCTGTATTCTGATCCCGCACCCGCATGGGGGGCACGTTCCAAAGATCGTTCGCCGACTCTGGGTAATCGTCATTGTGGAGGTCTACAGCCGGGCAGTGCTCGGGTATTACTTGAGCCTACACCCAGAGGTCAACAAGGAGGACGTGCTCAAGGCGATCAGATCCGCCCTGACACGCTGGCAGCGCAGGGCACTGTCGATGGGCAGGGGCAAGTATGAAGACGAAGCCGCGTTGCCGTCGAGGCACAGCGAGCGCTACGTCGGCCTCTGCTGGGACGAGACGAGCGTAGATGGCTCGCTGGCGGAAACCTGCAAGACCGTCAAGGACGTGCTACGCAATGTCGTTGGCTCTGTGATGGTGGACCCAACGCAAGGCTATGCAGCGCGGCGGCTGAAAGACGATCGGCCCTACATCGAGACCTTCTTCCGGACGCTAGGAGAGCAGGGCCTGAATCGGATGTCGAACTCGACTGGGAGCAAACCTTCCGACAAGCGCGGGCGCAATCCCGAGCAGGTCGCGCTCAACAGTCAGTTCCAATTGGAGTACCTTGAGGATCTCCTGGATGTACTGATCGCGAACTACAACGCAACGGAACACGCCGGGCTGGCCTACAGATCACCACTACAGACCCTGGATTTCGCGACAACCCGCGAGGAGGCTCCCGCCATACGCCGCGCAGACGCATCGCTGGTGAGCGGTCTGCTGAGTGTGCGAAAGATGTGCACAGTGAAGGGGGGATATCGAACGGGACGCCGACCCTACGTCAACTTCTACGGCGCCAGCTACAGCGGCGAATTTCTGATCGATCGCCATGACCTGGTGGGCACGAAGATCTGTGTGACCAGCCATTTGGAAAATGACGCGCGTGTCGCGCGAGCCTCCACGGCCAGCGGTCATTCACTGGGCATTCTTCGTGCCGCGCCACCATGGCATGGCTTTCCGCATTCTCTGGCTATACGCAGTGCGATCCGGACGTTGTTGAATCAGCGCAAGTTCCGGCTTGCGTCCGGCGGTGACGCCGTTGCGGCGTTCCTTGAGTACGTTGAGTTGTTGCCAGGCAAGAAGCTGCCGCCCCATCCCGCCTATCTAGACATGCGCAGAATCATGGAGGAGGTTGCACAGCGCAGGCAGGAAATCGGCCGTGATGACCAAGTCGAGATGGCCCGAGGTCGCCTCGCCGAAGGCCGAGAGTTTCGGGCACCACTTACAGGAGGCAATGCTGGCCACGTCGCGGAACCTCTCTCGGTACAAGCGCAAGGCAGCCCCATCCCCGCGCCAGAGCCAGCAGTCTCTTCCCGGAAGAGCCTCCCGATGCACCGAATGGCCGCCAGTGAGTAGCGCCATGGCTCGACTACCTCGCAAAAAAAACAACAGTCGGCTGCCCCCGCATGTCGACCGCAACCATCCCGTTCTATCGCAAAGGTATGCCATCCACACACCAGCGATCGAGGGTATGGCCAAGGTAATAGGCGATTGGATCGCCCAGAAAAAGACGGGGGGAGTCATTTTTGGTCCGTCTCGCTTTGGTAAGTCCAAAGCAATGCAGTGGTTCTTGCGTGACCTCTTGAAGCAGCGCTTCGGCAAGGATATTCCACTGCACATGTGGACGCGGACACCAGATATTCAAAGCAGTCAGGCCGAATTCTGGAAATCTCTGTTGAAGGCGACCGGTCACCGGTATGCGAAAGACAAGAGGTCTTGGGGTGAGCGTCGAGACATGCTCGTAGAGCATCTAATTTCCCTAGCCAAACGCTGCGAGGGAAACTTCGTGGCACTGCTCATCGACGAATCACAGGCGTTGACCCTCAGGGAGTGGAATTGGCTTTTGGGGCTACAGAACACACTGGACCGTGAAAACTATCGGTTTAGCGTCTACACAGTTTCGTCGCACCAGATGGGCTACCAGTACGAGCTGATGGCTCACTCCGACCATCCACATGTGGCCGCCCGGTTCATGGTTGCACATGCCCCCTTCTCGGGGCTGACCTCGGAAGTCGAGATCAAGTTCGTGTTGGAGGGGTACGACTTCGCGAGTGAATGGCCCAAACACTCGCGCGCGTCCTATTTAGCGCACTTCGCGCCCGACGCACATGCGCGCGGGAAGCGCCTGGCAAGTTGTGCCTCGACCGTGTGGCAAGTGATGAACGCGCTACTCCCGGAGGACTACGGTGGAGAGGCCAACTTTCCCATGCAACATCTTGCGCTCTCGGTGGAGAAAGTCTTGATGAATCTGGCTCACGGGGAAGATTGGGATGACGCAACGGGCGAGGAAGCCTGGCTGGAGGCATTTGCCGAAACGCAGTTCACCGACCACATGCGCCTGATTTCCGCAGAACTGCCGCGGCGGCGACGCAAGATGGCCTGAATATGGTGTCACACACAGGCATAGAAAGCGGGGCCACGAACATGGCCTCACTCAGTCGTGATCGACGATATCGCCGCGTCACTTGGACACCAGGGAGCATCCAGCCGTATGCCTCAGCCTGGATCACCGTCCAACGGTTCATTCTCTTGAACAGGCCGAGCCAGCAATCGTTCGAAGCCGATTTCATACTGAACGACGGAAGCGGCAAGACCATGTCCCTGGATTGCGCAATTTCGCCGGGTCGCTCACTGCGGTTGTCGCGATTCTGCCGGGTAACCGGTGACTCTGTACAGGCCTTGAGGTGGTCACAGGTAGGGCGGTACCCTGGCAGCCTACAGCCTCTCTTCGGTCGATTCGTGGTCTGGTGCCGTGCATGTTTGGGGGAGGGCTTCCACAGCGTTCTGTACTCGCTGTGCGGCCTCCGAATTTGCCCTGTGCACGCACTACCGCTCGAGTATCGGTGCCGCTGCGGACTGACAATTCCTCATGGGAAGCTCGGGAGCCCTTTTCGCTCCCCGGGGCGCTGTCGCTGCGGATTCGTGTTCCTCGAGCTAGGAGCAGCCAGAGACCCGAAGCCCAACCCGGCGCGCGATGTTGTGCTGGGCGATCTCTCTTGCTGGCTTGAAACTGCGGCAAGCCGGTTCTGGTTCGACCTGCGAGATCAGTGGTCACACTACCCGAGTATCGAGCGGTATCTCGTGCATGCCCAGCACTGGGCGCAAGCCATGCGCACACCCCACCCGCCCACATGCTGGGCGATCACGGAGTTGCCCGAACTGCGCTGCGAGCGTTGGGCATGCTCGGCACACGAATTCGGCGGGCAAAGGGAGAACGTAGGGAATGACGATATTGCGCCGACATTGGAGTTCGAAGCCGCCAGCGCGGTGTTCAAGTCGATCAAACGCCACTTGCTGCGCCACGTGCTCGATGGTCAAGTACGTCGATGGATCGAGGCATTCGCCCGATCCTCGGACGAGACTTTTATTCGGCGCCAACTGACCTCGAACGCAAACGCGCATGCACAGGACGCGTGGTGCCTGTTGCTGTGGTGGCAATCCTGCGTATGGAGCATCGGACTGCGCGATTGGTTCCGTCGCCAGGCGTACCAGATGCCACCGCAATGGGAAGTCAAGGCCGTCAACCTGCTTCCGTCAGAGGCATCCATGCATCCGCTGGACATGAGATTTCAAGGGAGGTTCCGGCGTTGGATCCTCAACTGGACGACTGCCGGAAGTTTGCTGATGCTTTGGGTAGCGGCGCGAAGGGCCGTGGCACGCGCGATGGCCAATGGTGAGCCGGTGTGGGGGCGGTGCGCGATCGGCGAACGGGTGTTTCCGGCCTGGAGCGTGGCAAGAGACAGCAATGGGAATTTTGTGCTGTGCATGGATGCACCGCACGAAGCCTGCTGGTCCCCGCGCAGACGGCAAGACAAGGTGACAAGAGTTCAACGCGTGAATGAACATCGGCTGCTGCGGAGTGAGCGGATCGCATCGCAGTGTGCGACGGTTTGCGCCTGGTATGACGCAGACTCGCCAGCATGGACGATGGGTCCTGGGCTTCAGCTGGGTATTGCTGACGACGCACGCAAGCTGCGGCTGCTCGGCAAGACGAAGTGCTTCTTCGTGATCTTCGAGCTGAAGGGCCTGGATGGCGCGCGATTCGCGGCGCAGAGCCTGACTCATCCCGTCGCTGCCAGTGCGAAGTCTGCGAAGGGCGCGATCAACGGCCTACGCATGGCGCTGGCTCGTTGGTCTGAAGACGGGGCCGCATCGGTGTTGACCCAGCCGCAGAAGTGTGAGGCACCAGATGAGAACATCCCGATTCCTTGAAGTCAGGCCGCTGCATCGTGGGCATTTCGCTTTCATGCGCTCAGTGCTACAGGGCGTTGAACCCGCAACGAGCTGGAACATCCACCTGCAGCTGGAAGGAATAAGAGTCAACGATCAAATGATCCATGAGCTCATGTCTCGGATTTGCTGCGAGTGCGCCGCAGCGGCGCGTCGCGACGGGAAATATCACGTGTCACGTCTACTGCGACTCAATCTGTTGGGGCCGGATGGCGAAGACAGTGCTTTCGGCGCCGACCGAGAGGCTGCGACAGCCTCGCCCGAGGAGCTAACTCATCATCTCCCGACGAACCCTAGGAGCAGAGCGCACAAGCGGGCGCGTCTTCTTCATCGTCAGTTGGAAGCACTTCGAGATTTCGAAGCGAAGATGCTTGCAATCATGTCGACCAAGGACTCCGTACGGAAGTGGCTTCCCGCAAAAACGGCCAAGCTGCTAGAAGAAGCTGGCGTGGGCACTTTGTCGCTGTTGGCCGCTCGCATTAATTGCGGTGACGTCCGATGGTGGCGCGGGGTACGCTCTGTAGCCCACGTGAAAGCAACCAGGATTGCCGACTGGGCATACATGCACGCGACGGACATTGGCATCCGTATCGTGCCGACACATGGCCTGGCTGCCGGTCTGTCCGACTGTCGAATCATTGAGCAGCCATCTACTGCCTTGGTGCCTCTCGAGCGGCTTCTCGTACCCTGGAAGCTTGACGGCCACGACGGTGCATTTCGCCTGCCTTCGAGTGAATGCACGCTGGAGGCGGACAACGACCTCCAGGCGATCCAAGCATGGCTCGACAATACGCAGAACGCCTCGGGCTCAACCGGGACCTTTCGCTCGTACCGCAGAGAGGCCGAACGGTTGCTTCTGTGGTGCGTCCTTGTTAGACACAAGCCCGTCTCGTCCTTGACTCGCGCAGATGTGAGGGCCTTCAGAGACTTTCTGATGGACCCGCCGGCTCATTGGTGCGGGTACCGCGGAAGCCGTCGTGACTCGGTCCAGTGGCGGCCGATGGAAAAGGGCTTGAGCGCTCCCACTTTGGGTCAAGCGCTAACCATCATCGGAGCGCTGTTCAAGTACCTGGTCACACACCAGTATGTCTACCACCATCCGTTGATGGCCCCTCGCGTCCTTGTCGCCATACGCCCCGATGCGCGGCTGCAGCGGACGCTGACGTTCGAGCAATGGGAATGGATCAGCCGCGATCTCATTGCAGAACTCGAAGCCAAGGCCGCACATGAGCCGACCCGGCGTCGTGCGCGTGCCATCCGATGGCTCTACGCTACCGGTCTGTCGCTGTCGGAATTGGTCTCCGTGCAATGTGGCGCGTTGCGACTGATACGCTTCGCTCGAGATGATGGGGAGCCTGAAAGTGCCTGGATGGTCCGGGTCGTTGACAAATACCAGCGCACTCGTGACGTGCCGCTGCCGCGGCAGTTGATTGTCGAACTAGGCGACGAACTCGCCGCTGCGGGCCGGCCGCGTGCGCCGACCGCACGTGTGAATGCACGAGTGCCGGTGGTCGGAAGATTTTCCGCCGCTGACGGGGGCGTTCCTCCGCCGTGGACCGCAGGGGCACTGTACAAGTCAATAAAAATTTTCATGGAGGCTTGTGCCTCCCACATGAACAGCCGGGACGCAATGCAGGTTCGGCAAGCGTCCGCCAGTTGGTTGCGCAACACGCACAGCCTGCACGCAGTGCTTGGGCGAAGCGATGGTGAGCGCAAGCCTGTTCCTCCCCAATACGTTGCGATGAACGTGGGCAGCCACTCGCCGTGGTTGGTTGCGACGCACCAGCCCCTGACCGAAGCGCAACGTCAGAAAGCGATGAAGGATTTCTGGCCGCCAGACGGCACACTATGAACGCGGCGACGATGGACACGCCCTCTGCAGGGAGCAAACGCGACGTACCGACCTCGAATGCTTCGTGCCACCGGTTTCCGTAGACTCCCACAATGCGGTATTTCGTTCACAAACCGTCCAGCTAGATTCGGGGTGATCTCGGTTTCAGTGCAAATCGCAGCGGGTAGTGACAGGGGTAAACCCTTCCCTGTCCAGTTGGCACGCGCGTCCCAGGCCTTCGCTTCAGGGCGTACGCCAGCCAACACGGTGCCCAGCCGCCGTGGCGTCGTGACGGGCATCGTCTTCGGTGTGCAAATAGATGCTGGTCGTGCTGATGTTGGCGTGCCCCAGGTTGTCTCGGACTACTTTTAGGTCGACCTTTTCACTCTGGTGGCTTCCGGCTGTGTGACGAATCCAGTGCGTCGACGCCTGCTCGAGATGAGTCGCCGTAGCCTCGAACTCGGGGCCACGCTGCCGCAGCGCCGCAGCGGCGGCGTGCATCACTCCCTTGACGAGTTCGTGAATGGCGCTCCGCGCCATCGGCTTGATCGGGGCGATCAACGTCATCACCAGTGGCGTGCCTTCGCCCTCCAATGGGAGCGGGCTCAAGGCATGGGCCTTGCGGTAGCGCATCAATTCGGCCATCAATTCGCCCGTAGCTGGAACCAGTCGGGTCTTGCTGCCTTTACCGGTGATTTCGAGCCACCAGCGCTCGCGCCCATCGGTGCCGCGCCGACTGAAGAATCCGCCCATGCTGGCATCGCAGATCTCGGACACGCGCAGCCCGCCGATGTACAGCACTGAAAACAGCCATCGGCAGCGCGATGCGTGCAGCTTTTCACGTTCGCTACTTATGGGCATCGCTTCGATCGCTGCCTTCACCACGTTCCAATGCTCCTCTGGCAAAAAGCGGTTCACACGAGGTGCGGTCTGCCGGCGCCTGCGACGGCTCAGCGCCAACGGATTGCCGGCCAGGTATCCGGCCTCCACGAGCCAAGAGAACATCGCATTGAGGATCGACAGCGCCTGACGCAGGCTCGATGGGCCAAGTGGGCCCGCAAAGGGTCGCCAGCGTGGCGAGTTGCGGCCCGGCTTCTGACCCGGCGCCATGACCCAGCGCTCGGCCGGCTGCGGGTCCCCGAGGAAACGCTGGTAGAGCAGCAGGTCCTCGTGCGTAAGGTCAGAGAGGGCTGCGCCGCGCTGCAGGACGCACCACAGCAGGAGACGTTCGGCTTCCTTGCGATAGCTGGAGAGGGTGGCGGGTGAGTCAGCGTAGCGGGCCAGCCAGGCAAGCACGGCCGAGCGGTCATCGAGCGCGGCCAACTGCGAGGGCAAACTGGCGCGATTGCGGCCGCGGCTACCGTCCAGGTGGGCCGGAGCCATCATTTGATCGAGGCTGACGAGTGCATTCATGCAGAACTACGTGCAGTAGAAGGGCATAGTCAATTTTATGGACATTAGAGTAGTTATGTCCATGGATGAACCATTGCATAAATTAATTCAACACATTACGTTGTATTATTTATGAATGAATACCGAAATCGAACTCCAGAGCGACATCGAAGCCCTCAGGGGGCGATTTACGGAGACCAAAGACCTCTATCGCGAGGTTTGCGCGTTGCTGTTCTTCCGCTATGGCATCACCCCCACGGCCAGCAAGCTGTACCAGTTCGTGCGCAAGGGCTCGATGAGCGCTCCAGCAGAGGCGTTGGCCCAATTCTGGGAGGATCTGCGCAGCAAGGCGCGCGTCGAAATTGACCATCCGGATCTGCCGCCTGAACTCAAAGAGAGCGCAGCGGAAGCCATCGCCGAGCTGTGGCGCCAGGCCACGGCCGCCGCACGCCAGGAGTTGGCGGTGATGCGCTTGGAGGACCAGGCCGCGGTCGAGCAAGCCCAGGGAGAGGAAACTCGGGCTCGCCAGGCGGAAACTGAGGCACTGGCCAACGCCGATACCCTGCGTCGGCAGCTGAGCAAAGCTCAGGAATCGCTCCAGCAGCGGCAAACGGACCTGGAGGCAGAGTGGCGCGCCCACGCCAGCGCCGTTGCACGCTTGCAGGAGTTGCAGCGCCACTTCGAGGAGGCGCGCAATCAGCAGGAGCGGGCTCGAGCAGATTTCAGCGTCAACTTAGGCAAGGCGCGAGAGGCCGTGGACGTCGCGAACGGTCGTTCGGACGCTGCCGAGCGGCGCGCACTGCTGGACATCGACCAGGAGCGTCAGGCTCGGATCAGAGTCGATAAGCAGCTCGAGGCTCTGCGCAGCCAACAGGCGCAGACCGAAGGCCGCTATCGCGAGAACATGCTGGCTCAGGCTGATGCGATTGCGCGGCTGCAGGTCAAGGCCGATGCAACAGAAGAGTCGCAACGGGAGCTCACCGCCAGCAACCGAAGCCTTGCCACCGAGCTTCAGGCCGCGCGGGAACAGCTGGCAGTAAGCCAGCAGGAAGCGCTGCAATATCGCGCTGAAGCGCAAACGTTGCGCGAGCTGCTGGATCGACTGTCGCCATCTCAAGAAGTGTCACAACAGGAAGTTCCTGCTTCGAAGCCCTCAAGGGTCAGCGCACGTAAGGCCCGATAGCGCACACTTGTCATCCAGAAAAAAACCGCCCGAAGGCGGTCTTTTCTTCCCAAGCAAAAGCCAACTGAATGACGCCACAAGGGAGGAGTGGTGAGTGCAATCATAGGCGATTCGAACCGAGGAAACCTTGAACACCGTAAAAGGTGGAGAAGTCAAGTGATGAGGGCGCCACGAATCTGCAGCTGCGGCTGAGCCCGGAGGCAACAGTGGCAGATCTGCGACAAGGGGAGCGCGATTCAGGCCGTCTTACGGACTTTTAACGACGAATTGCACTTGATGACCGCCCGCATAGCGTATTAGATTTGTCGGAGGGGTGTACGCTTTTGGAGGCGCGGGCTGCCCGCATTAAAGGTGTGTTGGTATGAAGAAATCGTTGCTCGGGTTCACGGCCTCGACCGAATTCAAGCTGCGGATGAGCGAGAGCTTGAAGAAGACGGCCGCATCACGTGCGCGGCTGGGGCTACCGAAGGCCGTCGTTGTTGATGGCGTGGTGTTTAGGGAATACCCAGATGGAAGGCGTGAGCGAGTCAACAAGCAGTCGCCCGCTTGACATGCGCCGTATCGATGAAGATCAGCGCGAATCATCCGCGGCGACTACGTCACGCCGATGAACGAGGGGACAAAGTGATCTTTCACAAAGCCAAAACGACGGCCTGTCCACCCTGCCAGTTGCCGACCATCGATGCCAGGGATCTGTCCCAAGGCGACCAGGGGGTGCAGCCCACGTTGCCGCCTCCTGCTCACGGCCCCTCTCTCTCCGAGACCCTCACAGCCGCGCCCAACTTGTTGTCGAGGAAATGTGGAGGCACGAGACACTGGTTCTTGCGATTCGTCTTTCGGTTCAGCAACGCAAGAATTGCCATCCTTCGTTGCCAGCTTGCTCCGGTTCATTCGAAAGGACCTTAACATTCATTCTGCTCTAGTTGCTCAAGGCCTCACACAGGATATCTATGCTCAAGTCTGCGTTGGACGATCATGCTTTCGGAAGCGAAATGGCAAGCCTTATCTCCCCCGCACGACCAATCCAAAGCATCGAGTATTTGCATGGACGCGCTAAAGAACTTGAGCGAATTACCCGGGCACTTTTCGCTCCCGGTCGGCATATTTTTATTTACGGCGATCGTGGAATCGGCAAGTCGTCCTTGGCTGCGTCGGCTGCGGCGCAGGCTCAGTCGTCCGACTCGCCATATATTGATGTCTCATGCTCGACGGACTCTACGTTCCGCAGTGTGATTGCGAACATCGGCTCTCAAGCAGTGCGGCTTAGCCGGATTCACAAGACGAAAAGAACGCTGTCGGCGGGGATCGAACTGCGATTTCTTAAGCTCAGCGTAAGCGAAGAGGTCACAGACAACGACCTTTTTGAGGTAATCCGGACGGTCGGGGATGCCGTCGAAGTCTTGCGAGAGGTTGCAGCCGTTCACTCAATACGACCAGTGGTAGTTCTCGACGAGTTTGATCGCATGGCTAGCGAGCACGAGCGGGGCTTGTTCTCAGACTTAATCAAGCAACTTGGCGATAAGAAGATAAATGTCACTTTCTTTTTCACCGGAGTGGGTCATACACTCGACCAGCTACTAGGGGCTCACCCGTCTGCCATTCGACAGTTTGAGACCATTGAACTTGAGAAATTGAATTGGACCGCCCGATGGAATATTGCAGTTAATGCTCTTGTTAAATTTGGCGTTGAAATAGAAGACAACATTCGAGTAAGAATTGCCGCTGTCAGTGACGGCTATCCAGCATACGTGCATTTGATCACCGAAAAGCTACTTTGGCGGCTGTGGGACGATCCATCGGAAGTTTCCAATGTCGACTGGAATCACTACAACGGAGCGATTCAAGATGCCATTGTGAGCGTCAACGCGGAGCTAAAGCGGCCATATGAGCAGGCTGTGAATCAGCGAACGGAGGATTTCGAAGAGGTGCTATGGGCGGCTGCAGATTCAGAATACCTTGATCGCGACCTTCGGCAGATATTTAGCTCATACTGCTATGTGATGAGGCAGCGCCCCGGCCGTATCGCAATGGAATACAAGCAATTTTCGGCTATCTTGAACAAGCTGAAAAGTAAATCTTGTGGCGAGATCGTTGTGGCATCGCGATTTGATCGTCGAGGCTGGGTGGCCTATCGCGAAAGCATGCTGCGCGGCTACGCTCGCATGCGGGCTGAAGCACGCAACATTAAGCTTGTAGGGGAGCAGGAAACTCCACGGCAGGTAATGCACGCACCAGGCGGTGGTGGCCGCACGTTTGGTTCGGCGGTTCCCAAGGGTGTCCACATGGGACGCATTCGAGCAACCGAAGACGACGAGAGCGAATGAATCGCTAGATTTGGAGTTCAAGGGGTCGTGCGGCAATGTGAGGGTGCCGCTCATCTATGCCTGTGTCGAAATTCACGGGGCGTGGAACTCTCATCCCTTTGGAGTCAATCACTTACGCGCTGATTGATCATTGGGGATGGAACCGCTGTTTCACTAAAGATGGAGTTCTTCGGGTTTTGTCTCACTAACTTTGGAAGTTAGTGGCTAAATTTCGGCGTCGGCTGGCGTCGTTGCTGCGCGACGCCGAAAGACCGCCATCGGCCAGAAGCCGTCCTTGGCGATGTTCGCCTAAAGTTGACAAGCGGCTGCCTGATCTGCTGGCCTGAACGGTTATGCTTACTTTTCCTCACAAATAACGGAGAGACACGAATGGCTATCGCTAAGGCTTGGGCACCGAAGTTCCCTGTTGGCTCAACTGTGACGCTGAATACCGGAGGGGGCCCGGTCATGTCGGTGAAGCATGAGCCGGGCAAAGAAGGGGCGAGCTACTACTGTCAATGGTTCGCTGGCAAGAAGCTTGACCAAGGCGAGTTCAAGGAAGAACAGCTCATCGCCGCCGAGCCTAAGGCTCCGTTGCCCGCGCCTGAAACCGAGAAAAAGTGATGCTGGCGTCCGAGGCTGCACAGTGGATGCTCGCCATGCTGCATCGCGACGGCTGCATCTATCAGGATGACACGGTCGACATGCTCACAAAGGCAAATGCGGAGGATCTGCTTCGCGAGAACCCAGACGGAAACATTGTTCTCGGGAGTGGATTGCTCAACGCCTTCAAAAAAATCTCGGCTAGCGCGGTGTGGATCAAGCCCGACCGCTACTGGCGCTGGCGTGTCGATGAGGATGAGCCTGGTCGCGATCAGCGCGGATAGCTTTGCGCACTAGGAGATTTCACACCGACGTGCTTGCTCAGTCTGAATTCCCGCTCTCACGTTTTACTTAACGTAGCGCGTGTAGTGATCCGTGCCCGATGTTAGAGAGACAGACGGCGGTGTAACACAGCACGCCTGCGTCCCTCTAATCACGCTAGGTTGCAGAAAGCCCCTTCATGACTACCGTCGTTGCATCGAGCAATTTCCGCGTCCAGCAGGCCATTCAATTCACGCAGCGGATGGATAGAGCGGCGTCGAGCCTTGGCAGGGAGCCTTTCACACTCGATTTCTCACGTATAACTGGAGCGTTCGCTTCGGCGATGTTGCCCGTTTGTGTTAAAGCCATGGCGTTGCGAGAGCAAGGCCTCCAAGTCCGCTTAATTGAACCGAATGACCAAAGCATGCGTCGGTTGTTCAGCAATACAGGCTGGAGCAATTTGATTGAACCAGAGCGGTTCGAAAGAGTTCGTCTCGGGCGAAACCTCCGTCAGTTCCCGGCAACTAACTACAGAACGCATGAGGAACAGAATCAAGTTCTTAATAGAATTCTAGAGTTGATTCTATCGGTCACCCCAAACCTTGATCGGCGCGCGTTCGCAGCTGTCGAGTGGGCGCTGAATGAAATTACCGACAATGTACTGAATCACAGCGAATCCAGCGTGGGCGGGTTGCTTCAACTCTCAGTTTTTAATGCCACCACTCACAAAGTCGAGTTTTCAGTTGCGGACGCTGGACAGAGTATTCCAGTATCTCTTGGCCCAACTCTCACGGACAGGGGGAGCGACAGAGATGTACTGCTTGCCTCCGTCAAAGAAGGAGTTACCCGAAGCGCCGTGAGCTTCCAAGGAAACGGCTTGTTCGGAGCTCTTCAAATATGCCGCGCGAGCAGGGGTATTTTTGCAATTAATTCTGGCGGAGCCTATTTGACATCAGTTCGCGGGGGAGAGCCGTTTGCCAAAAACACGGGACTGAGATCCGGTATAACTTCAATAGATGCCACCATTGACTTCAGCGACGTAAACTTACTTGAGCAGGCATTGGTCTTTGGCGGGAAGAAACATACGCCAGTGGACTACCTGGAGCTCACTTATGAGTCTTACGATTCTGATGATTTGATAGTGCCTATTCAGGAGTCCGGTGTATCAATAAGATCTCGTCAAGCAGGCTTTTTATTTCGAGTGAAGTTGGAAAATCTTTTAAGACATTATCCGGACCGAGCCGCCATCCTGGAATTTGGCGATACTCCCGTAATTTCGAGCAGCTTTGCCGACGAAGTTCTTGGGAAGTTGTTTCAAGCAAT
This sequence comes from Variovorax sp. 54, assembly GCF_002754375.1. Taxonomy (NCBI): domain Bacteria; kingdom Pseudomonadati; phylum Pseudomonadota; class Betaproteobacteria; order Burkholderiales; family Comamonadaceae; genus Variovorax; species Variovorax sp. 54. The sequence continues at coordinate 6,543,101 of NZ_PEFF01000001.1, forward strand.
GGGGCCCATGTCTTTTTCGAGGCGAATCATTATTCGCGGCGCAAATGAGACCGTTCAAGCAATCATCGATAGGTCAATCCTTCAGCGAATGCAATCTGCTAATGGAAAAACTCCGACCTAAACCGATGGATCAGACGGTCAAGCGTTGGCCGGCTGTGCCACAGCGTGTCATTGTTGCCTTCTCGGGGCGAGCTCTTGCCTGCCAATCATCACGAACGTTAGATGACGACTCTTTGGCGGTGATGCGATCGGCTGCTTATGGCCGACTGTAGCCGGTCGCGCTGCTGTCGCGAAGGGCCCGAAGCAGCCGGCCGCTAAATCCGAAAGAGGACATTCGAGTAAAGTCGTTTTTCCCGCCAGCATCAGCGAACCCATGCCTAAGACATTGCCCCGAACCATCTGCCTCGTGACCTGGTGCACGCGTGAGGTGACAGTGCGGCTTTCATTTGGGAATCGCTTGACCTTTGCCAACGCAGTGAGCACGTGACGGGCGGTCCGGATGCCCCGAGCCGCCGACGGCCGTGGCTACAGTCGATGCAGGCCCTCGCCGTCGCGGCCTTGATCGGCTGGGGTTGCCTTGTGGGAGCGACCGAAGTGGCGGAAAGCCTGCGCACCGGGGTGCTCAACAACCGCAAAGGACCTGACATCCTTGCAGCCGAGCAGCCCGTCTTTTACTGGGCCCTGATCGGCTTCTACACGGCGGCAACCCTGACCGCCGCCGGCTTGGCGCTTTTGGTGCTGGCCATTGCCGTGCGCGATCTGATTGGTGCGAGAGGCCCTGATCGATGAACACGTCGTCTACGCGCCTGGCGACCTGCGTGCCGGTGGTGACGAGCCCGTTGTCGGTTGTCCGTGCGGCGCAGTTCTCCTGGCCCACTCACAAACGCCTGCGTGGCGACGCCGAAGGACCGCTGTTGGCCGAGTGCGGCCCTCGGAGAGCATTCTGCCGCGCCCCCACCCGCGCCCGGCCTGGCCTGGCCAGGCCAGGTCTGGCAAAGACTTGAGCATTGCGACTGGTAGGCGCATCTTCTGCAGGGCTCGAAGCGACGGCCTGCAATCCGCCAGAGGAGAGGAGTGCGTTGCGCACATCGACGGCCCGCGTGAGAGGAGCGTTCGTACTCTTCGTCGGTCAGCGGTCGGGGTGGGATCGCTTGGGCACCTACGACTTGCGCCGCAAAAGCACCATCAAGCCTACAAGCGAACCGCGTCTGATCGTCGCTCGCCTTCGATTTTGTTCACTGTACCCCACCAGCTGGGCCATCCACGCCCTCGGGGAGGGGGATCGCCAGTCGGCCAGCGCGCGAGCTTGGCCTGCCAATTTCACCGTGGTGCTCGGTAGATAGGACGCGACGGAGACCAAGCCGACGCCTGGGTCATCTCGAATATCGGGAACCTCATGCTCCGGTGCGGTCGTCCCTCCGAAGCTCGTGAATATCTGGAGAAAAGCTTAGAGCTAGATAAGAATTCTGACTACGCACACGCAAGGATGGCAGAGGCAATTAAAGCTGAATCAGCAGCTCGCAAAACTCCGAGCGGAGGGGCGGCGACAGATTCTCGCGGCTGAGAATTCGCTCTCCAGCTTGAACGGTTTGGCTAAGTTCGCATTCGTCGAGGAGCCGACCCCGCTGTAGGCATAAGTGCAGCCTGAACCCGCGGCTGACCTTTTGCTGGGGCCAGGCTAGTCAGCGTATCGAACGAAAGTCGCTAAGGACGCAAAATAGCACAATGAGCTTCGAAAGTGACTTCGAGAAAATGACGACAGCCGTGAAAGCGGCGGAAGACGAGATCGTCATGGCAGCGATGTTCCACGAGACCTGGAAGCCCGCAGCATTCGACGAAGATCTGCGGGCTCGAATAGGCACCTCCTACGCAGCGCATTCGTTCAATATAGTCCGGATCGCACTGCGTCGCGAGATGATCCTTGCGCTCATGCGAGTCTGGGACAGAAGCAAAGAAGCCGTCCGGATGACTGCGATCGCCGAGAAGCTCAAGGACGAAAGGTTCTTCCAGGATCTTGTCGCCAAGCGCGCTGTGCGCCTGGGAATGGCTGCCTCGGGTGTTGAGGCCCTCCTGACAGAGGCCCTTGACCAGAAGCGCCAGGCTGTTCTCTCTCTAGTCAGGAAGTACGCCGAAGGGGGGCCTGGGCACGTGGCGTTCAAGAAAATCAAGGCACTTCGAGATGAGCGCTTAGCTCACAGGCAAGCTGTCGACGCCTCTGCCGCTAGAGACGACCCCGATGACAAGGAAGTAGAAGCTTTCTATGTGGACAGTTTGTCCGTGGTGACGTTCCTGTTGTCACTGGTGCTCGCCAAAGCTTTTGACCTCAACGAGGCGGGCGACGTTTATAGACACCACGCTAAATTCTTCTGGGCAGGTGCTCGAGGCGAACGCACAGAGGGGCATCCTAACTATCGCAAACCCACCGGAGAGTAGGCCCCTCGTAGTATGGGAGTTGGTCACCGCTTCAGATTCATTTCCGACTTTCGACTGAGGGTTCATCGCGTTCGTGCCAAATCGGACTAGAGGTTCATTAAAACGTCACGTCTTCGACATATCTTCCCGAGGTCTCCGTAGACATCGTCGAGGTGGAGTTCCTGAGTGTCCGACCAACGCGCGGCGTTCATTGACGAGGATTTGAGGGAAGCCGCAATACCGGTAGCCCAGTACGTTCGCATGTCCACCGAGCATCAGAAGTACTCCACTGAGAACCAGACGGCAGCAATATCCGAGTACGCAAGCTTGCATGGCATGCGGATCGTCAAGACCTACGAGGACTCCGGCAAGAGTGGACTGAACCTTAAGGGGCGCAACGGATTGCAGACGCTGTTGCATGACGTGGAGAGGCCGCTCCCAGGCTTTCAGGCGGTTCTGGTCTACGACATCAGCCGCTGGGGGAGGTTTCCCGATCCGGACGAAGCCGCGGCCTACGTGCATGCGTGCAAAAGCCGCGGCATTAGAGTGATCTACTGCGCAGAGCCCTTCAACAACGATGGGTCGCTGCCATCGACCGTCTTTATTGGCATCAAGCGCAGCATGGCGGCCGAATACAGTCGCGAACTCTCCGTCAAAGTCTTCGCCGGCGCATGCAACATCGTCAGACACGGATATCGTCAGGGCGGAGCGCCCGGCTTCGGCCTTCGGCGGCAACTTATTGACGAACAGCACAACGTCAAGGGGCTACTTCCGCGCGGGGAGAGGAAGAGCATCCAGACGGACCGCGTAGTGTTGGTGCCCGGGCCCCCAGAAGAGATTGCCCTCGTGCACCGCATCTATCGACTTTTTCTCCAAGAGAGTATGTCAGAGCGGCTTATCGCTTCCGTTCTCAATCGCGAAGGCTTGACCTCCGATGTGGGAATTCAATGGACGCGGGGCACCATTCATCAAATTCTCACCAACGAAAAGTACATAGGTCACAACGTCTACAACCGATCGTCTTTCAAGCTGAAGGTCCAACATGTGCGCAATCCACCGGAACAGTGGATTCGACGGGATGGGGCCTTCGAAGCAATCGTCCCAATTGAGATGTTCGCGCAGGCGCAAGCCATCATCGCAGAACGGTCGCTTCATTTGGACGACAGTCAGATGCTGAGGATGCTGCGGCAGACGTTGGAAAAACATGGCGCGCTATCTGGAATCCTGATCGATGAAGACGGCGATGCGCCTTCTAGCTCTGCTTACCGAAGCCGCTTTGGCAGCTTGCTTCGAGCCTACAGCCTGATCGGCTACACCCCTCGACGTGACTATGCCTACCTAGAGATCAACAAGGCTCTACGCAGGCGTCACCCAGAATTGATCAACGAGATTACCTCCGGCATTGAGAAGAATGGGGGATGGGCCGTGCGAAACGGTGCTACCGATTTGCTCACGATTAATGGCGAATTCACCATGACGCTGGTCATTGCACGATGCAAGCCAACAGCCGCGGGCACCTATCGATGGCGCATCCGGTTTGACGCAAGCCTTCACCCCGACGTAACGGTTGTGGCGCGCATGGACCCGTCGAACCGCAGTGCTCATGACTACTATGTTTTTCCGGCGATTGACTTCTCGACTGACTCGTTGCCGGTTCTTGAAAATAATGGATTCACGTTAGACGCCTATCGTACCGATTCGTTGGAGATCATTTACCAGATGGCGGGGAGAGTGCCGCTTCCGGAGGTTGGATGACAAATCAACCATCTCGCATCGAGATGATCTCGATCGCCGAGATCGCCGTTGTAAACCCACGCATTCGAAATCCAAAAATTCATAAGACCATCACCGACAGCATTGAAAGAGTTGGCCTCAAGCGGCCGATCACCGTCCGTCGTGTCCTAGTAGGCGAAGGTGAAATGCCTTATGCACTGATCTGCGGACAAGGACGGTTGGAATCCTGCAAATCCCTGGGTGAGACCGAAATCGCAGCGTTCGTCCTCGATGTTAGCGATGAGACTGGCCACGTCATGAGCATCGTCGAGAACATTGCTCGACGCACACCGAGCGCAGTTGAGACGATGGAACAGGTTCGAGTTCTCAGGCAGCGCGGGTATAGCGACGCAGAAATCGCGACCAAGTTGGGTTGCACCTCCTCTTGGGTGAACAACGTGACCCACCTTCTGGAGCGCGGAGAAAAACGACTGCTGACGGCGGCGGAGGCCGGCCAAATCCCGCTAAACCTGGCCGTCAGCATCTCGCGAGCCAGCGATAACGAGGCGCAGAAATTGCTGCTGGACGCATACGAATGCGGGGAGTTAAAAGGCCAAAAGGTGACGGTCGCTCGCAAGATACTGGGACAGCGTGCTCGCAGCGGAAAGAGCGGATTTGACTCGTTGTCCAAGCCTCTGAATCGTCAGCCCATGACACCGGAAGACTTGGGAAAGCTCTATAAGAAGGACGTGGAGATGCATCGGAGAATCCGGAAAAAATCCGAGTACGTGCAGCAGTCGCTACTCTTGGTTCGACAGATTTTCAAGGAGCTATTTTCCGACAAGGAGTTTTGCGAAACCCTTGAAGCTGAGAAGCTAGCAACCGTTCCGCAACCTCTTGCCGATCTGCTGCTGTATGGAGGCCCAAGGCGATGACGAAGGCGCCGCCGAAATCGATTCGCCTTGGATTTGAGCGGGACTGTATGGACATCCCACTGGACCAGATCCATTGTCTAGTCCCATTGCCGGCTAGCATCAAGGAATCCACAAAATATCGGCAGATCCGCAGTTCGATACATGCGATTGGACTAGTCGAGCCTATTGTTGTCTCGCTTGATCGTTCGCAAGGACGCTCTTTCATTGTGCTCGACGGCCGAGTTCGGATAGAGGTTTTGCGAGAATCTGGGGTGCAGCGCGTCCTTTGCCTAATTTCCACTGACGATGAAGGTTACACCTACAACAAGCGGGTGAACCGCCTCTCCGTGGTGCAAGCGCATCGCATGATTGTGCGAGCGGCCGAGCGGGGGGTCTCCGTGCAGCAATTGGCGGAAGCGCTCGATGTGTCGCCCGACGCTATCCGAGAAAAATTCCGTTTGCTTGACGGCATCTGCAGCGAAGCCGTGGCTCTGTTGGCCGACAAGCCAGCTACCTACGGCATGTTTCCTATTCTCAAGCAGATGAAACCATTCCGGCAGATTGATGTCGCCCAGACCATGATCAATCTCGGAAACTACTCTATCAAACTGGCAGCTGCGATGCTGCAGAACACCCCTTCAGATCAACTCATGAAGGGGACTGCAACCAAAACACAGCGAGGGGGTCCTGTCGACGCGATAGTACGTCTAGAGCGAGAACTGTCGGCCGTGCAAGCCGATACTCGGCTGCTTGAAGAAGACTATGGGCCTGCAAGTCTGCAGCTGGAGATTATTAAGACTTATATCGGCACATCGTTGCTGGAGAACGTTGCAGTCGTTCGATGGCTAGCTAAGCAACGGCCCGAGTACCTGCAGCAACTGCAACGGATCGCGGATATTAGAGAACTACCCTTGCAATAGGCGAGCAGGGAAGGGCGCTCCATCTGCACTGATTGATGTTCAGGACTTCGCGTCTACTGTCTCGGCCTCCAGTCACCTCGGCCGAATTTTTTGGCCCGCCAAAATTTTTGGCAGCGTGGTGTTTGGCAGCGTGGCCCGCGTCTGACCTTCGGGGAAGCGGGAACCTCGAACATCGTGACCGCATTCATCAGGTTCGCCATATATCGAGGATTCTGACCAAGCGAGTACGAGTAGATGATGCGACAGACATCGTCAAGCCAGTTTTCGTCGAGTTTGCCATCTGCAAATTCGCGGAATGCGGCCTTGAATTCCTCTAGCCACGCTTCCTGATTGGTCAACGCGCAGCCGGAGGTTGCGGAGGGCTTGTGAGGATTCTCCATAGCTGAATACGACGGTGCAACGAAAAATTTTCTCTGGGGAAAATGAGCAGACCTTGTAGTCTCCCAGAGTCGGGCGTGGAGGATGCCATTACTTCGAGGAGCGCGCCACGATCTTTCGCTCAGTCTCACCCCGAAACCGCTCGAGATGGGTTGCAACGCGCACCTGCATCTCTCTCAATTGCTCTGCACCTACTGAGCCGCCATTCACCGATGCGGTACGTGTCATCTCCAAAAGCCGTTCCATCCGAGCGGTGAAGTCTGGCAGCCGGTCGGCGTACTTGTCTGCGAACAGATCTTCGAGCAAGAAGCGCACCGTGGTGATGCGGGCCGACTGCTCGAACTGCTCGTCCCATATGGGCTGCAGGTTCGCGTCGAGAAGCACCATTACATCTTCCTTGTCCATGTGTCAGCCCCGAGAGGGCCCTGTGCTGAGGAAAACCGAATTCTGCGCCGCTGGTGGACGGGAAGTCGTTAGTGGCAGCAAATCGACTGATCGCTGGCGTTCGACACTAGCTGAGAACCGACAATTTCTGCAAACGCACAGTTTGCGGCCCCGTCAGGGCTTTACTTCGCGGTTGTCCAATGAATTGCTTCACCCATCTTCGCGGCAACCGGTTCGTGCCCGCACAAGTCATTTTACATAATGCACATTGTGTTTATTAAGGATGGAGCGTCCCAGCCTCAATCAACCCATCCAGCCGCTCACCACTTCCCATCCTTCGGCACCGCCTTCACCCCATTTGCCTTCGCATCCCCAGCCGCCTTGATCAGCTCTGCCGATTCCGCCCGGTTCGCTTTCACCGCAAAGTCGACGGCAGTCATGCCGAGCTGGTTCTTCATCGCCGTGTCTGCACCCTCGGCCAGCAGCAGCTTCACGGCATCGTTCGATCCGTACATCGCGGCCATCATCAGCGGCGTGGTGCCGTTGGGCGACTGGGCGTCGATGAAGGCGTATTTCTCGAGCAGCAGCTTGATGATCGACAGTTGCCCGCTGCTGGCTGCGTAATGCAGCGGCGTCCAGCCGGTCTTGTTGACGGCGGCGTCGCGCTTGAGCAGTTGCACCACCAGGTCTTGCTGGCCCTTGATCGACGCCAGCATCAGTGGCGTTTCGTCCTTGGCATTGGCCAGGTCGACGTTGAGCTGCGGCGACTCCATCAGCACCTGGACGACCTTCGGCGACGGTTCGCGCAGCGCGAGCAGCAAGCCGGTCTGGCCGTGCTCGTCACGTGTATTCGGGTCGAAACCGCGATTCAGCAGGGTGCGCACACCGCTGGCGTTGTCGCCGCGCACGGCCCGGAAAAAGTCTTCGAACGACCCGGCATGTACTGCAAAAGATGCAGCCATGACAACAAGATATACCGACTTCTTAAAGTAATTTTTCATAGTTTGACTTCCCTGAACAAAGCTTCGAAGTTGTCGCTTGTCGCCTTGGCGATGTCCTCTACGGGCATGTGTCGCAGCTCGGCGATCTGTTGCGCCACGAAGGGCACATACGACGGGTTGTTGGTCTTGCCGCGGTACGGCACGGGCGCCAGGTAGGGGCTGTCCGTCTCGATCAGCATGCGGTCCAGCGGCACGAAGGCCGCCACGTCGCGCAGGTCCTGGGCCTTCTTGAAGGTCAGGATGCCCGAAAAGGAAATGTAGAAACCCAGGTCGAGCGCGGCGCGGGCCACTTCGGCGGTTTCGGTGAAGCAATGGAACACGCCGCCGGCCGCCCTGCCCGCGCCGTCTTCGCCCTCCTCCTTGAGGATGGCCAGCGTGTCGGCCGATGCGTCGCGGGTGTGGATGATGAGCGGCTTGCGCGTTTGCTGTGCGGCGCGGATGTGCACGCGGAAGCGGTCGCGCTGCCATTCCATGTCGGCGATGCTGCGACCGCCCTTGCGCTCTTCCATCTGGTAGTAGTCGAGGCCGGTTTCGCCGATGGCCACGACACGCGGCCGGGCCGACAGGCGCACCAGGTCTTCCACAGTGGGCTCGGCGATGTCCTCGTTGTCGGGGTGCACGCCCACGCTGGCCCAGAAGTTGTCGTAGCGGGCAGCCAGGGCCTGCACGTCGTCGAACTCCTCGAGCTTGGTGCAGATGCACAGCGCCCGGTCGACCTTGGCGGCGGCCATGGCCGCGCGGATCTGGGGCATCTGGTCCGCGAACTCGGGAAAGGTCAGGTGGCAGTGGGAGTCGGTGAACATCGGAAAGGGTGAAGTGCGGCGCGTCTGTGGGAGATCGCACCGTGTCCGGAGTTCCGCGTCACGGGGACGGCGGCGGAGAAAGAACTCAGATGGTTTGGGTCGGGCGGTCGGAGGCCATGGAGCCACCGAGCGCAGCCTCGATGCGCGCCTTCAGCTGACGCGACTTCTCGTCCGAGGGAAAACGCACACCGACGCCCGGGGCCCGGTTGCCGGCAGCGCGGGCCGGCGTGATCCAGGCGACCTTGCCGGCGACCGGGTAACGCTGCGGGTCTTCGGGCAGCGTGAGCAGCACGTAGACGTCGTCGCCGAGCCGGTACTCGCGTGTGGTCGGAATGAAGATGCCGCCTTCGGCAAACAGCGGGATGTAGGCCGCGTAGAGCGCGCCCTTTTCCTTGATGGCGAGCTGGATGACGCTCGGCCGGGCGGGCGTGGCAGACGAAGCGGCGGGAGCGACAGGTGGGTTCATGGGCGGCGAGCGGCAGAGTTTAGGGTGCTTCGCGCCTCGCTCACAAGCGCTTCGAGCATGAGGCCGGCGTTGAATGGATGTTCGGCGGTTCGCGCCGCGCTGGCGAGCGATTTCGACCAGCGTGCCAGCGCCAGCTTGTGCGGGGCCGGCGGCAGGTCGGCCGCATCGAAGAAACGGGGTTCGGCGCCGTGGCCGACGGCCATGAGGTCGTGGCACAGCTTCTGCAGCGCAACCACGGCCTGTGCCGGCGCCTGGTCGGTCAGTGCGCCCACGTCGCCGCGCGACATGGCCTTGGGCAGCAGCGACCACGCCTTGGGCGATTGGCCCGAGCGTGCCAGCCGCAGCGCATCGCTGGGGCGTCCGCCCGCGGCACGCAGCAGTTGTGTGGCATCGGCGGCCGGCACGTCTTGTGCCACCAGCCAGGCTTCGGCCTCGGCGGTTTCGGGCCACGGCAGCGTGAAGCCGAGGCAGCGGCTGCGGATGGTCGGCAGCAACTGCCACGCGGCCTCGCTGGCGAGCACGAAGCGCACGTCGCCGACGGGTTCCTCGAGCGTCTTGAGCAGCGCGTTGGCGGTGATGGTGTTCATGCGCTCGGCGGGATACACCAGCACGACCTTGCCGCGACCGCGCGCGCTGGTGCGCTGCGCAAAGCCGACCGCGTCGCGCATGGCCTCGACGCGGATCTCGCGGCTGGCCTTGCGCTTCTTGTCGTCGATGTCGGACTGGGCCTTTTCGTCGAGCGGCCAGCCGAGTTCGCCCATGGCGACTTCGGGCATCAGCACGCACAAGTCGGCGTGGGTGCGGACCTCGATGGCGTGGCAGCTGGGGCAGTGGCCGCAGGCGGCACCGCCCTCCTCCAGCGGCTGTTCGCACAGCCAGGCGGCGGCGAGCGCCAGCGCGAGTTCGTACTGGCCGATGCCCGACGGGCCTTGCAGCAGCCAGGCATGGCCGCGCTGGCGCAGCAGTTCGGCCAGCGGCTGGCGCAGCCAGGGGGTCAACGTGTTCACCGGCTCGCTCATTGCGCGGCTCCTTGCACAGGCGACAGCACGCCACGCGCCACCAGCGCCGTGTCGATCTGTTGCCAGACCTGGTCACGCGCCTGGCTCGCGTCGATGCGCACGAAGCGCGACGCGTCGGCGGCGGCGCGGGCCGCATAGCCCTGCGCCACGCGGCGGAAGAACTCGACCGGCTGGGCCTCGAACTTGTCGGGCACGCGCGCGCCAGCGAGACGCTGGGCGGCGATTTCGGGGGCGAGGTCGAACCACACGGTCAGTTGCGGCTGCAACAGTTGCGACGCCGGCACACCGGCCCGGCCCGCCTGCACCCACTGTTCGAGCGTAGCCAGCACGGCGGTGTCGAAGCCGCGTCCCGCGCCCTGGTAGGCGAAGGTGGCGTCGGTAAAACGGTCGCACAGCACGACCTCGCCACGCGCCAGCGCCGGTTCGATGACCTGCGCGATGTGGTCGCAGCGTGCCGCGAACACCAGCAGCGATTCGGTCAACGGGTTCATCGGCTGTTCGAGCACCAGCCCACGCAGCGTCTCGGCCAGCGGCGTGCCACCGGGTTCGCGCGTGCGCACCACGGTGCGGCCCTGTGCCTTGAAGCGGGCTTCCAGTGCGTCGAGGTGGCTGGACTTGCCTGCGCCGTCGATGCCTTCCAGCGTCAGAAACAGGCCGCCATTGCTGATCGAACTCATTGGGTCGCCTTGGGTTGGGAGCTGCTGCCGCCGCCGCCGCGCTGGTAGCGGTTGACCGCGCGGTTGTGGTCGTCGAGCGAGCTGCTGAACTGGCTCGTGCCGTCGCCGCGCGAGACGAAGTACAGCGACTTGCTCTGCGCCGGCTGCACGGCTGCCAGCAGCGCGGCCTTGCCGGGCATGGCGATCGGCGTGGGCGGCAGGCCGCCGCGGGTGTAGGTGTTCCAGGGCGTGTCGGTCTGCAGGTCGCGCTTGCGCAGGTTGCCGTCGAAGGCGGCACCCAGGCCGTAGATCACGGTCGGGTCGGTCTGCAGCGGCATGCCGATGCGCAGCCGGTTGGTGAAGACGGCGGCAATCTCTGCGCGGTCGTTGGCCTTGCCTGTCTCCTTTTCGACAATGCTGGCCAAAATAAGCACCTCATCGGCCGATTTGAGGGGCAAATCGGCCGCGCGGGCCGCCCAGGCGGCTTCGAGCTTCTTGTCCATGGCCCGCATGGCGCGTTGCAGCAGCGCAATGTCGGTCGAGCCCTTCGAATAGGTGTACGTGTCCGGGAAGAAGCGGCCTTCGGGGTGCAGGCCCGGCTTGCCCAGCGCGGCCATGAGCGCGTCTTCGGTCATGCCCGTGCTTTCGGGCTTGAGCTGTTCGGCCTTGGCGAGCGCCGCGCGCACCTGGCGGATGTTCCAGCCTTCAACCAGCACCACGCTGCGCGTGGCTTCCTCGCCGCGCACCAGGATGTTGAGCAGCAGCTTGGGCGTGACGCCGCGTTCCAGTTCGTAACTGCCGGCGCGCATCTGGCGGTCTTGCCCCGAGATGCGGAACCACCAGTACAGCAGCTGCGGCTGCACGTCGGCACCCGCGTCGGCCACGGCCTGGGCGATGCCGCGCGGCGTGGTGCCGGGCTCCACGGACAGGTCGACGCTGGGCGTCGGCAACTTGAGCGGCTGGTGCACCCACCAGAGACCGGCGCCGCCGAGCGCCAGGACGGCCAGGGCCACGAGCAGAAAGAGCGTGAGGAAGAAGCTGCGCACGAATCCGAGGAAAAGACGGAGGAAGAAAAAGGGCCTGCCAGACGATGGACACAGACCCGCGGGAAAGACCGGCCCCATCGCTGCGACGGGGAATCCCTGCCGCCCCGAAGGAACAGGCACGGCCATGATAATTCAGCGATGACCACAGTCGTTCTCAACGGGGTGAGCACCCTGCCCCACCTCGGCGTGATTCGCGCCGAAGGCCCTGATGCCGCCAGCTTTTTGCACGGCCAGCTCACGCAGGATTTTTCTCTGCTCGGCGCCACCGAGGCCCGCCTGGCGGCGCTTTGCACGGCCAAGGGCCGCGTGATCGCCAGCTTCATCGGCATCCGGCCGCAACCCGAACTCATCCTGCTGGTGTGCAGCCGCGACATCCTGGCGGCCACGCTCAAGCGCCTGTCGATGTACGTGCTGCGCGCCAAGGTCAAGCTCACCGACGCCACCGAGCAGTTCGCGCTGCACGGCCTGGCCGGCACCGCCCTGAGCGCCAACGGCCTCGACGCAGCCCTGCCGCCCGGTCGCCGCACGGCCATCGGCGAAGACATCAGCGTGGTGTCGCTCTACCCGGCCGACGGCGTGCCGCGCGCGCTGTGGATCGCCCCAACCGTACAGAAGGCGCCCGTGGGCCCGACGCTCGACGCCGTCCTGTGGCCCTGGAGCGAGGTGCGCAGCGGCATCGTGACGCTGACCACGCCGGTCATCGAGGCCTTCGTGCCGCAGATGATCAACTACGAGTCGGTGGGTGGCGTGAACTTCAAGAAGGGCTGCTACCCCGGCCAGGAAATCGTGGCACGCAGCCAGTTCCGCGGCACGCTCAAGCGCCGCACCTACCTCGCCCAGACCGACGCGCCGCTGGCCGCGGGCCAAGAGGTGTTTGCCGCCAACGACGCCGAACAGCCCGTGGGCACCGTGGCGCAGGCCGCACCCGCGCCCGATGGCGGCTGGTCGGCGCTCATCTCCATCCAGATCGCCGCGCTCGAGGCCGGCGGCCTGCACGCCGGCACGCCCGACGGGCCGGTGCTGTCGATCGATCCGCTGCCGTACCCGCTGCTCGAAGACATCTGATTCCCCCTGCGTCCCTGTTTTGTTTCCGGGGGCGCTTGGCGCTGTCTTGACGACAGCGCCATTTTTTTGCGCGACGCTTAACCCCGTTCGCGAGGCCCCGCCGTAGAAGCCTGCATCGATCCACTCCTGGCAAGGAAGCCACCATGATGCAGCGCAGACTTCTCCTCACCACCGTCCTGGCCCTGACCGCGCTGTCGGCGGCGGCAGAAAGCCCGGCCCGGCCGTACCCCTCCAGCGCCCCCCGCATCGGCGGGCTGATGAACATCAGCATCGTCGACCGCACGAACGGCGCCGAGCTGCCGATCTACCGCCACCGCGGCGAGTACTGGGTGGCCGGCCGGCCCGGCGCACGCTATGCGATCCGGGCACGCAATGCGATGGGCGAACGCGTCATGGCCGTGATGTCGGTGGACGGCGTCAACGTCGTCACCGGCGAAACCGCCGGCATCGGCCAGAACGGCTACGTGTTCGGACCGCGCGAGCGCAGCGACATCACGGGCTGGCGCAAGAGCGATTCGCAGATCGCGGCCTTCGAGTTCGCCGCCGCCGGCAACTCGTACGCGAGCCGCACGGGCCGCCCCGACGACGTGGGCGTGATCGGCGTCGCGATGTTCCGCGAGCGACAGCCGGAGCCGCCGGTCGTGATGCCGTATCCGTCGCGCGATGAGTACAGCAACCGCGAACGGCGCAGCGAGGCGCCGTCCTCGATGGGCGATGCACGCGCCAAGGCGGCTCCTCCCGCCGGCAACGGCGACATGGCCGCCGAGTCCTCGGCCGGCGCCATGGCCCGCCAGTCGGCGCCCAGCCCGAGCCTGGGCACGGCCCACGGACGGCGCGAGACTTCTTACGTCGGCAAGACGACCTTCGAGCGCGCCAATTCGCAGCCCGACGAGGTGATCCGCATCCGCTACGACAGCCGCGAAAACCTGGTCGCCGCGGGCGTCATTCCGATGCCGCAGCGCTGGCCGCGCCCGTCAGGTCCGTCGCCGTTCCCGGGCTCGGACCCGGACCCGGGCTACGTGCCGGACCCGCCCGCCCGCTACTGATCGGCTTGCTCAGCGCAGCGCGCGCCGCATCTCGATGTGCGGAATGCCGGCTTCCTCGAAAGGCTGCCCATGCACCGCGTAGCCGAGCCGCGCATAGAAACGCTCGGCGCTGCGCTGCGCATTGAGCGCCACCTCGCGGTCGCCGCGTGCGCGGGCCGCGTCTTCGAGCGCCTGCACCACGGCCGCGCCGTGCCCGCCGCTGCGCAAGGTGCGGTGCACCGCCATGCGGCCGATGTGCGACACGCCGTCTTCGGCGGCCAGCAGCCGGCCCGTGCCGATGACCTGCCCGATGCGGTTGCGCGCCACAGCATGCAGCACGACGGCGTCGTGCGCATCCCATTCCAGCTCCTTGGGAATGTTCTGCTCTTCGATGAACACGGCGCGGCGCAGCGCGCTCGCGCCTTCGCCGAGCGCGGCCCAGTCGCCGGTCTCGACGGTGCGCATCGGCTCGCCGGCCTCGAAGGCCATCAGCGTTTCGCGCAGCGCGGCAGGCACCGCCTTCGAGGTCTGCGTGGCCGGGTCGGCAAACACGTAGACGAGCTCGCAGCCGACCAGGAACTGGTCCTGACGGAAAAGCCCGCCCTGGAACACGATCGACGAGTTGCCGATGCGCGCGCACTTCATGCCCACGTCGATCACGTCGTCCATGCGCGCGGAGGCGCCGAAGTCGATGGTCGCCTTGCGCACGTACAGGTCGCCGCCAAGTTCCAGCATGGCCTCTTCATAAGGAAGCGCCATCGCCCGCCAGTAGTCGGCGATGGCGGTGTCGAAGTACATCAGGTAGTGCGCGTTGAAGACGATCTTCTGCATGTCCACCTCGGCCCAGCGCACGCGCAGGCGGTGGAAAAAACGGAAGTCCGCGCGGACGGGCGTGTCGTTGTTGTGCTCGCTCATGGGTTCAATGCCTCTTTCAGTGCGCGGGCCGCGTCGTTCTGCGCTTGCAGCGCTTCGGGAATCGCCCGACCCATCTTGATGAATTCGTGGATCACGCCACGGTAGATTTCCAGGTCGACCGCCACGCCCGCGGCGCGCAGCTTGTCGGCGTAGGCGATGCCTTCGTCCACCACGGGGTCGGCCTCCGCCAGCCCGATCCAGGCCGGCGCCACGCCGTCGACGTCGTCGGCCAGCAAGGGCGCAAAGCGCCAGTCGTCGCGGTCGGCGGGCGTGTTCACGTACTGGCCGAAGAAGAAGTCGATCATGGCCTTCGTCAGCAGCGGACCGTCGACATGGCGTCGGTGCGACTCGGTGTCCTGGTGCGCGGCCATGCCCGGATAAATGAGCAACTGCAGCGCCACCGGCAGGCCGGCATCGCGCGCCAGGATCGCGCACACGGCCGCCAGCGTGCCGCCGGCACTGTCGCCGCCCACGGCGAGGCGCGTGCCGTCGAGGCCGAGGCTCGCGCCTTGCGTGGCGACGAACTGGAAGGCATCCCAGGCATCGTTCGATGCGGTCGGAAACTTGTGCGCGGGCGCGAGCCGGTAGTCGACCGACACCACCGCGCAGCCGCTTTTCTGGCTCAGCACGCGGCACAGCGTGTCGTGCGTTCGGATGTTGCCGACCGTGAAGCCACCGCCGTGGAAGTACACGAGCACCGGCAGCACCTCGGCCGACGGCGCATACAGCCGCGCGGGCATCGCGTGGCCGTCGCGCGCGGCAATGTGGAAGTCTTCGATGCGCGCCAGCTCGGGCTTCGGCACCTCGAGCACACCCGCGCCTTTTTCGTACGAGGCCTTGGCTTCGTCGGGCGTGAGGCGATCGAGCGGTGGATGGCCCGCGCGCCCCATGCGCTCGACCACGCCGGCCATCTTCGCGGTGAGTGCGGGCTGCGTGAGGCGGTTGTTCGTTGTCGTGGTCGCGTTCACTTGAAAGACACCACCACCGGTTGCATGCGCGACAGCCCCTCGTAGCTCACCACCACCGTCAGCCCGGCCTTGGGCGGCAGCAGCGGCGAGAACGAGCCCAGGCTGATCAGGTCGCCCGGCTTCAGCGCGATGCCTTCCTTGGCCAGCGCGCCGGCCAGCCACACCACGGCATTGAGCGGGTGCTCGAGGATGTCCGAGCCCTTGCCGGTGGCCAGCTCCTTGCCCTGCCCGTCCTTCATGACCACGCGCATGTCGCGCAGGCTCTCGAGCATCCAGGACTGGCCGTCGGCTGTGGTCGGCACATCGACCGACAGGCCGCGCACGCCGAGCCGCGCACCGACGTTGATGGCCGCCACGCCCGGGCCGTTGAGCTTGGACGGCGTCTGCACCGCGAGGTCGGGCAGCTCGATGAAGGGAATGAGCTGGTCGATGTTGGCCAGCACCTCGGCCGGCGTCTTCGCCTTGTGGATGTCGGCGCTCTTCACGCGCACCAGCATGTCGGCTTCGAACAGCGGCCGCGCGCCGAAGGCCGCATCGACCACCGCACCGGTGTCGAGCAGCATGCGCTGGTAGAGCACGCCCCACACCGGCTGGTCGTAGTTGAAGCGCTTCTGCACCGCGGGGTTGGTCAGGCCCGCCTTGTAGCCGACCACGTCACCGAGGTTGCGCGCATGCAGCACGTTGAGCTTGGCGCGCGTGCAGGCGGCGTCGGCCTCGTCGAGGTTCTCGATGTCGGCGGCGGGCGTACGCGCCGCCTGCGCCGCGGCGAAGTCGGCTACTTGGGTGTCGCTGAGGCAGGCGGCCTGGGCCGCGGCGCCGAGTGCGAGCAGCACTGTGCCGAGTGCGACACACGCAAGGGTTTTGTTGATGGGCAAGAATGTCCCCTCTTGTTAGATTCGAACGGTCAGCAATCGTACTGCCCTCGGGCGTTCCCCCTCATGGCCCTCATCCAATACCTCACCCAGATCCAGTTCGAATTCGGCGCCATCCAGCTCCTGTCGAGCGAGTGCGCGCGCATCGGCATCAACCGCCCCCTGATCGTCACCGACGCCGGCGTGCGCGCGGCCGGCGTGCTGCAGAAGGCGCTCGATGCCATCGCCGATCTCGAGGTCTCGGTGTTCGACCAGACGCCCTCCAACCCGACCGAGGCCGCCGTGCGCGCCGCCGTCGAGCTCTACCGCAGCGGCCGCTGCGACGGCCTCATCGCCGTGGGCGGCGGCTCCGCCATCGACTGCGCCAAGGGCGTGGCCATCGCCGCCACGCATGAAGGCCCGCTCAAGACTTACGCCACCATCGAAGGCGGCTCGCCCAAGATCACCGAGCGCGCGGTGCCGCTCATTGCCGTGCCCACCACCAGCGGCACCGGCAGCGAGGTGGCGCGCGGCGCCATCGTCATCGTCGACGACCACCGCAAGCTGGGCTTCCACAGCTGGTTCCTCATGCCCAAGGCCGCCATCTGCGACCCCGAGCTCACGCTCGGCCTGCCGCCCCGGCTCACGGCCGCCACCGGCATGGACGCCATTGCGCACTGCATGGAAACCTTCATGTCGGCCGCCTTCAACCCGCCGGCCGACGGCATCGGCCTTGACGGCCTGGAGCGCGCGTGGAGCCACATCGAACGCGCGACCAAAGACGGCAGCGACCGCGAGGCGCGCCTGAACCTCATGAGCGCATCGATGCAGGGCGCCATGGCCTTCCAGAAGGGCCTGGGCTGCGTGCACTCGCTGAGCCACAGCCTGGGCGGTGTCGACCCGCGCCTGCACCACGGCACGCTCAACGCCCTCTTCCTGCCGGCGGTGATCCACTTCAATTCGGGTGCCGAGTCGGTGCAGAAAGAACAGCGCCTGCAGCGCATGGCACAGGCCATGCACCTGGATTCGGCCGGCGACCTCGGCGATGCGATCCGCGACATGAACGCGCGCCTCGGACTGCCCACCGGCCTGGCCGAAGTGGGCGTGACGCCCGCGATGTTCGAACAGATCATCGACGGCGCCATGGCCGACCATTGCCACAAGACCAACCCGCGGCTGGCCACGCGCGACGACTACAAGGCGATGCTCGAAGCGTCGATGTAAGTCCCCGCCGGCGACGATGGTCGCCGCACTACTCCAGCTTGACCCCCGCCGTGCGGATCACCTTGCCCCACTTGGTGGTCTCGGCGGCGATGAAGGCATCGAACTCCTCGGGCGTGCTGCCCGCCGGGAAGGTGCCCATGGCGTCGAGCTTGGCGCGCGTCTCGTCGCTCTTGATGATGCGTGCCACCTCCTCCGACATGCGCTTGAGGATCTCGCGCGGCGTGCCCGCCGGCGCCAGCATGCCGGCCCAGGTGCTGCCGGTGAAGCCCGCGAAGCCCTGCTCGATGAAGGTGGGCACGTCGGGCACGGCCGGCAGGCGCTTGTCGCCGGCCACGCCGATCAGCCGCACCTTGCCGGCCTTGCCCTGGTTGATGAGGCCCGTGGGCGCGTCGAAGAACAGCTGGATCTGCCCGCCCATCAGGTCGGTCAACGCGGGCACCGCGCCACGGTACGGGATGTGGATCATGTAGGTCTGCGTGAGCGACTTCCACAGCTCGCTCGTGAGGTGCGCGGCCGAGCCGTTGCCCGACGAGCCGAAGCTGATCTTGCCGGGATGCGCGCGTGCGTAGTCGATGAGCTCTCGCGCGGTCTTGAACGGTGCATCGTTATTCACCGCCGCGAGCAGCGGCGACACACCCATCAACGACACGCCCACGAGGTCCTTGCGCGGGTCGTAAGGCAGCTTGGGGTACAGCGTGGTGTTGGCCGTGTAGGCCGCGATGACGACGCCGAAGGTGCTGCCGTCGGGCGCTGCCTTGGCCACGGCATCGACGCCGATCAGGCTGTTGGCGCCGGGCTTGTTGTCGATCACCACGGGCTGGCCGAGCCGCGTCTGCAGGCCCACCTGTACCAGCCGCGCCATCTGGTCGGTGAAGCCGCCCGGTGTGTAGGGAACGACGATGCGGATCGGCTTGTTCGGCCACGCGCTTTGCGCGAAAGAGGGTGCGGCAAGGCTGGCGGCGGCAGCCGCAGTGGCAAGGGAAAAGCGGCGGCGGGAGAGCGTGGCGTGCGGCATGGTCGGGAACCCTTCGGATGGCATGGATCGGGCCATTCTCGAAGCGCGCTCCTACGCCGGCGCTCAGGGTTTGTCCCCGACGGGACAACGGTACTTTGGTGCGCTCAGAGCGGCAGGATGTCGCGCGAACGCCCATCGTCGCCGAGCCAGGCCTCGAACTCGTCTGACATCCGCGTCGCCTCGCGCGTGGCCTGGCCCCAGGCCGCGATGCGCGCCTGCGCGTCGTTCGCGAAGCGGATGAAATCCTTGCGGTCGGGCAGCTTGCCGTGGGGCAGCGTCTTCACCCACTCGGGGTCGGGCGCGAGCACCACCATGCGGTCGAGAAAGCGCGTCGACTTGTGGCGCCAGCGCAGCCCCTTGTCGAGCCAGCCCGGCACCACCGCCTGCTGGAAGTGCGGGTACAGCACGATGCCTTCGTCGGCCGGTTGATAGTCGAGGTGCAGGTGGTAGTCGGTGATGCCGCCGTCCCAGTAGGCGCCGCGCGGCGCGCCCGGAATGTCGTGCACCGCGGCCAGCAGGAACGGAATGGAACACGACGCCTGCAGCACCCGGTTGAAGTTGGCCTCGCTCAGCGCGTGCTGGCGCGTGCGGAAGTCGGTCGTGCCGAAGGGCAAGGCCGCGCCGGGCGTGGAGAACACGCAGCGCTCCAGCCACGCACCCAGGCTCTTGCGGTGCAGGCTGTTGCTCGCAAAGGCGCCCAGGTAGCCGACCGGCGTGCGCGCCCTGCCCTCGCGCCCGAGGATGTGGCGCCCGCGCGAGGTCACCACGTGCAGCCGGTAGCGCGAATGGCTCAGCACCTCGCCGATGCGTCCGCCGTAGAAGGTGTCGAGGCTTTCCGCGAAACGCTCGCTGAGCTGGTGCGGGCTGAGCCGCTTCTGGCCTGGCGGCACTTCGAACTGCTGGCGCACGTAGTCGTGCTCGAAGCGCCCGAAGGCCGCTTCCGGGTCCGACAGGCAGGCTGTCGCCAGCCGCCACGCGCCGATCGAGGCACCCACCAGGTCCACCGGCTGGCTCGACTGCGTGAGCCAGCGCCCGAAGATGAAGCGATCGAGCGGCCCGAGGATCAGCCCCTTGGGCCCGCCTGCCGCGCCGGGGATGGTGCGCACGTCCTGCGGGCGCAGGCCGTGTTGCTCGATGTGCTGGCGGGCCGCGGGGCCGGCGTAGATGCGCAGGGCTTTCATGCCGGCGGTGTCTGCAAGAAACGTGCGGTGCGCGGGTGGCTTACTTGCGCAACCCCTGCAACTTGGCAAACGCACTCGCCATCTGCCCCGCCGGCTGCGGCGCGTTGTCGCGTCGGCCTTGTTGCTGCTGCTGGCCGCGCCCCGCCCCTTCGAAGCGGTTGTCGCGCGGGCCGTCGCGGCGGGCGGGCGCTGCGTCGAGCTTCATCGACAGGCCGATGCGCTTGCGGGCGACGTCGACTTCCATCACCTTGACCTTGACGATGTCGCCGGTCTTGACGACTTCGCGGGCGTCGTTGACGAACTTGTGGCTCAGCTGGCTCACGTGGACCAGGCCGTCCTGGTGCACGCCGAGGTCGATGAAGGCGCCGAACTGGGCGACGTTGCTCACGGTGCCCTCGAGGATCATGCCCTCGACCAGGTCCTTGATGTCGTCCACGCCATCGTTGAAGCGCGCCACCTTGAAGTCGGGGCGCGGGTCGCGGCCGGGCTTCTCGAGTTCGCCCAGGATGTCCTTGACCGTGATGACGCCGAACTTCTCGTTGGCGAACAGCTCGGGCTTGAGCGTCTTGAGCATGTCGGCGCGGCCCATCAGCTCGGCGATCGGTTTGCCGGTCTTGACGATGATCTGCTCGACCAGCGGGTAGGTTTCCGGGTGCACGCCGGTGATGTCCAGCGGGTCGGCGCCGTCGCGGATGCGCAGGAAGCCGGCGCTCTGCTCGAAAGCCTTGGGGCCGAAGCCGGTCACGTCGAGCAGCTGCTTGCGGGTCGAGAAGGCGCCGTTGGCTTCGCGCCAGCGCACCACGGCCTTGGCCACGCTGCCCGACAGGCCGGACACGCGGCTGAGCAACGGCACGCTCGCGGTGTTCAGGTCGACGCCCACCGAGTTCACGCAGTCTTCGACCACGGTCTGCAGGGTGCGCGCGAGTTCGCTCTGGTTCACGTCGTGCTGGTACTGGCCCACGCCGATGCTCTTGGGGTCGATCTTCACGAGCTCGGCCAGCGGGTCTTGCAGGCGGCGCGCAATGGAGGCCGCGCCGCGCAGGCTCACGTCGACATCGGGCATTTCCTGCGAGGCGAATTCGCTGGCGGAATACACCGAGGCACCGGCTTCGCTGACCACGACCTTGTCGACCGTCATTTCGGGCGCACCGGCCTGCGCGGCCATCTTGGCCAGCAGCTTGATGAGGTCGCCGGCCAGCTTGTCGGTCTCGCGGCTGGCGGTGCCGTTGCCGATGGCGATGAGGTTGACGCCGTGCTTGGCGCACAGCTTGCCCAGCGTGTGCAGCGAGCCTTCCCAGTCCTTGCGCGGCTCGTGCGGGAACACGGTGGCGGTTTCGACCAGCTTGCCGGTCGAATCGACCACGGCCACCTTCACGCCGGTGCGGATGCCGGGGTCGAGCCCCATCACGACGCGCGGGCCGGCGGGTGCGGCCAGCAGCAGGTCGCGCAGGTTGTCGGCGAACACCTTGATGGCGACTTTTTCGGCGTCTTCGCGCAGGCGGGTGAACAGGTCACGCTCGGTCGACAGCGCCAGCTTCACGCGCCAGGTCCAGGCCACGCACTTGCGCAGCAGGTCGTCGGCCGGGCGGGCGGCGTGGCTCCAGCCCAGGTGCAGCGCGATCTTGCCTTCGGCGATGCTGGGCTTGCCCGGCTCGGGTTCGACGGGCAGCACGAGCTTGGCGTCGAGCACCTCGAGCGCGCGGCCGCGGAACACGGCCAGGGCGCGGTGCGAGGGCACGCGGCCGATGGGCTCGTCGTAGTCGAAGTAGTCGCGGAACTTGGCGATGTCGGCGTTGTTTTCGTCCTTGCCGCTCATCAGGCTGGACTTGAGCAGGCCTTCGTTCCAGAGCCATTCGCGCAGGCCCTGCACCAGCACGGCGTCTTCGGCCCAGCGCTCGGAAAGGATGTCGCGCACGCCGTCGAGCACGAGCGGCACGGTGGAGAAATCGGGGCCCGGCTTGCCGTCGTCCAGCGTGGTGGCGGGCTGCAGGAAGGCCTGCGCTTCGGCGGCGGGGTCGAGCATGGGGTCGGCCAGCAGCTTGTCGGCCAGCGGCTCGATCCCGAATTCACGGGCGATCTGACCCTTGGTGCGGCGCTTCTGCTTGAACGGCAGGTACAGGTCTTCGAGTTCCTGCTTGGTGGGCGCGAATTCGATCGCAGCGCGCAGCTCGGGGGTCAGCTTGCCCTGCTCGTCGATGGCCTTGAGCACCGCCACGCGGCGGTCTTCAAGTTCGCGCAGGTAAGACAACCGGGCTTCCAGTTCGCGCAGCTGGATGTCGTCGAGGCCGCCCGTGACTTCCTTGCGATAGCGGGCAATGAACGGAACCGTGGCGCCTTCGTCGAGCAGGTCGACGGCGGCCTTCACCTGGTGCTCGCCGACCTTGATTTCAACGGCGAGCTGGCGAATGATTTTCTGCATGTCTTGAGCGCGTCCCTGGCAAAGCGCGGAAGTTTGCCATAGGCGAAGACGCCCCTCGCCGGCCGTCGCTACGGGATGGTTACAACGTGCGCTCGGGCTCCATCGGAACCGCGGTCGACGGCTGCACCTCGCCGGGCATCACGAGCCGGATGCGCAGCCCGTGCGGCGCCGCGTCCATGACGGCCAGCTCGCCGTGCAGCGCATCGGCGCGCTCGCGCATGCTGCGCAGGCCCTTGCCTCCGGGCTCGCCGGCCGCCCCGGCCAGGCCGCACCCGTCGTCCAGCACTTCGAGCACCAGCCCGTGCGAGCGTTCGCGCGGGCCAAAGCGCACTTCCACGCGCGACGCCTGCGAATGGCGCAGCACGTTCGACAAGGCCTCCTGCGCGATGCGGCACAGCTGCATCGCGGCTTCGGACGACAGCGGCGGCGCCAGCACCACGTCCTGCACATTCCACACGAGCGCGATGCCCAGCCGGTCGAACGCCGGTTGCAGCCGGTAACGCAAATGACCCAAACGCTCGCCGATGCTGGTGTCGGCCTGGTCGTCGAGGGAGTCGACCGTCATCTGCAGCTCCAGCAGGCAGGCCTGCAGGGCCATCGACAGCTCGCGGGCGTCGGCGGAGCGCGGGTCGTAGCTGGCCATGAGCGCCACCAGCCGCGAGCCGACGCCGTCATGCAGGTCGCTGGCGATGCGGCGGCGCTCGGCGAGCACGGCCTGCGCCTGGCGGTTGCGCAGAAGGCGCCGCCGCGTGAGGTACCAGGTGCCGACGATCATGCAAAGCACCGCAATGTTCACGCCCTGCAAGGCCCAGAAAGCGAGCGGTACCTCGGTGCCCAGCGTGGTGATCGCCGAGGTCGCGCGAATCACCTGCCCCACCACCGGCGTCAGGTGCAGCGCAAACGCAAGCCCCACCCACAGCAGCATCCGCCGGCGCGAGGCACGCGGCCACAGCCAGATCAGGAGCACGCACCACGCTGCGATGGAAAGCCACACGAACTGGTCCTCCAGGAAATACGGCGGGAGCGGGGGCGCCGACGCGGGCATGGGTGGCTCCGCTGCGAACGCGGCGCGCCCGAAGCGCGCCCTAGAGCAGCCCCCGGTGCGAGGCGAAGCTCACGGCCTGCGCGCGGGTGTGGGCGTGCAGCTTGCGGTAGATGTTTTTGACGTGCGCGTTAACCGTCTGGGCACTGATGGTGAGCTGCAGTGCGATCTCTTCCGTCACATATCCCGTGGCTACAAGTCGCAACACTTCGCGCTCCCGTGCCGACAGGGTGGCCTTGCTGTCCGGCGGGCGCACCGGGCTCGCATTGGAGCGTTGGTGGTCCAGGTGCACGAGCAGCCGGCGTGCCAGCCGGGGGGTGATGGCGGCCCCGCCGTTGACCACCTGCAGCACGGCCTGGGCGTAGCTCTGGAACCAGGCGTTCTTTACCAGGTAACCCGAGGCGCCGAGCTCGAAAGCGTGCAGCACCTGAGGCTCGTCTTCCAGGGCGGAAATGACGATGATCTCGGCGGCGCTGCGGTGTTTCTTGGCTTCTTCGATGAGCTCGAATCCACTGCCGTCTCCGAGGCGGATGTCGACCATGAGCACATCGAATTCATGCTGCATGAGGAGGCGCCGGCCCTCGCGCAGGGAGCCGGCCTGGCCCTCGAGCTGGATGCGCAGATCGCCCAGCAGCTCCTGGGCGATGACGCGGCGAACAAAGGGATCGTCGTCGACGAGCAAGACACGAACGGGCTTGGTTTCCTGGCCTGTGAGGTAGTCCGGCCACGGCAGGGTATCCG
Source organism: Variovorax sp. 54 (assembly GCF_002754375.1). Lineage (NCBI taxonomy): Bacteria > Pseudomonadati > Pseudomonadota > Betaproteobacteria > Burkholderiales > Comamonadaceae > Variovorax > Variovorax sp. 54. The sequence continues at coordinate 6,567,259 of NZ_PEFF01000001.1, forward strand.
CCGAGGGCGCGAGGAGCCCACCAAACTGGCCAGGATTGGAGAATTTCCTAGCACCGCCACTGACGTCGGTCAATGAAATGTCAAGTTCGTTTTCCATTTGCGTCCCCTTGTCACAGATAAAAGTCGCGACTTCGTGAACAAAAGTTAATCGATATCTACTCTTTTTTTGGTTCGGGGCTTTTTTGATTACCTTGGTTTCTTTCGGTTGCAATATTGCCAGAATGTGAACGAAAGTGATAGTGCCCACGAGGGGAACAGGGCCTCAAACCGATTCCCTCCCAACGCCCAAAACGCCTTCGGGCATTGCTTTCGCCATAGCCTTGCACTACCCACCCTGAGGCATTTTTCGATCGCTTCCCCCCGCTGAAACTGCATCCCGGTCGCAACGGAATCCCTTCAATCCGTGCTCGCTGACCGTTAGCTGATGGCCGGATTCCCCGGCGATCGGGTTCGTTTCAACACTATCGAGGAAGCATCATGAAGAAGACTCTTATCGCCATGGCAGTGGTTCTCGTGGCTGGCGTTGCTTCGGCAACCGCAACCAGCACGGCCCTTGCAGCTACCGCCACCACCACGGGCTCGTCGAGCTCGGCAGGCTCGGTTGCCGCAAGTTCCGGAACCGGCAGCGCCTTGAGCTACAACGCAGCCAACTCGGGCTCGGCGGCCTCGGCCAATGCCGCATCCAACACGAGCGGCAACTTCATCAACCGCACCGGCAGCGCAGCGGTCGGCGGCACGGCAGCCACTCAGGGCAGCGTGACCAGCTTGGCCGTGACGACCGGCAACGGCCTCGCGGCAGGCGGTGCGAACGCTCAGGCCAACGCGGGCTCGGCCGCCAACGCCAACTACGCGTCGGGCGTCATCAACCCGGTCGGCGGTAGCGCAACCGGCGTGGCCACCTCCAGCACCAACAACTCGGCCGCCACGGCCGCGGGCCCTGGCGGCGGCGCCGCCCTGGTGACGCGGACCTCCGGCACGCTGTCGGGCTACAGCGCCACGTCCAACGCCACGAACGGCTTCTTCAACAACAACACCGCTGTCACGGCGGGCGCAGGCTCGGCCGGTGGTTCCTCGGGCGTCATCAATGCCAGCACCGGCAACGCGGTGACTTGGATGAACGCGGTTCCCACCGGCGGTACTGCGGGCGCTGGCGCAACGGCATCCGCTCCCTGAGCGATCCGGTCAATCGGTTGTTGGACCAGAAATGGGGAGGGGCACGCCCCTCCCCCGCTTCCCAAAGGAGTCGAAAAAATGAAAACATTGATCGCCCTGACCTTGCTGGGCTTGTCCGCGGGCGCCTTGGCGCAAACAACGGCGGGTGGCGCCAACAACCAGTCGCAGAGCTCGGCCACCACCAACGCCCAGGGCAACACCCAGGCGGTGAACTTCAACAGCTCCGCCCCCTCGGATGTCACCTCCCGGGCCACGGTGGACAGCAACAGCACACAGAACATCAACAACACGGGTGCGACGACCAGCGTCGTCGACTACCGTGGCAGCTACACCGTCAAGAACGTGCCCTCCGTGAGCGGCCCGAACCTGACGACCAGCAATGACACCTGCATGGGCAGCTCGAGCGCCAGTGCCAACGGCCCGGGGGTCGGGCTGAGCTTCGGCACCACCTGGACGGACGAGCACTGCAAGCGCCTGAAGATGAGCCGCGAGCTCTGGAACAAGGGCATGAAGGCAGCGTCGCTGGCCATGGACTGCATGGACCCGCAGGCCCAGGCGGCCCTGGAGATGACCGGCTCGAAGTGCCCGCAGTCGATGACCGCCGAAGAACGCGTCAGTGCGTTCGGACCGCAGGCATCAGGCAGCGGCGCACCGGTGGCGGCACGTCCGGCGGCGCCTGTGGCTCCGGTGGCCGTGGCACCGGCACCTGTGCCGGCCCCCGTGGCGGTGGCCGTGCCCCAACCGGTTGCGCCTGTGGCACCTGCGACGCCTGTCGCGTTGGCTCCAGCCCCGGTGCCCGCGCCGGTCGTGGCGGTGCAACAGCCCGCCGCACCGGCCACGCTGGTCGAGGCGATGCCCATGGCAGCCCCGGTGCAGGAACAGCCGGCACCGCAACCCGCGCCGGCTGCAACCGCCGTCCCGGTGTCTGCACCGGAGGTGGCACCGGCTCCCGTGGCCGCAGCGCCCGCCGAGGAAGCGGCTGCACCTGCCGCGGAACCGGCCCCGGTCATGGCGAGCGCCGTGGCACCGGTCGCGCTGGCCCCGCAGCCGGACATCCTGGAAGCGCGCATCGCGCGCCGCCTGCCGGCTGAGCCGGCCGACGAGGTGGCTGCAGCACCGGTCGACGCGCAATGAGGCCGGATCTGGAGTCCATCATCATGAACACCAGGACCGTTCCTCTCTGGCTGGCCGCCTGTTGCGTGGCGACGGCGTCGGTCGCCGCCACGCCGGTCATCCGCATCGAGCGGATGCCCATGGGCAGCGGCCTGCAGAACGCCAGCGGCACGGAGAACGCCGAGCCGGTGGGCGACTACGGCGTCTGGCACGTGCCGCAGTACATGCCGGGGTTTCCGACCTCGGCCACCATCTGGCCGCGCGTCGTGGTCATCCAGTGCAACGTCTCGCGGTGCAGCGGCTACGAGGTCACGCCCGAACTGGGCCGGGGCGAGTACCTGTTCTTCCGGCCTGCGGAAGACAGCAGCGTCGGCCGCAAATAGGCAGGCGCGCAGACGCCGCTTTTTCGAACGATGCGCCGCCGGGTCCGCAAGGTCCCGGCGGCGCGCGGCCGTGTGCGGATACCCTTCGCGCATGCACAACCCCTTCGTGCGCGCCTTGCGCGCCCTGTTTCGCGTCGTCGCCACCACGATCCTCGTGCCGGTGCTGCTGTTCGAGGAATGGGGCTGGGCGCCGCTGGCGGCGCTGGTCGCGCGGCTGTCGCGCCTGCCCTTCTGGGCGCGGCTCGAAACCCGGCTGCGCGCGCTGCCGCCGTGGGGCGCACTGCTGGCGTTCTTCGTGCCGGTGCTGCTGCTCTTTCCCGTGAAGCTGCTGGCGCTCTTTCTGTTCGGGCGCGGCCACGCGATCAGCGGCATGGCCGTGCTGCTGCTGGCCAAGCTCGCGGGCACGGCCGTGGTCGCGCGGATCTTCCAGCTGGTCGAAGGCTCGCTGATGCAACTGGCCTGGTTCGCCCGCTGGTACCCGCGCTGGAAGGCTTGGAAAGACGGCGTGCTGACGCGGGTGCGCGAGAGCCGCCCCTGGCGCATCGTGCGGGCGGTGCATCGGCGCGTCCTCCGGGGATGGCATCGGTTGCGCGCCGAATGAATCTATTTTTACCCGGATGTATTGTGTTTTGTATTTTGCCCGGGTAATATTTGGAGATGAATCCATCTCCCTCCACACGACGTACCCTCGTCAAGCAATACAAGGACAGCGTGCGCCCTGCCGGCGTCTTCGTCATCCGCCACCTGATGGACGGCCGCGTCTACGTGGCCGGCAGCCTCGACGTCGAAGGTGCCATGAACCGCGCCCGCTTCGAGCTGAACCTGCGCTCGCACCGCAACAAGGCATTGCAGCGCGACTGGGTAGCGCATGGCGCGACGCACTTCAGCTTCGAGGTAATCGACCGGGTGAAGGAGCGCGACGACCCCGTCTTCGACCGCGCGGCCGAGCTGGAAAAACTGCTTGAACTCTGGCGCGAGGAACTCCAGTGCACCGGCGACAAGGGCTACAACACACCATGAGCACCGACGCATTGGCCTTTTGCCTCGACCTCGGCCGCGCCCACGCCAGCCTGCGCCTGAAACTCAACGAAGACCTGGGCGCCTTTCACGGCCTGGACTATGAAGACTTCACCCTGCTCCACCTGTTGCTGCGTGCCGGCAATGGCAACATGCCGATAGCCGAGCTTGCGCACACGCTGGGGTTGCCAATGTCAGCGCTGATCCGCAAGATGGTGCTGCTCGAAAAGACCGGCCTGGCCGAGCGCATGACGGGAACGGATGGCGACAGCCGGCGCCATGCGGTGATTCGCAGCGGCGGCAGGAAATTGATGCAGGTCGCAATCACGACCGTCGAGGCGATTTGTGCCGACGCCGTGAAATCGCTGGATGCGCAACGCCTGCCAGACCTCCATGCCGCGCTGCGGGCGCTGGGCGATCACGATACGTCGCACGCCTGAACCGTCCTGCGGGTAGATTACGAACCTCGTTTCGTTCCGCCCGGATCGACAACTCAAAAAAGAATCCGCATGTCACCCGACGAACTACCGACCACATTCACTGCATTTGCCGGCTTCCAGCGCGTCGCCGCCGGCACCAAGGCCCAGGTCCTCACGCAACTGCGCGAGCGCGGCGACGCCGCCGCCTGCCTTGTGTTCGACGACCAGACCGGCGAGCAGCTCGATGTCGATCTGCGCGACCCGAAGGCCATCGAAACTTCCGCGCTCGAAGCCGAGAAACACGAAGACGCACCGCGCGGCGTCGGCCGTCCGCGCCTGGGCGTGGTCGCACGCGAAGTCACGCTGCTGCCGCGCCACTGGGAATGGCTCGGCCGCCAGCCGGGCGGCGCCTCGGTGGCGCTGCGCAAGCTGGTGGACGACGCGCGCCACGTGCACGCCGACCGCGACACCGTGCGCGCCGCACGCGAAGCCACCTACCGTTTCATGACCGCCATCGCGGGCAACCTGCCCAACTTCGAGGAAGCCACGCGCGCGCTGTTCGCGGGCGAGCATCAGCGCTTCAGCGACCTTGTGGAACCCTGGCCCACCGACCTGCGCGTGCACCTGCACAAGCTGTCGGCCGGTGGCTGGGGCGCCGCATGAGCGCGGCGCCCGACAACAGCAGCACCACCACCCGCAGCCCCGGCAATCCGAGCGGCCTGCGGGGCGTGCCGGTGGCGCCCGTGGGGGCATCGCGTCCGCTGTGGAAGGTGTTCCTGTTCTTCCTGGCGCCGATGTTGCTCAGCAACATCCTGCAGTCGCTCTCCGGCACCATCAACAACATCTACGTCGGGCAGATGCTCGGCGTGAGCGCGCTGGCGGCAGTCTCGAGCTTCTTCCCGGTGATGTTCTTCTTCATCGCCTTCATCATCGGACTGGGCGCCGGCGCCTCGGTGCTCATCGGCCAGGCCTGGGGCGCGCGCGACGCGGCCAAGGCCAAGGCGGTGGCGGGCACCACGCTCACGGTGGGCCTGCTGCTGGGCCTGGCGATCGCGGTGTTCGGCGGTGTGTTCACCACGCCGATGCTGGCCATGCTGGGCACGCCGCCCGACGTGCTGGCCGACTCCACGCGCTACGCCCGCATCATGCTGATCGCGATGCCCGGCGTGTTCCTGTTCCTGCTGGCCACGGCCATGCTGCGCGGCGTGGGCGACACCATCACGCCGCTGCTGACGCTGCTGATTTCCACGGCCATCGGCCTGGTCGTCACGCCCGCGCTCATCCGTGGCTGGGGCGGGTTGCCACAACTCGGCGTGGCAGCGGGCGCGTGGGCCTCGGTGCTGTCGTTCGCGGTCGCAACCACGTGGCTGGGCTTCCGGCTGCGCCAGAAAAAGAGCCCGCTCGCGCCCGACGCGGAGTTCGTGCGCTGCCTGCGCATCCAGCCGCAGCTGCTGAAGGCGGTGCTCAAGATCGGCGTGCCCACCGGCGTGCAGATGATCGTGGTGGCGCTGGCCGAAGTGGTGCTGCTGTCGATGGTCAACAGCTACGGCTCCCACGCCACGGCCGCCTACGGCGCGGTGAACCAGGTGGTGGCCTACGTGCAGTTCCCGGCCATCTCGATCGCGATCACCACGTCGATCCTCGGCGCGCAGGCCATCGGCGCGGGCCGCGCCAACCGGCTCGGCGCGATCGTGCAGACCGCGCTGGGCATGAACCTCGTGCTGACGGGCGGACTGGTGCTGCTGGGCTATCTGTTCTCGCGTCCGCTGATGGGTTTCTTCATCACCAGTGCGCCGGTGATCGAGATCGCTCAGAACCTGCTGCACATCATGCTGTGGAGCATGGTGCTGTTCGGCATGGCCTCGGCGGTCTCGGGGATCATGCGCGCCAGCGGCTCGGTGCTGGTGCCGACACTCATCACCATCGCCTGCATCCTGGGCGTGGAAGTGCCGGTGGCCTGGCTCATGAGCCGCCACTTCGGCATGGGCCTGGACGGGATCTGGGTCGCCTACCCGGTCACCTTCGGCGCGATGCTGCTGCTGCAGACCGCGTACTACCGGCTGGTGTGGCGCAAGAAGCCGATCGGGCGGCTGGTCTGATCGGCGCCTCGGCGGGGGTCACTCCCCGTCGAAGGCCTTCTTCACCGTGGCGATGTCGAGCTTGATCATCGTCATCATGGACGCCATCGCGCGGGCGGCCTTGGCGGGGTCCTTGTCCTGGAACATGCGGATCATCGGCAGGGGCGCCACCTGCCACGACACGCCGAAGCGGTCGGTGAGCCAGCCGCACTGCACGGGCTGGCCGCCGCCCTCGAGCAGCTTGTCCCAGTAGTAGTCGACCTCTTCCTGCGTCTCACAGGTCACGCTGAGCGAGATGGCCGGATTGAACTTGTACTCCGGCCCGCCGTTGAGCACCATGAACGACTGCCCGTCGAGCTCGAAGGTCGCGGTGAGCAGCTTGCCCTTCTTGGCCGGATTCACATCGCCCCAGAGCAGCGTGTCGGTCAGGCGCGACTTCGGAAAGATGGCGGTGTAGAACTTGACCGCGTCCTCGCCGTTGCCGTCGAACCAGAGGCAGGGAATGATCTTCTGCATGGAATCTCCTTTGCTTCGATGATGAACTGGAGGGTTCAGTATCAAAGCCGAAGCGGCGCGTTGTCAACCAGCGCCGCGGCTGTCAGTGAGAAGTTCGCAGGCGGGGCCGAGGGTCACAATGGTCCGGTCCTTTGCTTCGGAACTGCCATGTTCGCCCCTTCAAGAACCCGCTTCGGCGCCCAGGCTTTCCTGACCGCCGGGCTCGCCGCCCTGGCCGTGTCGGCCGGTGCGGCCGATGCCACATTCCCTGATGCCGCCGCAAGCGACCCCGCCAAACTCGGCTGGATGACCGGCTCGCCGCCACCGCCCGACCGCACGCTGCGTTTCGACGACGGCAGCTATTTCCAGTTTCCGGCCATGCGCTGGAGCGTGTCGAATTTCCGCCAGCTGATGCCGACCGTGAACGTGTCGCGCGGGCTCGGCGCGCCCACCGCCCTGCCCCAGGCCTTGCGCCAGGACATCGACACGCTCAGCTTCACGCCGCTCGACGCGAAGACGCCCATGACCTGGGACGCATCGCTGGCCGCCACCTACACCGACGGCATCCTCGTGCTGCACCGCGGGCGCGTGGTCTACGAGCGCTACTTCGGCGTGCTGAAGGACGACGGCCAGCATGGCGCCATGTCGGTCACCAAGTCGGTGGTCGGCACGCTGGGTGCGATGCTGGTGGCCGAAGGCACGCTCGACGCCAACAAGCCGGTGGCCGACTACGTGCCCGAGCTCGCGAAATCGGCCTTCGGCAACGCCACCGTGCGCCAGGTGCTCAACATGACCACGGGCCTGAAATTCAGCGAGGACTACGCCGACCCGAAGGCCGAGGTCTGGGCCCATGCGCAGGCCGGCAACCCGCTGCCCAAGCCCAAGGACTACACCGGCCCGCGCAGCTATTACGAGTTCCTGCAGACCGTGCAGCCCGAGGGCAAGCACGGCGAAGGCTTCGGCTACAAGACCGTCAACTCCGACGTGCTGGGTTGGGTGATCGCGCGCGCCACCGGACGCACCGTGGCGCAGTTGCTCTCGGAACGCATCTGGCGCCACCTGGGCGCCGAGCAGGACGCCTACTTCACCGTCGACTCCATCGGCACGCCCTTCGCGGGCGGTGGCCTGAACACCGGCCTGCGCGACCTCGCGCGCTTCGGCGAAATGCTGCGCAACGACGGCCGCGTGAAAGGCCGGCAGATCGTGCCCAAGGCCGCCGTCGAAGACATCCGCCGCGGCGGCGACAAGGCTGCCTTCGTCAAGGGCGGCTACCCGCTGCTGCAGGGCTGGAGCTACCGCAACATGTGGTGGGTGACGCACAACGACCACGGTGCCTACATGGCGCGCGGCGTGCACGGCCAGCGCATCTACATCGACCCGAAGGCCGAGATGGTGATCGTGCGCTACGCCTCGCACCCGATCGCGGGCAATGCCGCGAACGACCCGGTCACGCTGCCGGCCTTCGAGGCGCTGGGACGGCACCTCTTGGCACAGCGTCGCTGAGCTACCAGCGGTAAGTCGCCGTGGCCGTCGCCGTGCGCGGATAGCCGTAGTAGCAGTTGCGGTAGCCGCAGTTGGCCAGGTAGGTCTTGTTGGTGAGGTTGCGCAGGTTCAGGGCCAGGCTCCAGCGGTCGATGTCGTAGCCGAGCATGGCGTCGAACACCGTCGACGCAGGCACCTTGCTGGGCCAGGCGGCTTCGCCGTCGCCGTAGTTCGACCCCGTGTAGCGCGCGCCCAGCCCCACCTTCACGCCGCTGGCAAAGCGGTAGTCCGCCCACACCGACAGCCGGTGGCGCGGCACGGCCGTGGCCTGCCTGCCGATCTCTTTCGTGTTGGCGCTGGCCGTGACGATGGCGCGCGGCGTGTAGCTGTACGAGGCCGTGAGGTTCAGGCGCGAAGCAATCTCGGCCGTGGCCTCGAGCTCCAGGCCACGCACCGAGATCTCACCCGTCTGCTTGGGCATGAACTCGCCGTCGTAGCTGATGTAGTTCTTGCGCCGCAGGTCGAAGATGGCGGCGCTGTACATCGCCTTGCTGCCCGTGGGCTGGTAGCGCACGCCCGCCTCGTATTGCTTGCCGCTTTCAGGCTTGAACGGGTCGCCCGACACCGGGTCGATGGTGGCCGTGGGCGCGAACGACTCCGAGTAGCTCAGGTACGGCGCCCAGCCGCTCGGGTGCAGGTAGACCAGGCCGGCCCGGCTGGTGAACTTGTGGTCGCGGATGCGCTGGCGCGAGCCGTCGATGCGGCTGTCCACCGTGCTGTCGGCGGTGTCGTAGCGCCCGCCCACCGTCAGCGTCCAGCGGTCGCCCCACTTGATCTGGTCCTGCAGGTAGACGCCGGTCTGCGTGAGCCGGGTGATGCCGTTGAAGTACGGCTCGGGCAGCGCGATCGGGCCGCCGTAGCGCGGCGCATAGATGTTCAGCGGCGAGGCGCTGCCGCCGCTGAAGGTGACCTGGTCGATGCGCGTGCGCTGGTAGTCCAGTCCGACCAGCACCTTGTGCTGCGTCTCGCCCAGGCGGAAGTCGGCCTGCAGCTGGTTGTCCAGCGCCACGGCGCCGATGTTCTCGCGGCTGCCGAACACGCTGCGCGACATCTGCTGGAAGTTGTGTGGGTCGTTCGGCACCTCGGGGTTCAGCGCCATGAAGCCCCGCAGCTGCGTGCCCGTGTAGTCGAGCTTCTGGTGCGCGTAGCGCGCGTTCTGCCGCACCGTGAAGGTGTCGTTGATGCGGTGCTCGAACTGGTAGCCGACCATTTCCTGGTCTTGATTGAAGCGGTCGAAGCCGGGCTCGCCGACGAACAGTGTCGACGGAATGGTGGTGCCGATCGCCGTCGCATCGAGCGAGCCGACCTGCGGCCGCGCGCGCGTGTAGACGCCGGCGCGCGTGCGGGTGAACTGCGACAGCAGCGTGAGCGTGGTGTCGCTCGACGGCTTCCAGGTGAGCGACGGTGCGATGTAGGTGCGGTCGTCGGCCTCCTTGGCCGCCGGCAGTTGCGCATCGCGCAGCAGCCCGGTGATGCGATAGAGCACCTTGCCGTCGGCATCCAGCGCGCCCGAGAAGTCGCCCGACACCTGCTTGCGGGCGTGGTCGCCCACCTGCAGCTGCAGCTCGCGCACGGGCTCCGCCGTGGGGCGCTTGCTGACCACGTTCACCACCCCGCCGGGGCCGCTCATGCCGTACAGCACCGACGACGGACCGCGCAGCAGCTCGATGCGCTCGGCGCCGTAGTTCTCGGTGCGCCACACGCCCCAGGTGCTGTTGTTGCGCAGCGGCAGGCCGTCGAGATAGAAGCCCGGTGAATACGCGTCGAAGCCGCGCAGCGAGATCCAGTCGTAGCGCGAATCGGCGCCGTAGGTGGTGGTCGACACGCCCGGCGTGTAGCCCAGCGCGTCCTTGAGGTTGGTGGCGCCGATGGCCTCGATGCGGTCGGCCGTGATCACCGAGATCGACTGCGGCGTCTCGATGATCGGCGTGTCGGTCTTGGTGCCGGTGGCGCTGCGCTTGGCGACGTAGCCCTGCACCCGGCCCGTGGCGCTTTCCTCGCCGTCGGCGATGACGTTCACGGCCGGCAGCGTCGAGGTGCCGCCCGTGGCCGGCGCGGTCTTGATGACCGCCGCATTGCCTTCCATCGTGGCCGCCAGGCCGGTGCCGGCCAGGAGCCGGTCGAGCGCCTGCCGGGCCGTGAGGCTGCCCGAGATGGCGGGCGCGGTCTTGCCCGCGACCAGGCTCTGCTGCACGACCAGCTGGATGCGGGTCTGCCGCGCCCAGTCGTTCAGCGCCTCGGCCAGCGGCTGGGCGGCGATGCGGATCGGCTGGGGCGCACCCTGCGCCCGGGCCAGCAACGGCGCATTCGCCAGGGCCAATGCAACGGCCAGGGCCAGCGGCGCGGGTGTCATCTTTGTTATCAAGCGCTTCGTCATCGAACGTCTTCCAGGTAGTGAATGCAAATGGTTCCTATCTGGGCTGACGCACGAGCCGGCGGAATCCCCGTAGTGCCGGCGAAAAATTTTTGGGTTCTTTTGTTTTAGGGGGCGGGCACGAGCTCCGCGACCGGGCCGGCTTCCTTCAGCCGCACCGGCAAGGCGCTGGCCAGGGCGCGCCGCAGCGTGCGCGCGTCCCGCGGATCGAAGGTGCCGCTCAGGCGCAGCGCCGCCACGGCCGGGTCGTTCACCACCAGGCCGGTGCTGCCGTAGCGCTCCAGTTCGGCCAGCGCGCGGGCCAGCGGCGTGTCGACGAAGCTCAGGCGGTGATCGCGCCAGGGCGCGATGCCGTCGCGCGGCACGGCCGAGACGGCGGAGAACCGGCCCTGCGCGTCGCTTTCCACCTGCCGGCCGGCGATGAGAAAGACTTCGCTGGTCGCATCCGGCGCCCGGCGCACCACGCGCACCTTGCCCTCTTCGACCGACACCCGCGTGCCGTCGGCGCCCGGCATGCCGGGGGTGTGCCGCACGGCAAAACGCGTGCCGACCACGCGCACACGCAGCGGACCGGCCAGCACGTCGAAGGGACGTTTCGCATCGGACTGCACGGCGAAGACCGCCTGCCCGTCGATCAGCGTCACCTCGCGGCGGTCGCGGAACAGGCGCACTTCGAGGCGGGTGGCGGTGTCCAGCCGCAGCCGGGAGCCCTCGGGCAGCGGTGCTTCGAGCTGCTGGCCGCGCCGGGTGGCGAAGGCCTGTTCGAACACGGGCTGACTTTGCACCTCGCGCCACCCGAGGTAGCCGGCACCGACCGCCATGCCGGAGGCGGCCAGCACGAACGCCGGTTTCAGGAAACCACGGCGCGTGGGCGTGGCGGGCGCGCGGCCCTCGAAGCCGCTGCGCCAGCCCGCGACCGTTTCGGGCGCGATCGCGTCGAAGGCGCGCCAGCGCGACTCCCATTCGCGAAAGGCCGCGCTATGGCGCGCATCGGCGCTGAGCCAGGCCTGGAACGCGTGTTCGTCGGATGCGCCCCAGTGCGCACGCTGGCGGCGGACGAACCAGTCCAGCACGTCCTGTCGCAGGCGCAGGGCTTCTTCGGACGGTGGTGACGTTGGGGTCATGGCGTGGGAATCGTTCTTATGGGGGTAGACGCACGAGCGTGGTCAAACCCTGTAATGGGGCGTGTTCTGTGGGCTCTCAGCTCACTGCGAACCACGGGTTCGCTCCAGGCACGCCCAGCACGCCTCCATCGCGATGCGCAGCTGCATCTCGACCGTGCGCACCGAAATGCCCATGCGCGCAGCCACCTCGGCGTATGAGAGCCCGTCGAACTTGTAGAGCACGAAGGCTTCGCGGCAGCGAGGGGGCAGCCGGTCGATGGTCTCGACCATGGCCGCCATGCCCTGGCTGGACGACAGGATGGCGTCGGGCTCGAAGGTCTGGGGACCGATGCAGTCGTCGGCGTCGGGTGGTGCCTCATCCGGCGCTGCCGTGTCGCCGCCCGCGCGCACGCTGGTGCGGCGGTGGTGGTCGGTGACGAGGTTGCGGGCCGTGCGGTACAGCAGCGCGCGCGGGTCGCGCACCACGCTGCCGGTGCGCTGCGCTTCGTACACCCGCACGTAGCTCTCCTGCGCCAGGTCGGCCGCGGTGGCGCGGTCGGGTACCTTGCGGGACAGAAAGCTCAGCAGCTCGCGGTAATAGTGTTCGAACACAGGCGCACCACAGCCGGAAAAGGCAGGTCGAAGTCCAGGGGCAGGTTGGCTTCGACACGGCGTGGCTACCTGAGAGATTCAAAAACGTGAAAACCGCAGGATTATCTGCGGGTTCAACCGGCCGATCGCCGAAGGGTAGGCATTTCGCTTGCCATGGACGGCATGCGCGCGGGCTACCCTCCTCTTCGGCGCCTCTCGAATTGGCCTGCCCTCAGTTCCCGCACGCCGGGTGCTTCTGCCCCTCGGTGGTGTTCGGCAGGCCCAGGAAGTCCAGGATGTGCGGCGTCGTGCCGTCCACCTGCGTCAATGCGGTACCCCCGAGGTTGCCCAGGCAGTAGCTGGGCTTGAGTGGGTTCTGGTGGTTATTGTTCAGGATCAGCAGCGTGCTGCGTTCGGCCGCCGTCTGCCCGCCGTGGCTGCTGCCGGTGCCGCCGTGGTCGGAGGTGACGACGATCAGCCATTCTTCATTCGCGTAGTTCGGCCGCGACGTGAGCGCCGTGAGCACCTGCTGGATCTGCTGGTCTTCGCCGGCGATCTTGCCTTGGTAGAAAGCATTGAGCGGGTCGTAGCTCGGCGCGTGGACGTCGACGTTGTGCAGGTAATAGAAGATGGCCGTCGGCGGGTTCTTCCAGCTCAGCCAGCCTTTCACCGCATCGGTGGCCTGCTGCGAGTTCTTGGCCGCGTTGGCGACCACGAAGTCGGCCAGGGCCGGGCGCAGGTTGTGGGTGATGTTGAACCAGTCGCCCACCACCGCGGTCGTGGCCGTCGGCCAGGCCGCCTTGATCTGGTCGAACACGTGCGTCTTCTTCAGCGGCAGCGTGGTGGTGTTCGAGGTCACGCCGTGCTTGTCGGCCCAGAAGCCGGTGAACACCGACGACCAGCCGGGTCCGCTCACGGTCGCCTGCTTGGTGCCGCCCGCCAGCACGTTGCCGTGGAAGGCACCGCCGGCAATCAGCGCCGACATCGCCGGCGTCTGCACGCAGCCGGCGCACTGGATGGCGTCGCCGCGCAGGCCGTCGATGCCGATCAGCAGGATGTGCTTGTTGCCGGGCACAGGATTGGGAACGCCGTCGCCCGCAATCAGCGAATAGTGGTCGTAGGGGTTGCCGGCGTAGTCGGTCTTCAGGCCGCCGATGTCGCCGGCGCGCTTGTCGCTCAGGTCGCAGCGCTGCTGGGTCTTGTTGTAGTCGAAGGACTTGCACCACGACGAGCGGCTCGCGTCGGTGCAGGCGTTGGCGCAGTCGGCGGGCGTCACGGACTGCAGGGCTTCGGTGTTGTAGCCGCTGATGGCCGCATTGGCCGTGTGCGCAAAGGGCTTCAGCGGATCGGGCTTGAGGCTGTAGTGGTCATAGGGGTTGCCGGGGTAGTCGGTCTTCAGCCCGCCCACGTCGGCGGCGCGCTTGTCGCTCAGGTCGCAACTCTGGTTCGTTTTGTTGTAGTCGAACGAGACGCACCAGGCGCCGCGTGGCGCGCCCAGGCAGGCCCACGCGCACATCTCGGGCGTCGACTGCGTCAGGTTCTCGATGTTGTTGCCGGAGATGGCCGCGTTGGGTGTGGTCGCGAAAGCGTCCAGCGAAGCGGCGCTTGCATGGCCCGCAAGCGCTGCGAACAGCAGGCCCGCCAGGGATGCACGGATCGATGACTTCATGAGGTCTCCTCATCACAGGGTCGTGGGGTGATTCCCGGGAGCTGCCTCACTGTCTTTTGCAGAGTGAGTGCAACGCCGGGCGGAGTAAATCACCGCCGCCTGCCATCGATCCAATTCAAAAATCTTCGATGTTGTATTGAGCAGAGCTATACATCGCCGTGTCACGAAACGGCCGCTATCGCGTGCGATTCGAGAACGCCATCACCCCATCGTCCACGCGCCCGAGGCGCAGCAGGAGGATGTCGCGCAGGTAGTTCTGGTGCAGCTTCCACGGCGTGTGCGCGCCTTGTTTCGGAAACTTGTCGAGCGAGCGCTGCACGTAGCCCGAGCTGAAATCGACCCAGGGTTCGGGCGACAGATCGGGGCCGGCGTTGTGCGGCGTGCATTGCCGCCAGCCGTGCTTCTGCATGTGATTCAAGAGCCGGCAGACGTAGGCGCAGGTCAGGTCGCACTTGAGCGTCCACGAGGCGTTGGTGTAGCCGAAGGACGAGGCCAGGTTGGGCACGTCGCTGTACATCATTCCCTTGTAGTTGAAGGTGCCGGCAGGGTCGATGCGGCGGCCGTCCACGCTCAGTTCGATGCCGCCGAGCACCTGCAGCTCGAGGCCGGTGGCGGTGACGATGATGTCGGCCTCCAGTTCGCGGCCCGACTTCAGGCGCAGGCCACTGGGCGTGAAGGTGTCGATGTGGTCCGTGACCATCGATGCGCGCCCTGCGTTGAGCGCGGCGAACAGGTCGCCGTCGGGCACGAGGCACAGGCGCTGGTCCCACGGGTTGTAGCGCGGCGTGAAGTGCGTGGCGACGTCGTAGCCTGGCCCGAGTGCGTGGCGCACGCCGCCCAGCAGCATGCGCTTGACGCGCGCCGGCTTGCGCCGCGCGAGGCGGAAGAACAACATGCCGAGCGTCACGTTCTTCCAGCGCGTGAGGCGGTACGCGGCCATCGCCGGCAGCAGGCGCCGCAAGCGGTTGGCAATCGGGTCTTCGGCGGGGCGCGCCACCACATAGGTCGGCGAGCGCTGCAGCAGCGTGACGTGCTCGGCGGTCTTTGCCATGGCGGGCACCAGCGTCATCGCGGTGGCGCCGCTGCCGATCACGACCACGCGCTGGCCGCCGTGGTCCAGGTCGGCGGGCCAGTGCTGCGGATGGACGATGCGGCCCTTGAAGTCGGCCATGCCGGCGAAGTCGGGCGTGTAGCCCGCTTCGTAGCGGTAGTAGCCGCTGCACAGGAACAGGAAGTTGCAGCGCCACTGCACGAGCTGTTTGTCGGGGCCCTGCTCCACATCGACCGTCCAGCAGGCGTCGGCGCTCGACCAGGCGGCGCGCACCACGCGGTGCTGGTAGTGGATCTTGTCGTCCACGCCGTGCTGGCGCGCGGTGTCGCGCACGTACTGCAGGATCGACGGACCGTCGGCGATCGCCTTGGCCTGCGTCCATGGGCGGAACACGTAGCCCAGCGTGTACATGTCGGAGTCGGAACGCACGCCGGGGTAGCGGAACAGGTCCCAGGTGCCGCCGCTGCGTTCACGCCCTTCGAGGATCGCGTAGCTGCGGCCCGGGCACTGCGCCTGCAGGTGGCAGGCGGCGCCGATGCCGGAGAGGCCGGCGCCGACGATCAGGACATCGACGTGCGGCGGCGCGTCGGCCGGTTGTTCTGCTTGCATCGGGGGCTTGTCTCCTGGCTCATGGCTTGTTGTTGTCCGGGTTGTCCGTGGGCGTGCGGCGGATCATCAGCCAGGCGCTCACCGCACTCAGCACGGCCAGGCCGGCGCTCAGCAGCATCACCCAGCGGAAGCCCGCGACGAAAGATTCGGCCACGGCACGCTTCACGGCGGCAACGGTGGCCGCATCGGCCCCCGGCGGCGCGCCGGCCGCTGCCAATCGGTCGCGCTCGGCCGCAAGAAAAGATCGCACCTCGTCCGACGCGCCCATCGCCTGCAGCCGCTCGGCCAGCGCCGCGTCGAAGGCCCAGGCCATGATGGCGCCGAACACCGCAATCGCCAGCACCGCCGCCGCGCGCGACACCGCGTTGTTCACGCCCGAAGCCACGCCCGCAAGGTCAGGCCCCACGGCGTTCATGACCGTGGTGGTGAGCGGCGCGACCGTCACCGTCATGCCGAAGCCCAGCACCACCACAGCGGGCAGAAAGCCGCTCCAGTAGCTCGCGCCCACGCCAGGCAGCGCGAACAGCGCAAAGCCCACGGCCGCGATGGCCGGCCCGATGACCAGCGGCAGGCGCGGCCCGAAGCGGTCGACCAGTTGCCCGGCCCAGCCCGAGAGCGCGAACATGAGAAAGATGAACGGCAGCAGCGCTGCGCCCGCCACCGTGGCCGAGTAGCCCTGCACCTGGATCAGGTTGAGCGGAAAGAAATACAGCCCGCCGCCCAGCGCCGCATACAGCAGCAGCGTCAGCAGGTTCGCACCGCTGAAGTTGCCGATGCGCAGCAGCGACAGCGGCAGCATCGGCGTGCGCGCCCGGCGTTCGGCGATGACGAAGCCCACGCTGCCCACGACACCGATGGCCAGCGCCGCAAGCACGGCCGGCGAACGCCAGCTCTGCGTCGGCGCCTCGATGAAGGCATAGACGATGCCACCCAGCCCGGCGGTTGCCAGCAGCGCGCCCCACAGGTCGAGCCCGCCGCGCGCCGCAGCGCCTTTGCTCTCGGGCACGTGACGGCGCACGATCCACAGCACGAGCAGCGCCATCGGCACGTTGATGAGAAAGGCCCAGATCCACGAGAAGTGATCGACGAGAAAGCCACCCAGCACCGGCCCCACCGCCGCCGTGATGCCGCTGAAGCCCGACCAGGTGCCGATGGCCTTGCCGCGCTCCTTCTCGGGAAAGGCGGCGCTGATGAGCGCCAGGCTGCCCGGCACCAGCAGCGCGCCGCCGATGCCCTGAACCGCGCGTGCGGCGATGAGCTGCTGCACGTCGGCCGCGAGCGCGCAGCCCACCGACGACAGGGCGAACACGACGACGCCGATGGCAAAGATGCGCCGCCGTCCGTAGCGGTCGCCGAGCGCGCCGCCCACCAGCAGCAGCGCCGCGAGCAACAGGGCATACGACTCGACCACCCATTGCGCCTGGAAGGCCGTGGCGTGCAGGTCGGCCTGGATGGCAGGCAAGGCAACGTTGACCACGGTGCCGTCGATGAAGGCCATGCTCGAGCCGACGATGGCCGCGGCGAGCACCCAGGGCTTCGAAGCTTCGGGGCAGACGCCCTCTTCCGTGGGTGGATTCGCCCCATGCAGGATCAGCGTGTCGTCGCAGGGCGCCTTGCCGATCTGTGCCATGGGGCCTCCGGTTCAGGGGTTGCCGGTGTGGCTCCTTCCCCCTTTGGGGGAAGGTTGGGATGGGGGCATCTGCCAACTGGACGCCATGTGCTTTCGAGCGCCGCCGCGCCCCCACCCCTGCCCTCCCCCAGAGGGGGAGGGAGAAAGACAAAAACAAAGCGTCAGATCGCGCACGCCGTCGCGCCCGGGTTGGCCTGCGCCGCACTCACACTGCGTGCCATGGCCGCGGCTGCCGCCGCCGTCACGCGCTGCGCGCCCTGCGCCAACGCATCCATGCCGCTGCCGGTCGCCTCGCCCGCGTCGAGCCGGCACACCACCGTGCGCGCTTCGTCGGAACGGCGCAGCGTCCAGCTGAAGCCGGCGTCCACGCGCCCGCCGTCCACCAGGTCGAACTGGCGCACCTGCACCGCGACGCGCCACACGGGCTGCGAGGTCTGGCGGCCGCCCTGCGTCACGTCGAGTGCGCCGAGCCGGCCGGCGATGCCGCTGCCGAGCGCATCGCGCAGCTCGTTCTCGAACGACGAGGCCCAGCGGTGCTGCTCGAGCACGTCGACCTGCACGCCGCCGGTCGGGCGGCGCACCACCATCTGCGGGCGTGCGAGCCGCTCGGGCACGGCCACGGGGGCGAGCTCGATGTACATCGGCGACGCCGCATTGGGAACGCGAGGCGCCGCGTCGGTGAGCGCGGGCGGGCTGGCCAGCGTGTAGTAGCTGTCGGGCTTGCTCGCGCAGCCTGTCAGCACCACCAGCGCGGCGGCACACGCGAGAGCGAAGGTCGTCGTCTTCATTTCTTGTCGTCCGGTTTGCCGCGCAGCAGCGATTCGGGATGGCGTTCGAGGTAGTCGGTCAGGATGCGCACCGAGCCTGCGGCGCGCGTCAGCTCGCGCAAGGTCTGGCGCATGTCCTGCTGCAGCGGCGAGTCGTCGGCCAGCGTGCGTTCGGCCGAGTTGACGGTCTTGCGCACGTCCTTCATGGCCGCGGCCAGCTCGGGCGTCACGTCGGTGTTGATGCGGTTCACGGTCTGCTCGGTGCTGGCGAGCGTCTTGTTGAGCGTGGCCAGCGTGGTGCGCAGGTCGCCGGCGATCTGCTCATACGGCACCTTGTTGAGCTTGGTGGCGATTTCCTGCACCTGCGTCTGGATTTCATCCAGGCCGTTGGCGATGGTCGGCAGCTCGATCGGGCTCTTCGACAGGTCGATCTTCGCGGGCGGCGCCTTCGGGAAGAAGTCGAGCGCCACGTAGACCTGGCCGGTCAGCAGGTTGCCGTTGCGCAGCTGGGCGCGCAGGCCCTTCTCGGTCAGGAAGCGCAGCCGCTCCTGCTGCGTCGCGCGCGACTCCGTCTCCTGCGCACCGGCACCGCTCTCGCGGCGGCGCAGACGGTCGGGGTAGATCTGCACCAGCACCGGCATGCGGAACTCGCGCTCGGCGCGGTCGAACTCGACGCCGATGGATTTCACCTCGCCCAGCACCACGCCGCGGAAGTCGACCGGCGCGCCCGGCGTGAGGCCGCGCAGCGACTGGTTGAAGTACATCAGCAGCGTCTGCGAAGGGCCGTCGGGCTCCTTCATGGCGGAGGTTTCGTCCTGCGCCAGCACGAAGGCCGTGTTCTCCTTGGCCAGCGGGCCCATGGCGTCGTCGGGCGCCTGGAAGGCGATGCCGCCGAGCAGGATGGTCGCCAGCGATTGCGTGCGCAGCGTGAAGCCGCTGGCGCTCAGCTGCGCGTCGATGCCGCTGGCGGGCCAGAAGCGCGTGTTCATGCCGACGAACTTGTCGTACGGCGCGTTCACGAACACCCGCAGCGTGACGCCGCGGCCGTCGCCGTCGAGTTCGTAGGCCGCGACCTGCCCGACCTTGATGCGCCGGAAGTACACGGGCGAACCGACGTCGAGCGAGCCCACGTCGCGCGCACGCAGCAAGAACTGCTGGCCCGAGTCGCCGCGCGTGACGATGGGCGGCACTTCGAGGCCGGTGAATTCGCCCGAGGTTTCTTTCTCGACGCCCGCGTCGGCGCCGATGTAGGCGCCCGACAGCAGCGTGCCCAGGCCCGAGATGCCCGAAGTGTCGAGCCGGGGCCGCACCACCCAGTAGCGCGAGTCGGTCGAGGTGAAGCCCTCGGCGTCCTTGTTGAGCTGCACCAGCACGCGCACGTGCGAGCGGTCGCGCGCCAGCCGAAGGCTCTGCACGAGGCCGATCTGCACGTCCTTGTATTTCACGGCGGTCTTGCCGGCTTCGAGGCCCTCGGCCGTCTTGAAGGTGAGCACGATCTCGGGGCCGCGCCCCATGAGGATCTTGGCCACCAGCGTCACGCCGACCAGCGCGGCGACGATGGGAATCAGCCAGATCAGCGAGGGCAGCCACTCGCGGCGGCGCGCCACTTTCGGTTTCGGCAGCGCGGGCGGGGCCGACGCTGCCGGACGGTCTTGCGGTTGCGTGTCTTCGTCACTCATGCGATTTTTTCTTCCCTGCTTTCAAATTCGGTTGCGTCCGTGTCGGCTTGCGGCACCGGGCCGTCCCACGTCAGGCGCGGGTCGAAGCTCAGCGAGGCCAGCATGGTCAGCACCACCACCGCACCGAAGGCTGCAATGCCCACGCCCGCGGTGATGACCGCGAAGCCCTGGATCTGCACCAGCCCGGTCAGCAGCGACACAACGAACACATCGAGCATCGACCAGCGTCCGATGATCTCGATGATGTGATACAGCT
The DNA here is from genome assembly GCF_002754375.1 of Variovorax sp. 54. Classification (NCBI taxonomy): domain Bacteria; kingdom Pseudomonadati; phylum Pseudomonadota; class Betaproteobacteria; order Burkholderiales; family Comamonadaceae; genus Variovorax; species Variovorax sp. 54. The sequence continues at coordinate 6,587,208 of NZ_PEFF01000001.1, forward strand.
TGGCCCGCTCGCGCCGGCGCCAGTTGCTGCGCCGCTGCGCCAGCACCACAAGCAAGAGCAGTACCGCCAGCTTGAACAGCGGCACCAGGAAGCTCGCGATGAACACGATGGCCGCCAGCCCCCACGCGCCCGACACCCAGAAATAGATGACGCCGCTCAGGATGGTGTCGTACTGCGCACCGAACAGCGTGCGCGTGATCATCACCGGCAGCAGGTTGGCCGGGATGTACATGATGCAGGCCGCGATGAGGAAGGCCCAGGTGCGGTTCAGGCTCTGCGGCTTGCGCGTGTGCAGGCGCGTGCCGCAGCGGGCGCAGGCCTCGCCCTCTTCCGCATCGCGCCAGACAGCGGTGCAGTGCGTGCAGACGTGCAGGCCGAGCCCGGCGGCCGTCGGCACCGGGTTTGCGTGGTCATGGTCGTCGTCGGCCTGCGCCTCCCAAGGGCGCGCCGAGGCCAGGCGGGCGGGCAGCCCGCGCACGTTCATGCGCGCACCTCCGGCGCTTCTGCATCCGCTTGTGCGTCTTCCTCATCGGCCTGGCGGAAGGTCATTTCCCAGAACGCACCGGGGTTGAACGACAGCACCGCCGTGAGCGTCACGGTGAGCGCCACGAAGGCCCACAGCGCCGGTCCCGGCACCACCGTCGCCATGCTCGACAGCTTGACGATCGCCACCAGCACGCCGAGCAGGAACACCTCGATCATTCCCCAGGGCCGCAGCGACTGCATCATGCGCACCAGCATCGCGAACCCCCAGGGCCGGTGCGCGCGGGCCAGCGGCACCAGCAGGTAGGCCAGGATGCACAGCTGCAGCAGCGGAAACAGGATGGTCGTGGCCAGCACCAGCAGCGCCACCGGCGACATGCCCTCGGCGCTCAGCACCACCACCGCACCGGCCAGCGTGGTCTGGCTGCGCAGGCCCTGCAGCTCGATCTCGACGATGGGAAACAGGTTGGCAATGGCGAACATGATCAGGCTCGCGACCGTCAGCGGCAGGATGCGCCGCTGCTGCGCGCCCGGGTGCCGGTCGAGCTCGGTGCCGCAGCGCGGGCACTCGGCCACGTCGCGCGGCGCCAGCGGCGTGCGCGCATAGACCGCGTCGCAGCCCGGGCACACCACGGTGTCAGGTACTTCCTTCATGAGGCCGTACCCTACCTTATTCAGGCGTGCGGGCTTGTCGTCTTCAGCCGCAGACTGCTGAAAACCGCAGCCACCGCCGCGCAGCCCGCCGCCAGCACCAGCGCCACCACCGGACCGTGTCCGCCGTGTGGGCTCCAGATGCTGAACACCGCCGCCAGCACCACGGCCCCCAGCGTCTGCCCTGTGAGCCGCGCCGTGCCGAGCATGCCGCTGGCCGCACCACTTCGGTGCGCCGGCGGCGAGCTCACGATGGTGTGGTTGTTGGGCGACTGGAACAGGCCGAAGCCCAGGCCGCACAGCGCCATGCGCCAGGCGATGTCGGCATTGCCCGGGTGCGCCGGCAGCGCCGCCAGCAGCGCAAGGCCGGTGGCCAGCAGGCCCAGGCCGATGCCGCCCAGCAGCCCGTCGGGGTAGCGCCCGATCAGCCGGCCGGCGATGGGCGCCATCACCACGATGGCCAGCGGCCACGCGGTGATGAGCAGGCCTGCCTCGATGTGGCTGCGGCCGTACACATCGAGCAGCAAGAACGGCAGTGCGATGTAGGCCAGCATCTGCGCGCAGAACGCCGCCACCGAGGTGCCCATCGACAGCGCGAACACCGGAATGCGCAGCAGGTCGATGGGGAACAGCGGCACCGTCAGCTTGCGCTGGCGCCGCAGGTAGACAAAACCCACCGCCAGCCCGGCCCCCAGCGTGGCCCAGGCCGACCACGGCGTGCCCGTGGCCTGCACCCCGCCCTCGCGCACGCCCAGCTGGTCCACGCCGAGGAAGACCAGCGAGAACATCAGCACGTTGAGCGTCACGTCGACCAGCGAGAAGCGCGCGCCCGCGGCCGGCGCCGAGCGGTTGAACGGCAACGCCCGCATGCCCAGCGCAAAGGTGACGATGCCCAGCGGCACGTTGATGGCAAAGAGCCACGGCCACGACGCCACCGACAGGATCGCCGCTGCCACCGAAGGCCCAGCCACCGACGAGGTGGCGACCACCAGCGAGTTGATCGCCATGCCCTTGCCCAGCTGCGCCGACGGGTAGGTGAGCCGCACCAGCGCCGCGTTGACGCTCATGATCCCCGCCGCGCCCAGCCCCTGGAGCGCGCGCGACGCGATCAGCGTGCCGAGCGAATTGGCGAAGGTCGCGGCCAGCGAGGAGACGGTGAACACCGCCATGCCCACGAGGTACACGCGCCGGTAGCCCACGAGGTCGCCCAGCGAAGCCAGCGGCAGCAGCATCACCAGCGTGGCGATCTGGTAGGCGTTGACCACCCAGATCGCCTGCGCCGGCGTGGCCTGCAGCTCGCGTGCGATGCCCGGCAGCGCGAGATTGACGATGGTCCCGTCGAGCACCGACACCGTGAGCCCGAGGATGATGACCAGCATCGCCCAGCCGCGAGCGGGCGAAGCGAGGCCGTCGAGGGGAAGCGGCTTGGCGTCGCTTGCTGTGGCCGCCGTCATGTCAGGCCCCTTGCGCCCTGCCCTCGGTCGGCTCGGAGCGCACACCGCCGAGCGTGAGCCAGGTCAGCACCAGCGCGATGAGGGCGCCGGCGGCCATGCCCGCCACCATCGGCAGCGGACGGCCGTTGGAGAACAGGCCCACCACCGCCATCGCGAGCGCGCCGGTCAGCATCTGCAGCGTGCCCAGCAGCGCGGAGGCCGTGCCGGCGATGGCGCCGTGCATCTCGAGCGCGAGCACGCCGGTGGTCGGGATCACGAGGCCCATGAAGCCCGAGGCGATGAAGTACAGGACGATCAGCACCCAGAGGTTGTCGCCGCCCATCGCGAAGTAGATGAACATGGCGACCATCGCCACGCCGCAGCAGACCACGCCGAACTTGACGAGGTTGACCAGCCCGTAGCGCTCGCCCAGCGAGCCCGTGAACTGCGAGGCTGCAATGAAGGCCGCCGCGTTCACGCCGAAGGCCACGCTGTACATCGCGGGCGACAGGCCGTAGTGGTCGATCATCACGAAGGACGAGTTCGCCAGGTAGGTGAAGAAGCCCGCCATGGCGAAGCTGCCGATGAACACCAGCCCGAGGTAGTGCCAGTCGCGCAGCAGCAGCCAGTAGGCCGACAGCGCGCTGCCCAGGCTGCTTTCGACGCGCTCCGAGGCCGGGCGCGTTTCGTCGAGCAGCTTGACCATCATGGCCAGGCCCGCCACCGCGGCGATGGTGACGGCCCAGAACACGCCGCGCCAGCCGGTGAAGGCGATGACCACGCTGCCCGCGAGCGGCGCCAGGATCGGCGACACGCTGAACACCAGCATCAGCAAAGACATCAGCCGCGCGGCGTCGGTGCCGGTGTGCAGGTCGCGCACCACGGCGCGCGGAATCGCCATGCCCGCGGCGGCGCCCAGGCCCTGCACGAAGCGCAGAGCGATCAGCGTCTGGATGTCGGTCGCCAACGCGCAGCCCACGCTGGCGAGCGCGAACAGCACCAGCCCGGCGTACAGCGGCGGCTTGCGCCCGACCATGTCGGAGATCGGGCCGTAGAGCAGCTGCCCCGCGCCGAGCGACAGGAAGAAGGCGGTGAGGCTCATCTGCACCGCGCCGATGTCCGCATGCAGGCTCTGCCCGATGGCGGGCAAAGCCGGGAGGTACATGTCGATTGCGAAGGGCCCGATGGCGGAGAGCAGGCCCAACAACAGGGCCATTTTGAAGAACGGAGAAGAACGCATTGGGTCGATTGTGGCGAAGGCTCGCAATCGGTGCAGGCGTGGGGTCGGCGGCTTTCGCCGCTAGTGCATTCGTTCTACCGGGCGGTACGCCGCCCCGTTCAGTACAGCGTCGACCGCTGCCGCGCGGGCAGTTCGCGGTCGTAGGTGACGCCGTCGAAGGCCGCATCGGTCAGCGCGGAAAGGATGGCGCCCGGCGTCGGCACGGTGCGCGGCGCGTCCTCCGGCACCGGCGCCCAGAGTTTCGAACGCTGGATCGCGCGGGCGCACTGGAAGAACACGGTCTCGACGCTGATCTCGATCACGCACTGCGGCGCGCGCCCTTCCACCGCGAAGCGCGCCAGCAACTCGGGCGCCACGCTGATACGTGCGCGCCCGTTCACGCGCAGCGTCTCGCCCACGCCCGGAATCAGGAACAGCAAGGCCACGCGCGGGTCGGCCACGATGTTGCGCAGGCTGTCGATGCGGTTGTTGCCGCGCCGCTCGGGCAGCAGCAAGGTCTTCTCGTCCTGCACCGCGACGAAGCCCGGGGCGTCGCCGCGCGGCGAGGCGTCGAGCCCGCCGGGGCCGAGGGTCGCGAGCACCGCGAACGGCGATGCGGCAATCAGCGCCTGGTAGCTCGGGTGCAGGTACGGCACCTCTTTCTTGAGCGAGGCCTCGCCCGGCTGGCCGAACAGGGCTTCGAGTTGCGCAACGGTGTCGATGGTGGTCATGGGGTGATGTTCTCCTGAATCGGGGTCGGCGCCGCGGCGCGTCGCACGCACGCCAGCGCCGCGACCGCCAGCAGCAGCGCGGCGGTGCCGTAGATCCACGGCGGCGAAGCAATGGGCAGCAGCACGCCGGCCAGCAAGGGTCCGGCGCCCGCACCGATGTCGCGCCAGACCGCGCGGGCCGCGAGCGCCCGCACGCGCTCCGGTCCGGGCGTGCGACGCGCGACGATGGGCGGCAAGAGCGGCAGCTGCAGTGCGCGCAGCACCACGATCAGCGCCGCACAGCTCCATAGCCAGCCCAGGCCGAAGCCCACGAGCGCGAGCGACGTCACCAGCGACAGGCTCACGAGCAGGCGCTCGGCGCCGAAATGCTCCGCCATGCGCCCGCCCACAGGCCCGAGAAAGATTTCTGCGAGGTAGCGCAGCGCCATCAGAACGCCGGCCACGATCACCGCACCGCCAGGCAGCAGGTCCTTGCCGAGGTACGACAGGCCCACGATGAACAGGCCATCGAGCGCCAGCCCTTCCATGAAGGACCAGCCGTCCAGCGCATTCGGCCGCGAGAAGCGCCGCGTCGCGACCGTAGATGTTGCGCTGTGATGCGGCTTCGACGGCAGCCGCCGCGTGACGAACAGCGCGAGCAACGACACCACCGCCAGCACGCCGAAGATCGCGCGCGGCCCGACCGTGTACGCCAGCAGCGCGCCGAGCGGCAGCGCCAGCACCGGGCCGGTCGCGATGAAGGCGCGCGACCGCCCGCTGCGCCGCGCGGCGCCGATCGGGTCGGCCGTGGCCAGGGCCTGCGTCGACAGGTTGAGCGCCGCGAAGCACAGGCCCCAGGTCAACCGCAGCGGCAGCAGTGCCCAGAAACCCGAGAGCGTGGCGTAGCCCAGCCCACAGCACGCGGCGGCCGCCACAGCCAGCGTGCAGCTCGCCCGGTCGCCATGGCGCGCATAGAAACGCGCCACCCAGCCGTAGCCCGCGATGCGCACCAGCCGGTTGGCCGCCAGCAACAGGCCGACCTCGGCCAGCGAGACGCCGAACTGCGACGCGTACATGGGCAGCAGCAGGTAGAGCACCACATCGGCCGGCAGCGACAGGCCGAGCGCCATGGCGGCGTGGCGGGAATCCTGGTCGGTGGATCGAACAGGAACGGCGGGGGCGGAAGGCGGTGGTGCAGCGGACATCGAGCCCGTATCGTGCCCGCTCGCACCGCCCGCCGACAAACGACATTCCCGCGCGGCATGCGTGAGAAAATCGCACGCATGCCGCTTCGCGAACCGCCCCTTCATGCCGTGCGTGCCTTCGTGGCGGCGGCCCGCCACCTGAGCTTCACGCGCGCCGCGGTCGAACTGCATGTGACGCACAGCGCGGTGAGCCGGCAGATCAAGAGCCTCGAGGCCTGCCTGGGCGTGGCACTGTTCGAGCGCCGCATCCGGCAGGTCACGCTGACGCCCGAGGGTCAGCAGTTCTTTGCGGAGACCGAGCCCGCGCTCGCGCAGATCCATGCGGCGGCCCGGGCGCTGCAGCTGCAGGGACCGGCGCGCGCGGTGCGCATCAACGTGCGGCCTTCGTTCGCGGTGCGCTGGCTGATTCCGCGGCTGCCGTCGTTCGTGGAACGCCATCCCGACATCGAGCCGCAGGTCGTCACGAGCACCGTCATGCCCGAGCAGGCTGCGGACAGCTTCGACATCGCCGTGCGCCGCGGGCTCGAAGGCTGGCCGTCGTCGATCAAAGTGCGGCCCTTCCTCGAAGACGAGGTGCTTGTTGTCGGCGCGCCCGCGCTCTTCAAGACGCAGCCGCTGCCCGACCTGCGCGCCCTCGCCTCGCATGTGCTCCTGTCGGCGCGCACGCGCAAGGACGACTGGGACGACTGGAAGAAGCAGGTCGGCGCACCGCGCGCGCGGCCGGCCGGGCGGCTGCAGTTCGATCACCTGCACTTCGTGCTGCAGGCCGCGGTCGACGGGCTGGGCATTGCGCTCGCGCCGACCTCGCTGGTGGCGCACGACCTGGCGTCGGGGCGACTGCAGTCGCCGCTGCCCGAAATGCGGATGACGCTGGAGCGCTACTACTACGGCCTTGCGCCTGACGCGGCACCCGAAGCAGTGTGTGTTGCCGAGTGGTTCGAGCAGATGAATCCGGGCTGACGCTTCCACGTCCGTAAACGGCCAGCGGCGCGAGGGTGCAGGCCGCACGATGCGGTCTTTGTCTTCGTGTCCTGCCACATGTCATCGCCCCTTCCCCGCTCCTTCTCCCACCTCGCCTGGGCCAACCTCGCGGCGCAGTCCGCCGAACAACTGAGTCTTGCGGCCGTGCCGCTGGTCGCCGTGCTCGCGCTCGGCGCCGGGCCCGGCGAGATCGGGTTTCTTGCGGCGGTGCAGACGCTGCCCTTCCTGCTGGTCTCGCTGCCGATGGGGCTGCTCGCGGACCGCATGTCGCGCCGTCGGTTGATGGTGTGGGCCGAGGGCCTGCGCGCCGTGTCGCTGCTGGCCTTGCTCGGCATGGTGCTGTCGTCGACGCTCGGCATCGGCGGACTGGCCGTGCTCGGGTTCCTCGGCGCGGTCGGCACCGTGGGCTTCAGCGTCGCGGCGCCCGCACTGGTGCCGGCCCTTGTGCCACGCAACGCATTGGCGCTCGCCAACGGGCGGCTGGAGCTGGCGCGCAGCGCCGCCTTCACAGCGGGGCCTGCGCTTGCGGGCGCGCTCGTCGCGTGGGCCGGGGCCTCGTCGGCCTTCGTGCTGGCGGCGGTGCTGTCGGTGGCGGCCGTCGGCCTGCTGCTGCGTTTGAACGAAGCGCCCCGCCCCGCGGCCCCGTCACGCCATCCGCTGCGTGAGGTGCAAGACGGCGCGCGCTTCGTCTGGCAACACGCGTTCCTGCGGCCCATGCTGATGACCGGCGCGGTCTTCAACATCTCGTGGTTCGTACTGCAGGCGGGCTATGTGCCTTATGCCGTGCGCGTGCTCGGCCTCGGCGCGCAGGCCGTGGGCTTCACGCTCGCGATGTACGGTGCGGGCATGGTCGTCGGCGCGCTGCTGACCTCGCGCGTGACGGCGCGGCTGCCCTTCGGACGCGCGATCCAGGTCGGGCCGGCGGTGGCGGTCGCCGCTGCCGCGACGATGGCAGCCACGCTCCTCGTGCCGAGCGCCTCGCTGGCCGCGCTTTCGTTTTTCCTGTTCGGCGCGGGGCCGATGGTCTGGGTCATCACCTCGACCACGCTGCGCCAGAGCGTGACGGCCTCGGCGATGCTGGGCCGGGTGTCGGCGGTGTTCCTGACGGTGAACGCGGGTGCACGCCCGGTCGGTGCGGCGCTCGGCGGCCTGGTCGGTGCGATGTGGGGCGAACCGGCCTGCCTGCTGCTGGCGCTCGCGGGCTTCGTGCTGCAGGCTGCGATCATCTTCGGCTCGCGCATCGCGGGGCTGCAACGGCTGCCGGTGCCAGCGGCCTGAACACTCCCGCTCAGAACAGCGAACGCGTTCCGCTCGGCGTGGCGCCTTCGATGTCGAGCATGCGCAGCTTGGTCAACGCACCGCCGCCCGCCGAAAAGCCGCCCGGCTTGTTGCCCGCGGCCAGCACGCGATGGCATGGCACGACCGGCGCGAAGGGGTTGTGGCCCATGGCCTGACCGACCGCGCGCGAGAGGCCTTTATCGCCAAGCTCTTCGGCCACCTCGCCGTAGGTGCGCGTCTGCCCCGGCGGAATGCGCCGCGCGATCGCGTAGACGCGCTGATGGAATTCGGACACGCCGCGCATGTCGAGCTCGATGTCGCACAAGTCGTCGGTCGCACCTTCGAGCAGCGCCTGCACGCCTGCGATGGCGTGCAGCGCACGCTCCGACGGTGGCGCTTCCTCCAGCTCGGGAAAGCGCCGGTGCATGCGCGCACGCGTCGCAGCTTCGCCCCGCTCTTCAGGCAGTTGCACGCCGACCAGACCCTGCGGCCCCCAGGCCAGCGCACAGGCGCCGATGGCGGTCGGGAACAAGGCAAAGCCGGATTCGACAGGGGATGCGGCAGTCATCGAAGCATTGTGATTCAAGGTTGAAAAACGAGGCACGGGCAAGCGCGCGAAGCCCTCTTCCGCAGAAGAGAAAAAGTACCAGCCAAACACCCCGAAATACCAGACTTTCACTCCGCGCTTCGAGGCGTTTCCGCTCATCGTTTCGAACGGACCGAACGTCGGTCAGACGTTGTCGGGCATGTGCATCGGCCACTAGTCTCCGCACCGAACCTGTGAGTCGAAATTCTTAAAAAACCAGGGAGGCCTATGGGCATGAGACGACGCGATTTTTCGCGGGAGGCGCGGCTGCGCGAGCAACTCGGACTGACGGCCATCGAGTTGATGGTCACGATCGCAATCCTGGCGATCCTGATCGGGATCGCGGCACCGTCGATGACGCGCTTCATCGTGCAGTGGCGCCTTGCCAACGCCGTCAACGCGCTGACCGGTTCGTTTCGCATCGCGCGCACCGAAGCCATCGCGCGAGCGCGGCCGGTTGTCATCTGCCAACTGGGTGCAGGCACCGCCACCGCTTGCGCAACCGGTGCAGGCGCCAAGAACCTCGCGGATGGCTGGATCGTCTTCGTCAACAACGACCGCGACGCCACCTCGGACTATTCCGGGTCAACGGGCGACGAATTGCTGCTTCGCCAGGATGCGCTACCGGGCATCGCGAACATCGCGAACTCGGGACGCTTTGTCTTCCTGCCCAACGGCCTGATGCAGTCGGGCGCCGCCGGCATTCAGTTCGATGCAACCGGCCTCAAGGCGGCCGACAACCCACCGTGGATGCAGAAGATGCTCTGCATCAGCAGGGTCGGCCGCATGCGTTACCCAACGGACGGCACCGATTGTTCCGGTGCTAGCAACGAATGAAACCCAACCTCCACTGCATACAGCGAGGCGCCACCCTCATCGAGGTGCTGGTCGCCATGGTCATCCTGTCCGTCGCCCTGTTCGGCATGGCGGGGCTGACCTCGGCGGCCCTCAAATACAACCAGTTCTCCCGCATGCGCGCCACCGGCCTGAGTCTGGTGAATGACTACGCGGAGCGCGCCCGCGCCAACCTCGCCGGTTTTGCCGCCTACGCCCACGCCAAGGCCTACAACGCAAGCGTGCGCGAGGCTGCAGCCAAAGATCCCACATCAGCGCCGGACATCTGCAAGGTCGACACCTCCGTGCCCGCCAATCCGATCAACAACTGCGGCGCGGCCATCGCCAAGTACGACCAGTTGCAGTGGCTTACCAACGTCGCCAACCGCCTGCCGGGAGGCACTGCGTACGTCACCGCCGACCTGACCGCAGCCCCCTCGGGCGTGAAAGGCCTGCCCGCCACGCGCATGCTGAACGTCTGGCTGATCTGGAGCGCCATCGAGGAAGGCGCCGGCTTCGGACCGCAGGGGCCGCTGCAGCAGTTCTGTCCCGCCGGTGCCAACATTGCAACCGGGGCTTCGGTGAACTGCATGTACTTCCGGATCATGCTATGAGCGCCGCCTTCGTTTCTCCCGCATGCGTGCGTCACCGATCCAGCGGCTTCACGCTGATCGAGCTGATGGTCGCTTTGACGCTCGGGCTGGTGATCCTGGCCGCGGCCCTGTCTGTCTTCGCAACCTCCAGCCGAAGCAGCCAGTTGTCGGAGCTCGAGACGCAATTGAACGAGGACGGCATCCTCGCGCTCAACCTGATCCAGCAACAGCTCAAGCAGGCCGGCTACTCGCAGCAACTCATTCCGAGTAACGGCGCGACGGTCATGGGCAACTATGCCGGTCCCGCCGTGCGCGGTTGCGACGGCGGATTCACCGACGCTGGGGTTGCCTTCGACAAGCTCTCGTGCGTCACAGGCAATGGCAGCGATGCCATCGCCATCCGCTACGAAGCCAACATCGACAACACCATGCCCCAGCTCACCGCCTCGACGCTGGCGACGAACTGCCTGGGCAACGCCATCAACGCCGCGACACCGACGCAGGTGAGCCCGCCCCCCACACCGGCCCCCGGCACGTTGCCGCCGGGCAACTACACGCTGGCCGACAACCGCTATCTGGTGACGGTGGCGAACACGGCCCCCATGCTGTCTTGCCGCGGCATGGAGAAGGGCAATGCCGGGAATGCCGTCGGCACCTCGCAGCCGCTGCTCGCCAATGTCGAAAGCATGCAAATCCTCTACGGCGTCGCCAGCCTCCCCAGTGCCGAACTCGCGGCCACCTACGACCCGATGCGGCATCAGATCGTCAACTACCTCGATGCCTCCGGCGTCGACCTCCTGCCCACCACTGGCGTGCTGGCCGACAACACCGAAGACCGCTGGAGCCGCGTGCTGAGCGTGCGCGTGTGCCTGCAGATGCGCAGCGACCGGCCCGTGCGCGACGCGCCCGTCGGTGGCCTGACCTACAAGCAATGCGACAACATCGACGCGACACGTACCGACGGCTACCTGCGCAAGACCTACACCACCACGGTCCTGCTGCGCAATCGCCTGATCGCGCCGTGAACATGACGCACGCCCTCTCTTCTCCGAGCCGCACCGCTGGCAGCCCGCGCGAGCGCGGCGTGGTGCTGATCGTCACGCTGATCTTGCTCGTGGTCCTGTCGTTGCTGGGAACTTTTGCGATCCGCAATGCCACGCAAAGCGAACGCAGCGTCAACGGTATCCGCTTGGCTGAAGTCGCCCGTGAGGCCGCCGAGACGGCGCTGCGCTTCTGCGAACAGGTGGCCATCTTCGACGGCGACGGCCAGGACTACACCCCCTACGCCTCCACCGGCATGCGCGCCAAGATCATCGCCACCACCATCGGCTCCGAGTTCGACCCTAAGGCCGAATGGCGCAAAAGCGCCAGCTGGACGAATAGCAATGCCATCAAGGTTCCGCCCGCCTACTTCACGAACGGCGGCGCCAACAGCGACGCGCAGCCGCTGCGCATCGAACCGCGTTGCGTGATCCAGAGGATCCAAACCAATGGGACGCCCACGCTGACCGGCTACCTGATCACCGCCCGGGGCTTTGCCAACAACGCCGAGTTCGACGGCTCGACCGGGAAATCCACGCTAGGCGCTGAAGCATGGCTGCACTCCGTGCTGACGAGCGACAAATGACCTCATGTCCCTTCTTCACATGACACACCCACGTTCCATTTCCCCACGCTCCGGCCGCGGCTTCACGCTGATCGAAGTCATGGTCGTCGTCGCGATCGTTGCCATCCTGGCGGCCATCGCGATGCCGAACTACCAGGAGTACGTGCGGCGCTCCAAACGCGTCGAGGCCCAGGGCGTGCTGATGGAGGCTGCGCAGTTCATGCAGCGCTACTACTCGGCCAACGACCGCTACACCCTCGCGTCGGGTCAGACCACCGCACAGACCGAGCAAAAGAGCAAAACGGGAAGCCTACTCCCCACGGCCCTGCAGCAGTCGCCCCAGTCAGGCACGCCCAACTACACCATCGCCGTCTTCGCCAGCGACGACCCGCCTGCCTACACCCTCCAGGCCACCCGAACCGGGAGCATGAGCGGCGACCGATGCGGCATGTTGACCTTGAGCGGCCAGGGCACCCGGGGCGTGAAAGACCAGGCCACAGGCCTTGGGGCTGCGGATTGCTGGAAATAAGCCGCACATGCCTCACCCCATGAAGCCCCTCCTCCGAACGTCAGGAAAGATCGCATGACCACCACGCGCCAGACTCTTGTTCCGGCCTCCGCCACAGCGTCGCACATGTTGCGGGCGTTCGTCGGCCTTGCTGCATTGGGTGCTGCGCTACTGCCCTTCGGCACCGCACTCGCAGTGACTGCGCCAAGCCAAGGCCCGCTCTACAACGCCGTGCTAGGCGCCAAGCCCAACCTGATGTTCGTGCTCGACAACTCCGGGTCGATGGCGTTTGAATTTCAGGAAGGCTATTCAGTTGTCGACGACTGTCCAAAAACCGGGACAGTTTGCGAGGGCAAATATGGTTGGTATTCCATGCGATCGAGTGATGTCAACAACCAGTATTACAACCCATCCATCACTTATCTCCCTCGAATCGAGCCAAATGGAGATAAGAAAATCAATGAAATCGAATTCGTTGAAAATCAGTCATCCAGGATATTTGGCTACTATGTAGCAGAAGCAAAATACAAATGGTCTGACGTAAGATATATTCCACTGTATACGGTTTATTCTTCTAATGCCTCCATTCCCAGCGGCAGCAAGTTTACCTATTTCCAATGCAGCCAGGGAAATTGCGCAGACTCATCAAAAAGAACAGTTGTTAATCTCACCTATCCAGCCAGCGCCGAAATCTTTCCTGCTCCGGCCGGGCACAAACGAACGGATTGCATAGAAAATACAAAGGGCTGCACGGCCGGTGAAGAAATAAAAAATGTTCTTAATTGGTACAAATGGTATCGAAGTCGCGCGCTGGCAGTGGGCACCGCAGTGGGGCAGGCAATGCAAAGCTACGACAATAAATTTCGAATCGGATACTCTCAATACAATCAAATTGACTTCAAAAACGAAAAAAGCGAAAGGGCAACCGACATCGTCCGCGGGGTTCGCTACTTCAAAGACGAAAATGAAGCTGACAAGAAGTGGAAAACACAGTTTTACGACTGGCTCTACGGAATAGTTCCAATCTCGGACACGCCGAGCCACAACGCCTTGTTTCTGGCCGCCGATTATTACGATGGCAATCGCAATTCTGCCCGAGGGAATCCGTGGAAAAATGATCCCACAAGCTCAGACCCAACTGACGACAAGAACGATTTAAGCTGCAGGCGCGCTTACGCCATCATGTTGTCCGATGGCGCATGGAATCTTGGCACATCATTGAACGACGATAAAAAATATGCCAGCATTCAAGGGGGAATTTACAGTCGAAATCCACCAAGCAATGAAACCAATTTTCAATTTGACCCCAAAGGTGCCACGGGTTTCGATAGCGCAAATGACGCCATTCGATTGAAAGCGCGGAACCTCTATATTCCCTACGGCGACGAAGGAGTCAGCAGCTACGGGCTTGCCGACCTGACTGCCTATTATTTTTGGCACAAGGACTTCTCCAGCACCCTGCCCAACAACGTTCCCGTCGTGGACAGCCAGCATAACCCCACGTTTTGGCAAAACATGACCACCTACACCATTGGCTGGGGGTTGACGCCATCCGGCAATCGACCGGGTGCGACGACGGGCCTGACCTGGAACCAAATAGAAAAATACAACAATGATTGGCTCGCCGGCAGTCAGGTGACGAAGCCTCAGTGGGCCGTCGGAAACCTGAACCTGGAGAAATCGGCCGCCGCCGATGCCCGACGCGTCGACGACTTTGTCCGTGCCGGCTTCACCGGCGGCGGTCGCGCCTACAGCGTGTACTCGGGCGACGACATGCGCCGAGCCCTGGACAACGCGCTGAGCAGCATGGTCGGTTCCGGCAATGACGCGGGCGCAGCGGTGTCGGGCAACAGCAATGAATTCCAGACGCTGGCAGGCCAGTACAAGTACACGACCGAGTATCAGACGGCAGACAACAGCGGTGACGTCAAGGCCTTCCAACTGGACGCCAACGGCAATGTGGATGCCAACAAGCCGACGCCGGCTTGGTCCGCCAATGCCAAGATGCCGGCGGTGGACAAGCGGGCGATCTTCACCTTGTCGAACTACGACCCCGACGCGCCCCGCAACGCGTTGCGCACGGCGCTGACCTGGGGCACCCGGCTGGACAGCCTGCCAGCCGACCTCAAGACTCTGCTGAACAAGGACACGCTGCAGCCGCCTGACGAGCGCTTCATCCGCTACATGCTGGGCGATGACCCGCAGAAGAATACGAAGGGCACGGTCTACCGGCTGCGCAAGCAGCCCATCGGTGCCTCGGTCAACTCGCCGCCGGTGTTCGTGGGCGGGCGCATCGACATGGGCTACAACACCTACGGGTCTGTCGACGGCAAGGGCTCTTATGCAGCCTACAAGACAAGGAAGACCACGCTGCCCCCCACCATCTTCGCGGCCACCAACAACGGCAAGGTGCACGTGCTGGACGCGGGCCGGAACGCCGCCACGGCCGGCACTGAGCTGGCCGAGTTCATGCCCAAGGGCGCCATGGCTTCGCAGATCGACCTGGCGAATCCGAATTTCCGATTCCGCTACACGCTCGACGGACCACTGGTAGAGCACGACGTGTACGACAAGCCCGCCCCAAGCGCGGACGCAAGCTGGCGCCAATTGGTATTCGGCACGGGCGGGCGCGCGGGCCCTTTCATGTACGGCCTGGAGTCGCCCATGAACGCCGCCGACCGGACGCCGACCCTGAATCACTTTCTTTGGGAGGTGAACAACAAGGCCATCGGCTACGCCGATCTGGCCCACATCACCAACAACCCTGCCGCCGGCCAACTGGACGACGGCACCTGGGTCATGTTGACGGGCAGCGGCCACTACCCGGAAGCCGGCAAGCAGGTCGGGCTGTATGTGGTGGAGGCACTCACCGGCAAGCTCAAGAAGTTCATTCAACTCCCCGCCAGCTACGGCGGCGACGCTACAGGCGGCAACCGCGGCCTGGGCGGCGTGGTTGCGGTGCGGGACACCACCCGCCGCATCGTGGCGGCCTACGCCGGCGACGCCAACGGCAACCTGTGGCGTTTCGACCTGCGAAGCGCCAAGCTCACAGCATCCATTCCCAGGCTGCTGTTCACTACGCCGGAGGGCAAGAAGCAGCCCATCTACGCCGCGCCGACATGGCAGGTTCATCCCGGCGACGGAAAGGCCTGCACCTACAGTGCCACGTCTCAGTGCGGCGCCATCGTGGTGGTCGGCACGGGCATCCTGCTGGACGAAGGCGACCTGACCATGCCGGCCACGAAGCAGGCGCTCTATGGCATCTGGGACCAGACACCGATCGGAGGCGACGACAAGGCCGGGGCCATCCCGGTCAGCGTCGAGAATCTGGTGACACAGACCCTCGATCCAGTAATCAAGTCTGGGGCCGGAATCGAAAAGGGGAAGAACTTCTACCAACTCAGCGCGAATGCCGTCGACTGGACAAAGAAGAATGGATGGCTGCTGAACCTCGGCACGATCACCTACCCCGGCGCGATGGAGAACGGCGAGCGCGTGGTCGGCGACTTGGCCAACCTGGGCAGCAGCGTGATCGTCTCGTCCTTCCTGCCTGAAGACAAGAAGCAAGGCATCGAGTCCTGCACGGCCACGGGCAGCCTGCCCAACATCATCTATGTGCTCGACGCTCTTACCGGCAAGAACAAGAACTCCTTCGATGTCGATGCCAACGGCACCTTCGACGCGTATTCGGCCGTCTCGATCCCCGGCGGCGGTTTCACGCGCGGCAACGTGAATTCGCGCAACATGATCGGCCAGCCCAACGAAGGCCAGCCCGACGGCAAGCCCAGGAGCAGTTGCACCAACGAAACCGGCTACCTTACCGGCGTGGGCGGCACGCAGAGAGTCGGCGATGGCTGCCCGCCGGATTCCCGGGCTTGGCGCCGCAGTTGGCGCCAGGTGGTTTCTCCGCCCTTCTGACACGAACCCGGGGTGAGCGGCGCTGCCAACGCCGCCAATCTCAAAGCATCATGTGCCGCGCCAGCAGCACCGCCACATGCACCGCCTCGCGCTGCGCCCCATCGCCAATCTGGTGCCGGCAGCTCGTGCCGTCGGCCACGACGATCGCATCGGGCCTGGCGCGGATGGCGGGCAGCAGGCTCGCCTCGGCCATCTGCATCGACACCTCGAAGTGGCTCGCTTCGTAGCCGAAGCTGCCGGCCATGCCGCAGCATGAGCTCTCGATCAGCTCGGGCTCGGCGCCCGGAATCAGCTTCAGCACCTCCATGATCGGGCTCACCGCGCCGAAGGCCTTCTGGTGGCAGTGGCCGTGCAGCAGGATGGGCGCGGTGGCGGGCTTCAACGCGAGTTCGAAGCGGCCGGCCTTGCGTTCGCGGGCGATGAACTCCTCGAACAGCAGCGCCTGCTTCGCGACGACTTGCGCCTTGTCGCCGAAGCCCATCACCAGCGTTTCGTCGCGCAGCGTGAGCAGGCACGAGGGCTCGAGCCCGACGATGGGAACACCCGCCTGCGCCAGCGGCAACAGCGCGTCGATCAGCGCCCCGGCGCGCACCTTCGCTTCGTCCACCATGCCGCTGACCAGGAAGGTCCGGCCGCAGCAGTGGTGCCCGCCGCCCTTCTCCACCGTGTGCAGCGCATAGCCTGCGGCGTGCAGCACGCGCGCGGCCGCAAAGACGTTCTCGCTTTCGAAGGTGCCGTTGAAGGTGTCGACGAACAGCACGGCGACCTTTTCGCCGCGCGCCGCAGCAGCCAGCACCGAGGTCTGATCGGAAAACAACCCCGCCGCCACCATGTCCTTGCCGCGCCAGAAGGTGTCGGTGCGCCATTCGGGCAGCGAGCGCTTGGCTGAAAAGCCCAGCATCTTCTCGCCCAGCCATGCCGCACCCGGCACGCGGTTGCGCAGGTTCAGCAGCCAGGGCATGCGGCTCGCGCGGTGCGCGTAGTCGGGCATGTAGGCGACCAGCCTGTCTTTCAGCGTGTGGCCGTGGCGCTTCTTGTAGTGGTCGAGAAACTCGATCTTCATCTTCGCCATGTCGACGCCGGTCGGGCAGTCGCGCTTGCAGCCCTTGCAACCGACGCACAGGTCCATGGTGTCGTGCATGGCCTCGCTGGTGAAGGCGTCGGCGCCGAGCTGGCCCGACAGCGCCAGGCGCAGCGTGTTGGCACGGCCGCGCGTCAGGTGCTGCTCGTCGCGCGTCACGCGGTAGCTCGGACACATGGTGCCGGCGTCGAACTTGCGGCAGTGGCCGTTGTTGTTGCACATCTCGACGGCCTTCGCGAGGCCGCCTGTGCTGTCGCCGCCGGTGCCAGGCGCGGTGGTCAGCTCGGTCACGGGGTCGGCGTTGACGTTCCAGCCCGACCAGTCGAGCACCGGCTTCAGTTCGATGCGGCGGTAGGGCTTCGGCGCCGTGGGCGGCGCAAAGCGGAACAGCGCGCCGTCGTCCATGCGCGGCGGGTCGATGATCTTGCCGGGGTTGAACAGCCCGATCGGGTCGAGCTGCTGCTTGATCGCGCGAAAGGCCTCGTTGATCGCCGGCCCGAACTGCCATTCGATCCATTCGCCCCGGCAGAGCCCGTCGCCGTGCTCGCCGCTGAACGCGCCCTTGTACTTGCGCACCAGCGCGCTGGCCTCTTCGGCAATGGCGCGCATCTTGGCGCCGCCGTCGGCGCGCATGTCGAGAATCGGCCGCACATGCAGCGTGCCGACCGAGGCGTGCGCGTACCAGGTGCCGCGGCTGCCGTACTTCGCGAACACCTCGGTCAGCCCGTCGGTGTATTCGGCCAGGTGCTCGAGCGGCACGGCGCAGTCTTCGATGAAGCTCACGGGTTTGCCGTCGCCCTTGAGGCTCATCATGATGTTGAGGCCGGCCTTGCGCACTTCCCACAGGTTCTTCTGCCGCGCGTCGTCGGCCATCTCGACCACGCTGCCGGGCAAGCCGAGGTCGCCCATCAGCTCGACCAACTGCTTCAGCTGCGGCAGCAGCCCGGCCTTGTCGGCGCCCGAGAACTCGACCAGCAGGATGGCGGCCGGCTTGCCGATCAGCGCCGTTTCCACCGTCGGCTTGAAGGCCGGGTTGGCCAGGCTCAGCTCGATCATCGTGCGGTCGACCAGCTCCACCGCCGTCGGCCCGAGCTTCACGATGTGCTGCGCGGCGTCCATGGCCGCATGGAAGGTCGGGAAGTTCACGATGCCCAGCACCTTGGCGCGCGGCAGCGGCGCGAGCTTGAGCTTCAGGCTGCGCGTGTAGGCCAGCGTGCCTTCGGCGCCGATCAACAGGTGCGCGAGGTTCACGCTGCCGTCGGCGGTGTAGGGCCGCTCGCTCTGGTTGTCGAAGATGTCGAGGTTGTAGCCCGCCACGCGGCGCATCACCTTGGGCCAGTGCTGCGCCATGGCGTCGCGGTGCTCCTGCGCCAGCCCGTGCACGAACTGCGCAATGCCCGCTGCGCGCGCGCCGAGCGTGGTCACCGGACCGAACTCAACCAGCTCGCCACTCGACAGCCACGCGCTCGCGCCCAGCACGTTGTGCACCATGTTCCCGTAGGCGATGGAGCGCGAGCCGCAGGAGTTGTTGCCCGCCATGCCGCCCAACGTGGCCTGCGCGCTGGTCGACACGTCGACCGGGTACCAGAGCCCGTGCGGCTTGAGCTGTGCGTTCAGGTGGTCGAGCACCAGTCCGGGCTCGACCGTCGCCGTGCCCTCTTCCACGTTCACATCGAGCACCTTGCGAAAGTGCTTGCTGTTGTCGATCACCAGCGCCGCGCCCGTGGTCTGGCCGCATTGGCTGGTGCCGCCGCCGCGTGCCAGCACCGGCACCTTCAGGTCGCGTGCGATGTCGATGGCGGTGGCGATGTCGCGCTCGTTCGTCGGCACGAAGGCGCCGACCGGCGTGATCTGGTAGATCGACGCGTCGGTGGCGTAGCGCCCGCGCGAACCGTCGTCGAACAGCACCTCGCCCTGCGTGTCGGTGCGCAGCCGGCGCGCCAGCAGTTCGCAGGTGTCGTTGGGCGGAAGAACGGTTCCGGCTGGCTGCATGTGGCTGGCGGGGTCGATGCGCATGGTGGGTGCTTAGCTCGCGTTGTTGCTCGTGGTCTTGCTCTTGCTCTTGGCAGCGGGATAGATCTGGCCGGCGCGCAGCAGCTCCAGCACGGTGTCGCGCTTGCGCAGCACGTGTGCCGTGAGCACCTTGCGCATGGCCTGCGCGTCGCGCGCGGCCAGCGCCTGCACCATCTGCTCGTGCTCCTCGACCGCGTGCTGCCACTTGGTCTCGTCCTGGTTGGTGCGAAAGCGCAGCGACTGCACGCGGGCGTTGATCGAGCGGTAGGTGTTCGACAGCACCGGGTTCGCCGCCGCGTCGTTGATGGCCGTGTGGATGCGCGCGTTCAGGCTGTAGTAGCCCGACAGGTCGCGCCGCGCGAAGCAGGCCATCATTTCGTAGTGCAGCGCGCGCACCTCGGCCAACTCTTCGTCGGTGATGCGCTTGGCCGCCAGCTCGCCCGACATGCCCTCGAGCATCGCCAGCACCTCGAAGGTGTTGAGCACGTCGGCCTCGGTGAGCTTCACCGCCACCGCGCCGCGGTTGGGCAGCAGGTCGACCAGCCCTTCGGCCGCAAGCAATTTGATGGCCTCGCGCAGCGGCGTGCGCGACACGTTCAGTTGCAGGCACAGCTCGCGTTCGTTGAGCTTGGCGCCGGGCGCAATGCGCCCTTCGACCAGCATGGTGCGCAGGCGCGACGCGACCTGGTCATGCAAGGCCAGCCTGGAGATTTCGATGATTTCAGCGGTCATGTGGTGTTCCCTTGCTTGCATTTTGAATGCAAAAAATAGGCACCACAACCTTGCTTGATAGGTGTAAACCAGCATACATAAATGAATTTTGAATGCAAAACTAGCTTCAAAAGGAGAGCCCATGCTGCAACTCGACATCCATCCCACCGGCCGTCACTTCCTCCAGATTCCCGGCCCCAGCCCGGTGCCCGACCGCATCCTGCGGGCCATGAGCCTGCCCACCATCGACCACCGCGGACCCGAGTTCGGCACGCTGGGTCTGAAGGTGCTCGGCGGCATCAAGGAGATCTTCAAGACGAAGCACCCGGTGGCGATCTATCCCGCGTCGGGCACCGGTGCATGGGAGGCCGCGCTCGCCAACACGCTCAGCCCCGGCGACCACGTGCTCATGTACGAGACCGGCCACTTCGCATCGCTCTGGCAGAAGATGGCCACGCGCCTGGGCCTGTCGACCGAGTTCCTCGCCTACACCGGCACCGACACCCACCTGCCCAACGCGCCCAGCTGGCGCCGCGGCGTGCAGGCCGAGCTCATCGAGGCGCGCCTGCGCAAGGACACCGAGAAGAAGATCAAGGCCGTGTGCGTGGTGCACAACGAAACCTCCACCGGCGCCACCTCCGACATCGCTTCGGTGCGCAAGGCCATCGATGCCGCCGGCCACCCCGCCCTGCTGCTGGTCGACAGCATCTCGGGCCTGGCCAGCGCCGACTACCGCCATGACGAATGGGGTGTCGACGTCTGCGTGAGCGGCTCGCAAAAGGGCCTGATGCTCCCGCCCGGCATCAGCTTCAACGCGCTCTCGCCGCGCGCCCTCGAAACCGCCAAGCACGCCAAGCTGCCCAAGGCCTTCTGGGCCTGGGACGAGATCGTCGAGATGAACAAGGACGGCTACTGGCCCTACACGCCGAACACCAACCTGCTCTACGGTCTGTCTGAGTCGCTCGACATGATCCTCGGCGAAGGCCTGGACAACGTGTTCGCGCGCCACCAGCGCTGGGCCGCCGGCGTGCGCGCTGCGGTCAACACCTGGGGCCTGCCGATCCAGTGCGCCGACCCGGCCGTGTACTCACCCGTGCTCACCGGCGTGATCACGCCCGAAGGCATCGATGCCGACGCCGTGCGCCGCCTGATCCACCAGCGCTTCGACCTCTCGCTGGGCACAGGCCTGGGCAAGCTCAAGGGCCGCATGTTCCGCATGGGCCACCTGGGCGACAGCAACGACCTGACGCTCGTGGCGATGGTCGCGGGTGTCGAGATGGGCATGAAGCTCAGCGGCATCAAGCTGGCGGGCAGCGGCGTGCAGGCAGCGATGGACTATTTCGCGAGCCACCCCGCCGCACCGGTCGGCCTGCAAAAAGCAGCCTGAGCTCGACGCGCAGAACCTCACGCCGGCCGCAGCGCATCGCTCGAACGATGCGGCGGCCCCCACCCTGCCGGGCCCGCGCAAGCGGCTCCCGGCACGCATCGGATTCCCCAACCGACGGAGACAAAGAAGATGCAAAGACGTTCCCTGATCCAGGCCGCCGCCGGCGCGGCCGCCACGCTGGGCGTGCCCCGGCTGTTCGCGCAGGAGTGGCCCACCGGCCCCGTGCGCATCGTGGTGGGCTTTCCACCCGGCGGCGGCACCGACGCGCTGGCACGCGTGGTCGCGCAGAAGCTCACGATCATGTGGGGCCAGCAGGTCATCGTCGAGAACAAGGGCGGTGTCGCCGGCGTGCTCGCGGCCGACTACGTGGCGCAGCAGCCCAGCGACGGCAGCACCCTGCTCATGGCCCACATCAACAGCCACGCGCTCGCGCCCAGCCTGCAGCCCAAGCTGCGCTACAACGTGGAGCGCGACTTCGTGCCGATCGTGCTCGTGGGCGTCACGCCCAACCTGCTCATCGCCAACCCGGCGCAGAAGGCCCTCAGCGTGAAGGACATCGTCGCCGCCTGCAAGGCCGCGCCCGGCTCCGTGAGCTTCGGCTCCGCCGGCGCGGGCTCGGCGCAGCATCTGGCGCTGGAGATGTTCAAGCTGCAGGGCGGCGTCGATGCGCTGCATGTGCCCTACAAGGGCAGCGGCCCGCTGCTCGCCGACCTCATGGGCGGACAGATCCAGTACAGCTTCGAGACCATGACCGCCGCCACGCCGCACGTGAAGAACGGCCGCGTGCTCGCCGTGGCGCAGACGCGCACCAAGCGCGCCAAGGGCCACCCGAACGTGCCGACGATGCAGGAACAGGGCTTTACCGGTTTCGAGGCGACCACCTGGTACGGCCTCGTCGGCCCCGGCAAGCTGCCACCGGCCATCGCACAGAAGGTGAACCGCGACGTCAACACCGTGCTCGCGATGCCTGACGTGCAGGAACGGCTCGACACCTACGGCGCGGAAGACGGCGGCGGTTCGCAGGACAAGTTCAAGCAGTTCATCAACACCGAGATCGCCAAGTGGGCGAAGGTCGTGAAGGACGGCAAGGTGCAGGTCGAGACCTGAGGGCTGTCGTTCGGGGCGACGCTCCCGCCGACGGGGCACCTTGCTCCGCGAATGTCCTCCGGCCTGCAGCCTCCCCCTTGATTTCGCTGCGCAAGGCACCCCATCGACGTGAGCGTGTTCAGTGCGGTTGTTGATCGACCAGAACAACGACCGCGCTCGGTGTGCGCAGGACACTGGATGCTTCCCGCAGCGAAATCAAGGAGGAGCCGAAGGCGGGGGACATTCGCGGAGGGAAGTACCCGGTGGCCTGGGCACGCGCCCTGAACAAACACCCAAAGAACCTGAGAAGATTCCAAGAATGACGCCCGACCAAAAAGCCCTCACCGAAGCCCTCATCGCCGCACGCCAGGCCAACCGCACGCTCGACGCCACGCCCTGGACCGACGCACTGCCAGACGCAACGCAAGCGTACGAAGTGCAGGACGCCGTAGCCGCAGCCCTCGGCTGGTTCGACGGCGTCCCGAAGACCTGGAAGTCCGGCGGCGGCTCCCGCAGCGCCACGCTCACGCACGCTCCGCTGCCCACGTCCGGTGTGCGCCAGAGCCCCGCCAACTTCAGCGACCTCACATTCCACACCCCCGGCATCGAAGCCGAGATTGCACTAAGGCTCGGCCAGGACGTCACACCCGCGCAAGCCGCCGCACTCGACCACGACAACGCCGCAGCGCTCATCGACGCCATGGCCGTCTCCGTCGAAATCGTCGATGCCCGCTGGCAAGACCTGGCCGCCACACCCGCCTTGCTGCGCCTGGCCGACTCGCAGGTGCACGGCGCACTCGTGCTCGGCGACTGGCAACCGTACGCCGCCGTCGACTGGGCCTCGCAGCGCTGCGAAACCAAGATTGGCGATGCAGAAACGGTTGTGCGCGAAGGCACGCATCCGCTGGCCGATCCGGCGTGGCTGCTGCCGATCTGGCTGCGCCACCTCACGCGCCATGGCCAGACCGTGCCCGCCGGCACCGTCGTCACCACCGGCTCCTGGGTCGGCGTGCTGCCCTGCCGCCGCGGCGATCAGGTGAGGGCAGAGTTCCCCGGCATCGGCGCCGTGCGCTTGAGCGTGTAACGCCCGCCGCCCACACCCGAGCACGCCACCAGAAAGTCGAGCACCGCCCGCACCCGCGCGGGCAGCGTGCCGGCCTTGCCGATGTACACCGCGTGGATCGGCTCGATCTCGCCCGGATTGAACTCTTCGAGCAAGGGCACCAGCCGGCCGGCATCGATGTCGTGCTGGATGTGATACAGCGACAACCGCGCCGCGCCCGCCCCCGCAATCGCCAGCTGCCGCAGCGTCTCGCCATCGCCCGCGCGCACCGGCCCTGCCACCGGCAGCATCACCATGCGGCCATCGACGCGCAGCGGCCAGTCGGGCGTGTTGCGCCGGTAGCTCCAGCCCAGCCGGTTGTGCGCCTCCAGCTCCTGCGGCGTGCGCGGCGTGCCGTACTTCGCCAGATAGTCCGGCGCGGCCACGATCGACTGGCTGGTTTCGCCCAGGCGCCGCGCCACCAGGTCGGACGACGGCAACTGGCCCCAGCGGATCGCGATGTCGGCGCGCTCGTCCATCAAATCGACGATGCGGTCGGTCAGCGCAATGTCGAGCGTGATCTGCGGATGCATCTCGAGCAGGCGCGGCACCAGCTGCACCAGCTTGTGATGCCCGAAGGACACGCTCGCGTTGATGCTCACCCGCCCGCGCGGCGCCGCACCGGCCGCGGCACAACGCTCGGCCTCGTCCATGTCGGCCAGCACGCGCGTGCTGCGCTCGTAGAAATGCAGCCCCTCGGGCGTGAGCTGCAGCTTGCGCGTGGAACGGTGCACCAGCTGGATGCCCAGGCGCAGCTCGAGCCGCGCCACCAGCTTGCTGATGGCCGAAGGCGTCATGTCGAGCAGCCGCGCCGCCGCCGAAAAACCGCCCGCCTCCACCACCTGCACGAAGGCCTCCATTTCGCCGGAGCGGTTGACATCGATGCGCGGCATGGGCTTCCTTTACTGTGACTTCAATTCACAAGTGCATGTACTCGCGGCATTCTAGTCACCGAGTCCGATTGTCCGCACAGTACAGGCATCATGCCCATCGCTCTTCTTGCCCTCACCGCCGGTGCCTTCGGAATAGGCACCACCGAATTCGTCATCATGGGCCTGCTCATGCAGGTGTCGACGGATCTTCAGGTTTCCATCACGGCCGCCGGCTTGCTGATTTCGGGCTACGCGCTCGGGGTCGCGGTCGGCGCGCCCGTGCTCACCATCGCCACCCGCAAGCTGCCGCGCAAGACCGTGCTGCTCGCGCTGATGGCGATCTTCACGCTCGGCAACCTCGCCTGCGCGCTCGCGCCCAACTACGAGATGCTCATGGCCGCACGCGTCATCACCTCGCTGGCGCACGGCACCTTCTTCGGCGTCGGCTCGGTGGTCGCCACCGGCCTCGTGGCGCCCGAGCGCCGCGCCTCGGCCATCGCGATCATGTTCACCGGCCTCACCGCCGCCACGCTGCTCGGCGTGCCCGCCGGTGCGTGGCTGGGCCTGCAGTTCGGCTGGCGTTCGGCCTTCTGGGCCGTGACGGTGATCGGCGTGCTCGCGCTCGTGGTGCTCGCCGTGTTCGTGCCGCGCGTGAAGGGCGAGGTCAAGCCCGCGCCGCTGCGCGAAGAGCTGGCCGTGCTGGCGCGCCCGCAGGTGCTGCTCGGCCTGGCAATGACGGTGCTCGGCTTTGCCGGCGTGTTCGTGGTGTTCACCTACATCCAGCCGCTGCTCACGCAGCTCACCGGCCTGTCGGAATCGGCCGTGTCGCCAATCCTGCTGGTGTTCGGCGGAGGCCTGGCCGTCGGCAACATCCTCGGTGGCAAGCTGGCCGACCGCGCACCGATGGCCGCCGTGCTCGGCACGCTGGTGGCGCTGGCCGTGGTGCTCGGCGCGATGCAGTTCACCATCGGCACGCCGTTCACCGCCGTGGTGTTCGTCGGCCTGCTCGGCGTGGCCTCGTTCGCGACCGTGGCACCGATGCAGCTGCGCGTGCTGGAGAAGGCTTCGGGCGCGGGCCAGAACCTGGCGTCGAGCCTCAACATCGCGGCCTTCAACCTCGGCAACGCACTCGGCGCCTGGGTCGGCGGCGTGACGATCGACCATGGCCCAGGCCTGCGCGCGCTGGGCTGGGTGGCTGCGCTGCTCACGCTCGTGGGCCTGGCGATTGCACTCTGGAGCCGTTCGCTCGACCGTCGCGCACAGAAGACCGGTCAGCTGTCCGCCGACGGTGCCTCGGCACGGGCCTGACCCGATACACCCCGCAAGCGGCGCGAGAAGAACGAAAGGATCTCGTCGCGCGCCGCGATCGTCGGCTGGCCTGCCTCGTCGATCAGGTGCGCCGTCACCACGCTGTGTGGGCTTGCCACCACCTGCGAGAAGAACGAAGGCAGGCCGCGCGTGTTGGCCGCGCTGTCGGGCAGCACGCGGGCTAGGAATCGGTCGCCCAGTGCGTCTGCATACGCCGCGAAACGCTGGGCCCGGCAGAAGCGGTCGCCCTCGAAACGGTAGGCCATCACGGTCAGGTCTTCGCGCTCCAGGCGTTGGCGCACCTGGGCGATCTCTTCCTGAGAAATCTCGATGCCGCCGGGGTTGTCCAGCGGCAGCGACGGCTGCGACAGCACAGGCGCCAGCACCGCGGGCTCCAGCATCATGGTGAGCGCGAAGTTGCCGGTGAAGCACATCCCGATCGCACCCACACCCGGCCCGCCGCATTCCGCGTGCGCCAACCGCGCCAGCGCGCGCAGCCACTGCGTCACCGAGCTCGAGGCGTTGCCCGCGAAGGCGCGGAACTCGGCACTCACGCAGGCGCGCTGGAACACGGCCTTGCCCTCGTCCGCGTCCGGCACGGCGCCGTCGCGACCGAACATCGACGGCATGTAGACCGTGAAGCCGGCCTCGCGCACCCAGCGGGCGAAGCGCGCCACGTGCGGGCTGATGCCCGGCATCTCGGTCATCACGATCACCGCCGGGCCAGTGCCGGCCACGTAGACCGCCTTGGTGGCGCCGTCGAGCGTGATCTCGCGGCGGGTGAAGTCGTCGAGCGGATCGGTCCTGTCCATGGGCTGCGTCATGGTCGAAATCCAGAAGGTTGAGGTGGCTGCCATTGCACCCGGTGCGGCGCTAGACTGCCAGTGTCCGTTTAGACATTGATCAGGCTATTTCAGCCATGCAAGATTTCACCGTTCTCGTCCTTCCGGGCAGCTTCGGCACCAGCACCGCCGTCACGCTCGACGTGCTCGCCGCAGCCGCCACGCTCGCACCGCGCCACAAGATGCCCCGCCCCACCTGGCGCGTGGTGTCGCCCGACGGCGGCATGGTGCCCCTGAGCAATGGCCTGCAGATCGACACCCTCGCCATGCCCCGCCGCGCGCGCACCGACGGCTCGACGTGGATCGTTCCCGGCCTTGGCGTCGACAAACCCGCCGACCTTGCACTGCGCCTGACCGACGACAACGCCCGTGCCGCCATCGACGCGGTGCGGCGCCATGCCGCGCGCGGCGGCGCGGTGGCGGCTTCGTGCTCGGCCGTGTTCCTTTTGCAGGCGGCCGGCCTGCTGCACGCGCGCCGCGTCACGACCTCGTGGTGGCTCGCGCCCGAGCTGCGCCGGCTCGAAACAAATTGCCTCGTCGACGCCGACCGCATGGTCTGCGCCGACGGGCCGGTCAGCACGGCGGGCGCGGCCTTCGCGCAGTCCGACCTCATGCTCCATCTGCTGCGCACGCGTTTCGGCCCCGCACTGGCCGAGGCCGTGAGCAAGGTGCTGCTGATCGACGGCCGGCAGGCGCAGGCCCCGTTCGTCGTGCCGTCGATGCTGTCCAACGGCAACGAACTGATTTCGCGCCTCACGCAGCGCATCGAAGCTGCGCTGCCCACGCCGCCCAGCGTGGCCGCGCTGGCCGACGAGTTCGCAATGTCGCAGCGCACGCTGGCCCGGCGCGTGCGTGCCGCCACCGGGCTGGGCGCGCTGGCGCTGGTGCAGAGCGTGCGGCTCAACCGCGCTCGCATGCTGATCGAAAGCAGCCGCATGACCATCGACCAGGTCGCGACGCAGGTCGGCTACGAAGACGCCACGGCGCTGCGGCGGCTGATGCGCAAGTCGGCCGGCGCGCCGCCGAGTCGCTTCCGGTCGGCACTGCAGACGGCGTGACGTGGCTGTCGCAGAATGCGCCGCACCATGACCCGTCCGCCTGTCACCGTTCGTCCCGCCACCGCAGCTGATGCACACGCGCTCGCCGCGCTGGCGATCCAGGTGTGGCTCGACACCTATGCGACCGACGGCGTGAACGAACTGCTCGGACGCTACGTGCTGTCGACCTTCACGCCGGCCGCGTTCGCTGCATGGGCTGAGGCCCCCGATGCTGCACTGCGGGTCGCGCAGGTCGATGGCCATCTCGTCGGCTACGCATTGCTGCAGTTCGGCGCCGCGCAGCCACTGGTGCCGGGCTGCGACACCAAACTGCGCACGCTCTACGTGCAGTCACCGTTTGCGCGCAGCGGCGTCGGGTCGATGCTGCTGCGCGAAGCCCGCAGCGCCGCCCACGCACGCACAGGCAGCGACGGCCTGTGGCTCACGGTGAACGTGAAGAACCTGCGCGCCTGCGCGTTCTACGAAAAGCACGGGCTGGCCGTGACGGGACTGACGCAGTTCGTGCTCGGCGACGAACGGCACGACAACCACGTGATGGCGACTCCGCCCCATTGAGCGCGCAGCTGATCAGCCCAGCGGCAGTTCGATGCTCGCCGCCAACGGCACCTCCGTGATGCGCTCGCTGCTGGCCACGACCACGGCCCGCCCTGGCTGCGCGATGCGCCGCTCGATCGCCTGCCACAGGCCGTGGATCGAACGCGCATCGAGCGCGCCCACCGGGTCGTCGAGCAGCACCACAGGCCGGCCCGACGCGAGCGCGGCGGCCAGCCCGACCTTGCGGCGGGAGCCGGTCGACAGCATGAACATCTGCTTTTCGAGGTGCGGCGCGAGCGAGAACGCCTCGACAAGGCGCAGCCACTCGGCCTGGTCGAAGCCCGCGTCACCCTCGCCCAGCAAGGCCGTGCAGGCCTGCGCGCTGAGCTGATCGAAGCCTTCCGACGCCGGCTCGCAGAAGAAGACCTGGCGCCGGTAGGCCTCGGGTTCGGCGTCGAGCGCCACGCCGGCCGCGCGCAGTTGCCCGGCCGACGCAGGCTGCTGGCCCGCCAGCACGCGCAGCAAGGTCGACTTGCCGCTGCCGGTGTCGCCGTACATCA
Source organism: Variovorax sp. 54 (assembly GCF_002754375.1). NCBI lineage: Bacteria > Pseudomonadati > Pseudomonadota > Betaproteobacteria > Burkholderiales > Comamonadaceae > Variovorax > Variovorax sp. 54. The sequence goes on from NZ_PEFF01000001.1 coordinate 6,615,767, forward strand.
GCGTGACGCCCTCGCCGACGGTGGCAGACCAGCCGTTGGCCAGCGCGGGCTGGTCGGGGTACGCGAAGTGCAGGTTCTGAATCTCGAGGAGGGGGGGAGCTATGGAAAGCCTCATGCGGAATTTGTATCTGTAACGCTAGACTGAACGCCATTTGTAACTGCGCCCGCCGCGAGTCGGGCAGGACAGGAAACAACGCTGTGAGTCTCTCCGATCTTCTGGGCAGCGCCTGGCAGGCCCTGCACACCGCATCGACCCCCGACGAAACGCCCGCCGCCGACGACGGCCTCGACGACTGCATCCTCTTCTTCGCATGGGGCGACGGCACGACGCAGGCACGGGTGCTGTCCGCCCGTGGCAAGACCCTCGAAGAAGCTTGGGCGCAAGGCACGCAGGCACTCGAAGCGCAAGCCACCGGCGTGCCGCGCGACCTGCGCGTCGACTGGGTCCGGCGCATGCGCCCGCTGCATTGGGGCGCGTTCAAGGCGGCCCTGACGTCCCCCGCCACCGAAGGCCTGGCCTTCGACGCGCGATGCGACACCGCCCTGCTCGCTCCGCAGATCGACAGCCAGCGCCACCAGCTTCTGAACGCCCCGACCGACGACGACACCACCGTCTGGGCCTTCCAGGCCCGCGCGGTGCATGTGGACGCCAGCGGCGCGCACGCCATCGCCACCGACGGCCACCGCGAGCGGCAGTCCATCGACGCGCCCTTGCTGCGCTGCATGATCGCCGCCGGCGCCGACCATCTCGCCGCACGCGTGCAGGCCGACGGCGCGTTCGCCCCGAACCCGTCCGATGCAGACGCACCCAGCGCCGCAGACCATGCCCGCGCTGTGCACGCGCTGCTGGACGCCTGGGACCCAGCGCAAGCTGAAACCCGCCAGGCCGCGATCCATCGCGCACTCACGCGGCTGACACGCACGCTGATCCGTCCGGCCGCGCTGCCCAACGGCACGCACGTCGCCTGCCTCATGGAGCCTGCGACCGACGACACCTCTCTCGGCGCCAATGCCGCCTGCATCGGCGCGCTGGTGCGCTACACCGAGCTGAGCCGCGACCGGCGCTACCTGCCCCTGCTCGACCAACTCGCACGCGCCGTGCTGCACATGCAGGACCCGGTCTCCGGCCGCTTCGCCCGCGCGCTGCACCATCCGTCGATGGCGGTGAAGACCGAAGCGTCCGGCGACGCGCATGAAGACGACGAGGCCCTCGTCGCGCTGCTGCGCCTGTACGCCCTCACCGGCAACCGCCGCTGGTTCGGCGCCGTCGAGAAAGCCTTCGAGCACTTTGCCGCCGCCGGCTACGCCAACGCCCAAGACCATGCGCTGTGCCGCGCCACGAGTGCACTCACGCGCTACCGGCCCGAACCACGCTACTTCCAGTTCGGCCTGCAGAACCTGCACGCCTCGCTCGATGTCGCGCTCGCGCAGAGCACTGCATCGCCGGCGCTGCCGGCCCAGTTGGTAGCCGGGGCCGAACTGGCCGCTCGGCTCGACGCCAGCCCCGCGCAGCAGCCGCTGCTCGACGGGCTCGACCGCAGTGCTTTGCACCGCGCGCTGATGCACAGCATGCAGCGCCTCGCCGACAGCCACGCAGGGCCCGAGCGCGCAATGTTCTTTGCGCAGCCGGCCGCGATCGAAGGCAGCTTCTTCGGCGACACGGCGCAGGCGCTCGCCGACGCCACGGCCGTTCTGAAACTGCTGCAGTCGCCCGCCGGTGCGCCGCTGCGCGACGAGGCTCTGGCCGACGCGGTCCGCACCGCCGCGCGGCAGCCGCGCCCTGAGGCAGTGCTCGACGCCGTGCCACGCGATGTCCGCTTCACCTACCCGCTGACGCTGGGCCCGCTGCGCCTGCTCGGTGCCCGCGTCCGCCCGCGCGAGCAGATCGGCCCAGGCCCGGTGACCGTCGAAACCTGGTGGCAGGCCGACGCGCCCGTCGACACCGACTGGCGCCTGGACATCGGCGCGCGCCCCGCCACCTGCGTCACCGCGCCGGCCTGGGGCCTGTCGACCGGCCATGCGCCCTGCCATGGCCGCCATCCTGTCAGCCAGTGGGTGCCGGGCAAGGTCTACCGCGACGTCCACACGTTGCGCCCGCCGCTCGCCACGCGGCTGTACGACGCCGACATGCAGATCGAGGCCGGGCTGATCGGTCCTGATGGTCGTCGCGTGGAGCGCCTGCGCATGCAGCGCTTCTTCGATTTCATCCTGCAGGAAGGCAAGGCATCGCCCGCGCCGATGTGGCGCTTTCCGCCGGTGCCGCGCTACAACATCGTCGCGCCCGAAGCGTTGCCGCCCGACCAGCCCGGCGAGCCGCGTCAGACCTGGAACGCCGCGCAGATCGAAGCCGTGACAGGCGGCAGATGGCACGTCGCCCCGCCGCCGGGCTGGTTCATTCGCTCGCTCACGCGCGGCGAAGGCCACACGCCCATGGTGCCGTCGCCCACGATGTTCGTCGCCTCCGACTACTGGACGCTCGCGATCCACGAACGCTTCGGCGACAACGAGGGCGAGCGCAACTGGGACTGGTCGGAGTCGGTCGCACGCATGCAGCCCACGCTGGCCGGCGCCATGCTGCGCAAGCCCGTGCCGGGCCTGGCGCCCGACTTCCCGGTGCTGCTGGTCGACGACCCGATCCAGGCGCTGGTCGAGCTGGGCATTGCCGCGCGCGAACGGCTGCAGGGCAAGGTCATCGGCATCACGGGCAGCGCAGGCAAGACCTCGGTGTGCCACATGCTCGACCATGCCTTCGCGCCCACGCACACCCGTGTCGCGACCATCGACAACTACAACTCGCGGGTGGGCATGCTGTCGATGCTGGCCAATGCGCCCGCGCAGACCGACCTGGTGATCCTGGAGGTGGCCGTCAGCGCGATCAACGCGGTGGACTACCAGAACATCAAGCGCGTGCGGCCCGACCTGGCCGTGCTCACGAACATCACGGCCTCGCACCTGGGCGAAGGCGAGACCGTGTTGGACGTCGCGCGACGCAAGGCCAACATCTTCGAAGGCATGCAGCCCGGCGCCTGCGCCGTGATCTGCACCGACACCGACCATTTCGACTACCTCGTGGAGCGTGCGCGGGCGCGTGAGCTGCGCGTGCTGACCTACGGCAGCGCCGCATCGGCCGACTTCCGGCTCGACGCCCACGATCCGGCCACCGGCCACGTCCGCGCCAGCCGCCCCCACAGCGACGGCCAGCGCTTCGAATACACGCTCGGCGCCAAGGGCCGCCACATGGCCGTCAACAGCCTCGTGTGCTTCACCGTGGCGCATGCGCTGTCACTCGACAGCGGGCGCGTGCCCGAGCAGCTGGCCTCGTTCGCCGCCGTGAAGGGGCGCGGCCAGGAGCTGTCGTTCACGCTCGACCACAAGCGCTTTCGCGTCATCGACGAGTCGTACAACGCGAACCCGCTGTCGATGACGGCGGCGCTGGCCTCGCTGGCCGACCAGTCCGACGAACAGGGCCGCAAGCTGCTCGTGCTCGGCGACATGAAGGAGCTGGGCGACGACACGCAGCGCCACCACGATGCGCTCGTCGAGCCCATCGTCCAGTGCCACCCGGCGCGCGTGTTCCTGCTGGGCGAGTGCATGACGCGGCTGCACGAACGCCTCGCCGCCGCCTTGCCGCAAGGCGCCACCGTGCAGGCCTTCGACACGCTGGAGGCGCTGGAGCGCGCACTGCTCGAACAGGTCGCCACCGACGACACCGTGCTCTTCAAGAGCTCCAACGGCACGGGGCTGTGGCAGATCGTGCGCACCATGACCGAGCGGCAGGAAGAAGAGAAGGAAAAAGAGCAGCAACAACAGGCACGCCGCGCGCGCGAACGCGCGGCAGCGGCGGCTGCTGCTGCTGCGGCAATGCCGAAACCGCCCGCGCTCCCCCCCATGCCCCAGCCGCCCGCCGTCGTGATCCGGCGCACCGGTTCGCCGGCGGAGAGCGCGCAACCCACGCCGAGCTGGGTGCTGTACGACCTCACGCACGACCGGCTGCTGACCCATCAGCCTTCAGAACACAGCTTTGTGCCCGCCTCGCTGTCGAAGCTGGTCACCGCCGCGCTGGTCGAACAGAAGCTGCGCGACGACCGGCTCGACCGCCATGCCGAAGCCGTGCAGGTGCCCGTCGACCCCGTGCCCGCGCGCGACGATCCGTCGGCCGCGCTGTATGCGGCCGGTGCGCCGCCGCTGCCCGTGCATCGCCTGCTCGAAGCGGCGCTGGTCGTGTCGTCCAACAAGGCGGCGCTCACGCTGGCGTCGTGGCACAGCGGCGACTTCGACAGCTTCGTCGCGGCGATGAACCGCCAGGCGCAGGCCTGGGGCATGCACGACACGCACTTCGCCTGCCCCGCCGGCCTGGTGCGCACGGCGCGCACCACCGCGGTCGACATGCTCACGATGGCGCGCCACGTGCTGCGCGACTTTCCGTCGGTGCTCGAGATGGCCGGCAAGGACCGGCTCGACGGCGTGTCCGCCGAAGCCCCGAGCACCAACCTGCTGCTGGGCCGCGTGCCCGGCGTGGACGGCCTCAAGACCGGCTCGCTGCCGGGCCTGGGCTCACACCTGATCGCCACCGCGCAGCGCGACCAGCGCCGGCTGGTGTCGGTCGTGCTCGGCGCACCGGATCGCCAGACCTGTGCGCGGCTGTCGGCGTTGCTGTTGCAGCGTGGGTTCGAGACGCCGGCGGCGCCGGGGCTGCAGTAGGCCGCTGCGGCAAGGAGAGATCGGCCGCCGGCGCTTGCTACATTTCACGGCCGACGTCCCCTCTTCAATTCGCTCGAATTTCAATGAATCTTGTTGCCGCTGTGTGCCCCCAATGTTCTGGCGCCCTTGAAATTCCAGCAGAGCGGGATTTCGTGACATGCCAGTACTGCGGGATCGACATCATAGTGCGCGAGCCCGCACGGCCAGCGCACTACGTTCAGTGGGTTCAGCCCGCAGCGCAGCCGCCCGCCAATGCGGCGAATCTCAAACGGCTGGGCGCGATTGCGGTGGCTGCAGGCAACTATTCGGAGGCCTGCGAGTATTTGGATCGCGCGCTGGAGATCGATCCTGGCGATGTCGAAATTTGGCTCAGCAAGGCGTATACGCTGGGCCTGGACAGCCGGCCCCTTCATCTTCGACTGCGGGAAATGCTCGAGGCATTTCACGGTGCGCGCGCAGCAGCCGCGCCTGAGCGTCAGGCCGCCTTGCTGAAAGACGAGGTCTCGAAGACCAAGGCCCTGATGTTTCCGCTCCATGCCGCCTCGAAAGAGCTGCTGCGTGCTGCCCCGTCATCTTCCGCGTGGGAAAGCTATGTGCAGCAGTGCGCGCACTACCTCGCCGCCGCGAATATCGTGCACCGCCGCGTGCCCGACGATGTGGAAATCATCGAGTTCGTGATCGAGGTGTGCAGGGACAACATCGAGGGCCTCTATGGCGCCAGCACCAGCGAAGGCTACTGTGCGGTGGACGACGCGACGGAGAAGCAGTTGCGCGAAATCATGGAGGGCTACAGCGCAAAGCTGGCGGTGTTCAAGCCAGGCTATGAATATCCGATGGTGCAACGCGCCGGGAAGCAGTGCTTCATCGTGACCGCCACGATGGGCGACCCGACGCACCCGGCGGTCGTGCTCCTCAGAGTCTTCAGGGACGAACATCTGGTTCGTTTTTCGGTCGGGCGCGCTTTCATTGCCTGGTACTGGAGGCGCGGCCCGGCACTCGCGCGACAGGTCGCCAAGTCGAAGGCCCGGAGAAGCGCTGCCTATGTCCTCGTGGTTGCGCCTGCGGTTGCATGTGTCAAGGCATTCAATCGTTGCAAGACCCGATGAGTGGGGCCATCGAATGCCAGAGCCACGAATGCGCCTTTGCACCTGCCTGCGGCCGCTCGCATTGATTTGCGCGCTCCGTCTTAGCCGCCAGGGTGGCTAGTTGGCAGACGGTGGGTCACGCAGCGTCAAGCGAACCTCATGTTCCATCCGATACAGGCAGGCCTGAGCGAACGCCAGACGAATCACGGTCGACTCGGGCGCCGTGGTCAGGAACAGATAGCCCGGCCCCGCCCGCATTGGCATCAGGGTCATCTGTCCGTCGCGGATTTCGTGCACGACCGTCATGTCTCCCGTGCTCTCGCCGACCTTGCCCAGCGCCGCCAGATCGTCGCGCGTGATGCAGACAACGGACGTGTCGAACTCCGCCAGCATCCTCGTTCGATAGTGAGGCTGTGAGCCGTGCAAGACATCCACCGACGCGAAGCCGATGGGACTCCCCGGCAAAGGCTTGAGGCGCCCGAAGCGGTGCGTCAAAGACGCCATGTCGCCCTCGAGTTCCAACCCCAGCCGTCGGGTCCGTTCCGGAAACGGGGTTTCGGTGTCCACCAGAAAACGGCGATAGCTTTGGACCACCGACGCGGCATCTTTCGGCGCCGTGGCGCATCCAGTCATCGACAGCAGCAATGCCACGACAGCCAGCGGCAGCTGGCGCGGGAATTTCATGTCGCCAAGCCCAACGGCTGCAACCCCTTCACCCACTCGAACACCGCCGCCACATTCGGATCATCGCGCCGCGCCTGCGGGCACACGAGGTAGAACGGCGAGCCCTGCAGCACCGGCCCGAAGGGCCGCACGAGGTTGCCCGCGCGCAGTTCGTCGGCGATGAGTGCCAGGCCCATCAGCGCCACGCCCTGCCCCTGCAACGCGGCCGAGACGGTGTGGGTTTCGTCGGAGAACACGGGGCCGGCCGTCACGTCGAGGCCGGGCACCTGCGCCACCTGCTGCCATGCGGCCCAGGTGCCCGGCTGGGTCTTGCTGTTCGGCACCGCGAAATGCAGCAGCGTGTGCTTCACGAGATCGGCCGGGCGACGCAGCTTGAGCGCGGGGCTGCACGCCGGCGCGAAGACGGTGTCGAACAGCTTCTCGGCCACGAGGCCCGGCCACTGGCCCTTGCCGTAGCGGATGGCGACGTCGGCCGTGAGACCGTCGAGCGGCACCGCGTCGTGCGAGGCGTGGATGCGCAGGTCGAGCCGGGGGTGCGCCGCGCGCAGCGCACCGACGCGCGGCAGCAGCCAGCGCGCGGCCACGGCGGGCGTGGTCGACAGCGTGATCGCGCTGCGCTCGGGCGGCGCCCGCAGGCGCGCGATGGCCTGCGCCATGGCGCTGAACGAATCGCTGAGCACCGCCTGCAGCTCGCGGCCCTGCGGGGTCAGCACGAGCTGGCGCGGCTGGCGCACGAACAGCGGCACGCCCAGCGAGTCTTCGAGCTGTCGCACCTGGTGGCTGATGGCCGTGGGCGTGACCGACAGCTCGTTCGCCGCGAGCTTGGCGCTGCAATGGCGCGCGGCGGCCTCGAAGGCGCGCAGCGAAGCCAGGGGCGGCAGGGAATGCAGGAGGGCCATGGTGTTCGGCGTGGCGAATAGATGAATTCAGTTTTCCGCAGCGAGAAAAATTCGTCGTTTGTCCGGCTTCGGATGCTTCGATAGATTGGGAACCGTGTCAAGCAGACAGCTGAATTTCCTTCATCCAACCGAGGACCACGCCATGACCACCACCACCCTGCTCCACATCGATGCCAGCCCGCGTTCCGGCCGTTCGGGCGCGGTCGTCCACGGCTCGCATTCGCGCCGTCTGAGCCACCACTTCGTCAGCACCTGGCAGGCGGCGCGCCCGCAGGACGAAGTGATCTACCGCGACTTCGGCACCGCGCCACCGCAGGCGATCACCGGCGACTGGATCCACAGCGCCTTCACGCCCGTCGAAGCGCGCGAGCCCTGGATGCACGAGGTGCTGGCCGAGAGCGACACCTTCATTGCCGAGCTGCGCCGCGCCGACGTGATCGTCATGGGCACGCCGATGTACAACTACAGCGCGCCGGCCACCGTGAAGGCGTGGATCGACAACATCGTGCGTGTCGGCGAGACCTTCGACATGGACCCGAGCCTGGACGATCCCTACGTGCCGCTGCTGGCCGAGCGCCCGCGCCGCACCGTGCTGCTCACCGCGCACGGCAGCAGCGGCTTCGCGCCCGGCGGCGTTCAGGCGCATCTGAATTTTCTGGTGCCAGGGGTGAAGGCCGCGTTGGGCCTGCTCGGGCTGCACGAGGTGCACGACATCGCGGTCGAGCACGCGGAAGACCGCGGCGATCTGCTGGACCGTTCGATGGCCGAGGCGCTGTCGGGCATCGAGCAGCTGGTGCGCGACCTGCAGGCGAAGGTGCAGATCGGCTGAAGGCGGCCCGCGACGGGCCGCCTCATCGGGAAAAGATCAGGCTGAACGCAGCTGTTCGCGCAGCTTCTGGCCGATCTCGGGGCGCTCCAGGAACGGGTCGGCCGGGTTGGTGATCGACACGATGTTCTCCATGCGACTCTTCACGTTGCCCAGCGCCTTCGGGTGGCTGAACACGTAGAACTGGTTGTCGCTGATGGCGTCGAACACCTTCGCCGCGACTTCGGCGGCCGTGATCTTGCCGCTGCTCACCGCCTTGTTGCTCATGGCCTGGCCGATGAGCTGGCTCTTGGTGAGCTCGGTGTCCTTCGGTGCGTTGGGGCGGTTGCGCTCGCTGCTCGTGATGCCGGTGGGCACGAAGTACGGGCACAGCAGGCTGGCGCCGATCTGGTCGGTCACCAGGTTCAGGTCCTGGTACATGGTTTCGGTCAGGCTCACGACGGCCGCCTTGGCCGCGTTGTAGATGCCCATGTTGGGCGGCGTGAGCAGGCCCGCCATGCTGGCGGTGTTGGTGATGTGGCCGCGGTAGCTCGGGTCCTTGGCGGCGGCCTCGAGCATCATCGGCGTGAACAGGCGCACGCCGTGGATCACGCCCCACAGGTCGACGCCCAGCACCCATTCCCAGTCGGCCACGGTGTTTTCCCACACGAGGCCACCGGCACCCACGCCCGCGTTGTTGAACACGAAGTGCGGCGCACCGAAGCGCTCCTTGACGGCAGCGGCCAGCGCTTCCATCTGGGCCGCGTCGGACACGTCGACCTTGCGCGCCAGCACTTGGACGCCCAGGGCCTCCATCTCGGCCTTGGCCTTGTCGAGTGCGTCCTGCTGCACATCGACCAGCACGAGGTTCATGCCGCGGGCGGCGCCGATGCGCGCGCATTCGAGGCCGAAGCCCGAGCCTGCGCCGGTGAGTACGGCGGTCTTGCCCTTGAAGTCCTGGATCATTTGCCGGTGTCCTTGTCTCTGACGTTGAAGCGGAAGCCGCTATTGAAATACGGAACGCGCGCCGGCGCAGTCACGAAGGTGCCCCGACTCACGCTCACATCGGGCGTTTTCAGGCCTCTGCTTTTTTCAACACGTAGCCAATGCGCGGAAAGTGCACATGCACCCTGCCCGTGCGCTCGCTGTTGCGCTCCAGCGTGTAGTGCGTGCGCGTGGCGGCCACCAGGAGGCCCGGCGTCTCTTCGAGGCCGAAGCTCTCGGCGCGCAGCGTGACGGCGCTGCCCAGCGGAATGCCGTGGTCGTCCTGGAAGGTGCTGTCGGTCAGCAGCGTGTGCGGCGTGGCGGCCTTGGCGACGGCGATGGCTTCGTCGCTCGAGAACTTCGACGACGTGCCGTGGCCGATGGCCGCCATGCGGTCCATCCAGTCGAGCACCGCGGGCGTGAGCTCCAGGATGCCCTTCACCGCGTCGATGCGGCGCGTGTACCAGAGCGGGTGGTAGGCCGAGAAGTCGGCAATGCTGGGTACTTCGCCGAGCAAAAAGGGCTTGTCGTCGAGCATGTCGGACAGGCGGCGCAGGTACGACTTGTAGGCGCTGGTGGCGTCGGCCGGGCGCAGGCGCGTCATGTTGCCGGCGCTCATCTTGCCGCGGTCTTCGCCGAAGGCCTTGATGGCTTCGGGCGGTGCCTTGGCGAACACTTCGGCGGCGCCCTTGGGCTGCAGATTCCAGGCCATCGCGGCCCAGAACAGCGAGGTGTCGGCCCACTGCGCGAGGATGCGCGACATGCCCTTCTCGGGCTCGGGGTAGAGCGTGGGTTCGGGCTGCAGGTGCTCCAGCACGTCGGCGATGAGCGCGCTGTCGCAGTACATGTCGGCACCGATCTGCAGGAACGGCGTCTTGCGGTAGCCGCCCGTGAGCACCTCGACGTCGGGCTTGGGCATGATCGGCGGAATGAAGACCGACTTCCACGGCAGCTTCTTGGCGCCGAGGATCAGCCGCACCTTTTCCGAGAACGGCGAGGTGGTGTAGTGGTGAAGGATGAGGTCGGCCATGGTGTCTTTCGTGGAGGTGTTCTTGTGGGTGGTCAGCGCGGCTGCGCGCGCTGGATGATCGAATCGAAATCGGTGCCCGCGCCCAGCGTGCCGAAGGCCTGGCCCCAGTCGCCGCCCAGGCGCGAGGCGCAGAAGGCGTCGGCCACGGCGGCGGGTGCGGTCTGCACCAGCAAGGCGGCCTGCACGGCAAGCGCCACGTCTTGTGCGAGGCGGCGTGCCTCGGTCTCGGAGGCCATGGCCTCGATGCGGGCGGGCAAGGCGTCGGCCAGGCGGTCGAGTGCGGCTTGCTGGCCCCGCGCCGGCGCCAGTTCGTGCGCCAGCGCGGCCACGGCGTCGCCCTTGCGCAGGCCGCGCAGCAGGTCGAGCGCCATGATGTTGCCGGCGCCTTCCCAGATGGAATTGAGCGGCATCTCGCGGTAGATGCGCGCCATGACGCCCTCGCCGCCCTCTTCCACGTAGCCGTTGCCGCCCAGGCACTCCATGGCCTCCTGCGCGAAGTGGCTGCCGCGCTTGCAGATCCAGAACTTGGCGACCGGCGTGAGCAGGCGCGCCATCAAGTTCTCGTGCGCGTCGGATTGCCGGTCGAAGGCCCGCGCGAGGCGGATGGCCAGTGCGGTGGCGGCTTCGCTTTCGAGCGCGAGGTCGGCCAGCACGTTCTTCATGAGCGGCTGTTCGATCAGCGGCTTGCCGAAGGCGTGGCGCTGCGCCGTGTGGTTCAGCGCGATGCCCAGCGCCTGGCGCATGAGGCCGCTGGTGCCGAGCGAGCAGTCGAGCCGCGTCATCGTGCCCATCTCGAGGATCTGCGGAATGCCTCGCCCCTCCTCGCCCACGAGCCAGGCGCTGGCGCCATGAAACTCGACCTCGGAACTCGCGTTGGCCTTGTTGCCGAGCTTGTCCTTCAGACGCTGGATGTGGACGGCGTTGCGCGTGCCCTTTCCCATCCAATCCGGCAGCACGCGCGGCAGGAAGAAGCACGACAGCCCGGCCGGCGCCTGCGCAAGGATCAGGAAGGCGTCGCACATGGGCGCCGAGAAGAACCACTTGTGGCCGGTGATGGCGTAGCGCTCGCCCCAGGCGTCGCTGCCCTCTCGAACAGCCTGCGTGGTGTTGGCCCGCACGTCGGAGCCGCCCTGCTTCTCGGTCATGCCCATGCCCATGGTCACGCCGGGTTTGTCGCGCAGCGGCTTGAGCGCGGGGTCGTACCAGAGGCTGGCGAGCTTCAGGCCCCAGTCGGCATGCACGCCCGCGTTGCCGCGCAAGGCGGGCGTGACGGCGTAGGTCATCGAGACCGGGCACAGCACCGACGGCTCCAGCTCGGTGAAGAGCATGAAGCCCGCCGCGCGCAGCACGTGCGGCGACGCGGACGTGCCCGTCCACGGCGTGCCGTGCAGGCCCGCACCCACGGCGGTTTGCATCAACGCGTGGTAGCTCGGATGGAACTCCACCTCGTCGATGCGACGGCCGAAGCGGTCGTGCGTGTGCAGCTGCGGCGTGTGGATGTTGGCCAGCCGCGCATGCGTCTGCATGGCGGCCGAGCCGAGGATGGCGCCCAGCTCGTGCAGCTGCGTGGTCTGCAGCGCGGGCGCGTTGAACGTCAGCGCATCGCGCAGGGGGCGGTTGGTGTCGAAGAGGTTGTAGTCGACCAGCGGCGCGGGCTGGTTGAAGACCTCGTGTGTCGTGTCCATGACCGGCCTCCTTGCCGTGCGTTTCAGTGCATCAGATCAGCTTGACGAGTTGCTTGCCGAAATTCTTGCCCTTGAGCAAACCCAGGAAGGCCTCAGGGGCAGCTTCGATGCCCTGCGCCACCGACTCGCGCGGCTTGAGCTTGCCCGTGCCCACCAGCGTGCCGAGTTCGGTCAGCGCCTCGGGCCACACCTCCATGTGCTCGCTGACGATGAAGCCCTCGATCTTCAGGCGGTTGATGAGGATCAGCGCGGGGTTCGCGAGCGGCAGCGGCTGGCCGTCGTAGCCGGCGATCATTCCGCACAGCGCCACGCGCGCGAAGGCGTTGGTGCGCAGCAGCACGGCGTCGAAGATGTAGCCGCCGACGTTCTCGAAGTAGCCGTCGATGCCGTTCGGGCAGGCTTCCTTGAGCGCGGCGCTCATGGTCTTCACGTCGGGGTGCTGGCGGTAGTCGATGCAGGCGTCGAAACCGAGCTCGTCGGTCACGTACTTGCACTTGTCGGGGCCGCCCGCAATGCCGACCACGCGACAGCCGCGCGCCTTGGCCAGCGCACCGAAGGCGCTGCCCACGGCGCCGCTGGCGGCGGTGATGACGACGGTTTCACCGGCCTTGGGCGCGATGATCTTCACGAGGCCGTACCAGGCCGTCACGCCGGGCATGCCGACCGCGCCGAGGTAGTGCGACAGCGGCACGTGCGTGGTGTCGACCTTCTTCAGCGCGCCGGGCTGCGAGCCATCGACCACGCTGTATTCCTGCCAGCCGCCGAAGCCGACGACCTTGTCGCCCACGGCGTACTTCGGGTGCTTGCTCTCGACCACTTCGCCGACCGTGCCGCCCTGGAACACCTGGCCCACGGGTTGCGGCTGCGCGTAGCTCTTCGAGTCGTTCATGCGCCCGCGCATGTACGGGTCGAGGCTCATGTAGTGGTGGCGCACCAGCACCTGGTTGTCGGCGAGCGCGGGCGTCTCGACAGTCACCAGCTTGAAGTTGCTGGCAACGGCTTCGCCCTCGGGGCGGTTGTCGAGGTGGATCTGCTTGTTGGTGGGCATGAAAGTCTCCGGGGGAATGGGGTGTCAGTCGGTCAGTCGGTGGAAGGCGGACGCATCGCGTTCGCGCTCGCGGGGCCGGTCGGCAGCCGGCGCTTCACGTACTTGAAGGTGCCGGTGGCATGGGCGCACACGCGCTCCTGCTCGTCGTAGATCTTGGCTTCGGTGAAGGCCAGCGTCGCGGTGCGATGCAGCAGCGTGCCGCGCGCATGCAGCGGGCCGACCGACGGTTGCATGAAGCTGGTCTTCATCTCGATGGTGACCACGCCGGTCTCCGGCGTCACGCTGCGCGCAGCGGCCGCCATGGCGATGTCGAGCAGCGTCATGCAGGCGCCGCCGTGCGTCACGTCGAAGGTGTTCAGGTGCTCGGGCTTGGCCGTGTACAGGATCTCCGATTCACCGCCCTCGAACTTCGTGAGCTCGAAGCCGAGGTGGCGCGCGAACGGAATCTGGGTCGTGTACGAGCGGATGTTGATGTCGCTGGACGTTTCGGGCGAATCGGACATGTCAGGCCGCACCCAGCACCACGCTCACACCACCGTCGACGGCGATCCATTGGCCGGTGATGTGCTTGCCGGCGTCGCTCGCGTACAGCAGCGTCAGGCCCTTCAGGTCTTCGTCGTCGCCCAGGCGGCCCAGCGGCGCCGAAGCGGCCATGTGCTCTTCGCCCAGCGACTTGATCAGGCCGGCCGCCATCTTCGTCATGAAGAAGCCCGGGCAGATCGCGTTGACGTTGATGTTGTACTTGCCCCATTCGGCGGCCAGCGTCTTCGTGAAGCCGATCACCGCGGTCTTCGAGGTGTTGTAGGCCAGCGTCTGCATGCCGGGCGGGTTGCCGTTCAGGCCCGCGATCGACGCGATGTTGATGATGCGACCGCGCTTCTTCGGGATCATGTAGCCGTTGGCAACCTGCTGCGCGAGGATGAAGTAGCCGCGCACGTTGAGGTTCATCACCTTGTCCCAGGCCTCGACCGGGTGGCTCTCGGCGGGCGAACCCCAGCTGGCGCCGGCGTTGTTGATGAGGATGTCGATGCCGCCCATGCGCTGCAGCGTTTCGTCGGCCAGGCGGCGGGTGTCTTCTTCCTTCGAGCAGTCGGCGGCGATCCAGCGTGCGTCGATGCCGGCGGCCTGCAGCTCGGCGGCGGCCTGCTCCAGGTCTTCGGCCTTGCGCGAGCTCAGCATGATCTTCGCGCCGGCTTCGCCGAGCGCGTGGGCCATCTGCAGGCCCAGGCCGCGCGAGCCGCCGGTGATGAGGGCGGTCTGGCCCGTGAGGTCGAACAGTTGTTGGGTGGTGCGGACGGTCATGGGTTATCTCCGGTGTTCTTTGAAGGGGTCGGTCAGATTTCGTAGTCCATGCACTGGCGGGCTTCTCGCACGGCGCCGATGAAAGGCTTCAATGCCACGTGCTGCGGATGGTCCGCATAGGCCGCCAGTGCGGCGGAGTCGGTGAATTCCGAGTTGAGGATCAGGTCGTAGGTGGCCTCGAGCCCGGGCTGGGCAATGACGACCTCGAAACGGTGCGTGCCGGGCGAGAGCGTTGCGCAGGCGTCGAGCAGCGCCTTGGCCTTGAGCAGGTTGGTCGCCTTGTCGGCGCCCTCGGCGTGCTCCTTGAACTTCCACATCACGATGTGCTTGAGCATGGTCGGGTCCTTGCCTTGTTGTTTACTTGAGCCGCGAACGCACGTAGATGAGCACCACGCCCACTGCGGCGATCACGCCGCCGGGCACGGCCATCGACCAGCCCAGCGCGGGCTCGGTGCGGCCCGTGGCCACCCCCAGGATCACGAGAAACAGGCCGCCGTAGATCAATATCCAGATCCACTTCTCGAGCCGCGCATGCGGCTTGGGTGGTGTCGGCGTCGGGGCGGCGGGCGGGGGTGAGTTCGGGGCGGCGTTGGCCATTGTCAGAAAGCGTCCTCGGGCAAAGCGGTACAGGTCGGGTCACGGCTCTCCACCACGTTGAGCCAGGCACCGATTTTCGGCAGCTCGTAGTGGAAGAAGTAGTCCGTGGCGCCGATCTTGCCAGCTGTTACCGCCCTCTCCTTCTGCGCGTCGATTTCCAGGGCCCGCAGGGCCACGTCGAGCCAGAGCCAGGCCAGCACCGTGTGGCCGAAGGCCTGCATGTAGGGCACGGCGTTGGCCAGCGCGTCGGCCGGGTCGCCGGTGGACCAGGCAGCTTCGGTGGCGCTGCCGATGCGCTGTAGCGCGGCGCCCAGCGCCTTGGCGTGCGGCGCCAGCGCGGGCACCTTGGCGGCGCGGCCGATGGTCTCGGTGACGCGGCCGGCCAGCAGCTGCAGGCCGCGGCCTTTTTCCATGAGCACCTTGCGGCCCAGCAGGTCGGCCGCCTGGATGCCGTGCGTGCCCTCGTGGATCATGTTCAGGCGGTTGTCGCGCCAGTACTGCTCCACCGGAAAGTCGCGCGTGTAGCCATAGCCGCCGTGCACCTGGATCGCCAGCGAATTGGCCTCCAGGCACCACTCGCTGGGCCAGCTCTTGGCGATGGGCGTGAGCACTTCGAGCAGCAGGCGGGCGTCGTCAGCCGTCTGCGCATCGCCGGTCTTCTGCGTGTCGACCAGCCGGGCGCAGTACAGCTCCAGCGCCAATGCGCCCTCGCAGTACGCCTTCTGGGCCAGCAGCATGCGGCGCACGTCGGCGTGCTCGATGATGCGCACCTGCGGCGCGGCCGAGTCCTTGACGACGGCGGCGCCGGCCGCTTCAGGCTTCTTCACCAGCCGGCCCTGCGGGCGGCTCTTGGCGTAGTCGAGCGAGGCGTAGTAGCCGGCCATGCCGAGCATGGTGGCGGCGGTGCCGACGCCGATGCGGGCCTCGTTCATCATGTGGAACATGCAGTGCAGGCCCTTGCCGGGCGAGCCGACCAGGTAGCCCACCGCGCCGGCCTTGCCGCCGACCGGGTACTTGCCTTCGCCGAAGTTCAGCAGCGTGTTGGTGGTACCGCGCCAGCCGAGCTTGTGGTTCAGGCCGGCCAGCGCCACGTCGTTGCGCTCGCCCGTGAGTGCGCCCTGCGTGTCGACCATGCGCTTGGGCACGATGAACAGCGAAATGCCGCGCGTGCCCGGCACCAGCTTGCCGTTCTCGTCGGGGATCTTGGCGAGCACGATGTGCACGATGTTCTCGGTCAGCTCGTGGTCGCCGGACGAGATCCACATCTTGTTGCCGGTGAGGCGGTAGCGCGGGCCCAGCGGGTCGCTCTGAAAGTCGGTGCCATCCGGCACCGCACGCGTGGCCACGTCGCTCAGCGACGAGCCGGCCTGCGGCTCCGACAGGCACATGGTGCCGGCCCAGCGGCCCGAAAATTCGTTCTTGGCGAACACCTCTTTCTGCATCTCGGTGCCGTGCACCATGAGCAGGTTGGCGTTGCCGCTGGTGAGCATGTTCGAGCCGATGCTCACCGAGGCCATCGCGAAAAAGCTGTTGGCCGCCGCCTGCACCGTGTAGGGCAGCTGCATGCCGCCGATCTCGTAGTCTTGCGCGGCGCTCATCATTCCGGACTCGACGAAGGCCTTGTGCGCGTCGTGCGTGGCCTGCGGCAGGATGACTTTCTCGCCATCGAAATGCGGCTCCTGCGTGTCGACGGTGCGGTTGAACGGCGCGTACTTTTCGCGCGCAATGCGCTCGCAGGTGTCGAGCACGGCGTCGAAGGTCTCGCGCGAGTGGTCGGCAAAACGCTCGCTCTGGTTGAGCTTCTCGGCGTCGAGCCAGTCGTAAAGCAGAAAGTCGAGGGTGGGACGCAGGCTCATGGTGATGTCTTCTTCAGGCTACGACTTCGCGGGTGACGAAGTCTTCTTCTTCGGGGAATCGGGCAGCGTGGCGATGGTGCCCTGCGCCAGCGCGCAGAGCTTCTCGGTGCCGTCGTCGGCCACCGCCACCACCTCACAGGTGCACACGGCCTGCGAGCTGCCGGTGTGCACGGCCCGGGCGCGCGCAATCAGCCGCTGGCCGATGGCGGGCCGCACGTAGTTGATCTTGAATTCGGAGGTCACGACCGGCACGCGCAAGGCGCTGCCGCCCGCAAAGGTCAGCGCGTTGTCGGCCATGTAGCTCACGATGCCGCCATGGGCGAAACCGTGCTGCTGCTTCAGCTGCGCGGTGAGCGGCAGCTGAAGCTCGGCATGGCCCGGTGCGAGCGCGTGCAGCTCGGCGCCGATCAGCACGCTGAAGGGCTGCGCGGCGAGCACGCTGCGCCCATATTCCAGGACGGCTTCGGGCGAGACCTCCTGGTCCGGACCAAAGCCGGACATGGTTACAGGACCTCGAACACGCCCGCAGCGCCCATGCCGCCGCCGATGCACATCGTGACCACGACCTTCTTGGCGCCGCGGCGCTTGCCTTCGATGAGCGCGTGGCCCGTGAGGCGCTGGCCGCTCACGCCGTAGGGGTGGCCGACAGCGATGGCGCCGCCGTTCACGTTCAGGCGGTCGCCCGGGATGCCCAGCTTGTCGCGGCAGTAGATCACCTGTACCGCGAAGGCTTCGTTCAGTTCCCACAGGTCGATGTCGTTGACCGTGAGGCCCAGGCGCTTGAGCACCTTCGGAATGGCGAAGACCGGGCCGATGCCCATTTCGTCGGGCTCGCAGCCGGCCACGGCGAAGCCGAGGAAACGGCCGATGGGCGCCAGGCCCTTCTGTTGTGCGTACTTCTCGTCGACCAGCACGCAGGCACCGCCGCCGTCGGAGAACTGGCTGGCGTTGCCGGCCGAGATCAGGCCGCCGGGCATGGCCGGGCGGATGCCGCTGATGCCTTCCTTGGTGGTGCCGGGACGGATGCCTTCGTCGTTCTCGATCGTGACTTCCTTGGTGCGCAGGCCCATCACGGGGTCGGCCACGCCGGCCAGCACGGTGATGGGGGCGATTTCGGCCTTGAAGAGGCCCGCTTCGAGCGCGGCGGTGGCACGCTGCTGGCTTTGTGCGCCGTACTCGTCCATGGCGTCGCGGCCGATGTTGTAGCGCTTGGCGACCTGCTCGGCGGTCTGCAGCATGTTCCAGTAGATCTCGGGCTTGTGCTTCACGAGCCACGGGTCGGCCAGCATGTGCGTGTTGGCTTCGTTCTGCACGCACGAGATGCTCTCGACGCCGCCGGCCACGTACACCTCGCCCTCGCCCGCGATGATGCGCTGGGCGGCGGTGGCGATGGTCTGCAGG
Source organism: Variovorax sp. 54 (assembly GCF_002754375.1). Taxonomy (NCBI): domain Bacteria; kingdom Pseudomonadati; phylum Pseudomonadota; class Betaproteobacteria; order Burkholderiales; family Comamonadaceae; genus Variovorax; species Variovorax sp. 54. The sequence continues at coordinate 6,633,844 of NZ_PEFF01000001.1, forward strand.
CCCGACGAGCAGAAGCGGTTGATGGTCATGCCCGAGGTGGTGACCGGCAGGCCGGCGCGCAGTGCGATCTGGCGCGCGATGTTGGAGCCGGTGGCGCCTTCAGGCGTGGCGCAACCCATGATGACGTCGTCGACCGAGGCCGGGTCGATGCCGGCGCGCTGCACCGCGTGCTGCACGGCATGGCCGCCCAGCGTGGCGCCGTGCGTCATGTTGAAGGCACCCTTCCAGCTCTTCGCGAGCGGCGTGCGGGCGGTGGAAACGATGACGGCGCTGGTCATGGTGAGGTCCTTTGAAGATGGAAGGGAAAAGAGGGAGAAGACGGGGTCGTCATTGCGCCGGAGCAGCGTTCGTGTTGCTCAGGAGCTGGTGATAGAAGCCGATCATCTCGCCGTAGTTCGAGATGGCCAGGCGTTCGTTGTTGCCATGAAAGCGCGCCAGGTCCTCGCTCTTCACGCGGAACGGCGAGAAGCGGAAGACGGCGTCGCTCACGAGGCTGAAGTGGCGCGAATCGGTGGCGGCGGTCATGAGGCCGGGCGCCACCACGGCGTCGGGGAAGCTCTGGCGCACAGCCTGCTGGATCGCGCGGTAGCCGGTGCTGTCGGTCGGCGACACGGGCGACGGCTCCGAGTTGCCGGGGTACTGCTTGATCTTGATGTCGTCGTTGGCCAGCGTCTTGCGCAGGTGCGCCTCGACGCTCGCGATGCTGTCGCCCGGCAGGATGCGGAAGTTGACGGCGGCCTCGGCGCGGCCGGGCAGCACGTTGTCCTTGTTGCCGGCGCGCACGATGGTCAGCGCCGTGGTCGTGCGCAGCATGGCGTTGCTGCTCGGGCTCTTCTCGAGCTGGCCGCGCACCAATGATTCAGTGAGCCACAGGTTGGAGAGCATCACGCGGTTGACGCCGCTCATTTCGGGCGCGAGCGCACCGAACATCTGGCCGGCCACGCCCTGGATGCCGCCGGGCATCGGGTTGGCTTCGAGCCGGGCCAGCGCGGCGCTCATGCTGCCGATGGCGCTGTGTTGCGGCGGCATCGACGAATGGCCGGGGGCGGTGTCGAGCGACAGGAAGAAAGTGCCGTAGCCCTTCTCGGCCAGGCCGATGAGCGCCGCGGGCTTGCTCAGGCCGGGCAGCACGCCGTCGAGCACCAGCAGGCCTTCGTCGAGCACCCAATCGAGGCGCACGTTGCGCGACTTGAGCAGTTCGGCGATGGGCAGCGCGCCGCGCAGGCCGCTCACCTCTTCGTCGTCGCCCATCACCAGGTAGACGGTCTGCTTCGGCTTGAAGCCGGCGCCGATGAGCAGCTCGATGGCTTCCATCTGCGCGAAAAGATTGCTCTTGTTGTCGAGCGTGCCGCGGCCCCAGACGAAACCGTCCTTGATCTCGCCGGCGAAGGGGTCGACCGTCCAGGCTTTTTCAGTGCCGGGGGCGATGGGCACCATGTCCTGGTGCGCCATCAGCGCGATGGGTTTGGCGGACGGGTCGGTGCCGGTCCATGCGTAGAGCAGCGCCTTGTTGCCCACGACTTCCTTCTTCAGGGTGGCGTGGACCTTGGGGTACTGCTGTTCGAGGTAAGCGTGGAGCTTGTCGAATTCGGCCGCGTTGGCGGCCGAGTCGTCCATGCTCGACACCGTGCGGAACGTGATCGCCGTCGACAGCCGTTTGGCGGCGGCCTGCAGGTCGATGTCCAGCTTGGGTGCGGGCGCCACCGCAAGTTGTTGCGATGGCGTGGTCCAGGTCTTGACCGCCACAGCCGCCACGAGTGCCAGGAGCACCAGCAGCAGCCCGAGGAAGATGCGTTTCAACATGGGCGGTCTTGATCCTGGGTTCAGTTCAGTCTCAGCTGAAGGACTTGCCTTCGGCCACCAGCTTCTGGATCAGCGGTGCGGGCTGCCAGAACTCGGCGTCGTCGCGCGGGTTCAGCGCAAAGCGCTTCATCGTCTCGGCCACGTTGTACAGGCCGACCTGCGAGGCGTAGTGCATCGGGCCACCGCGGTAGATCGGGAAGCCGTAGCCGGTGAGGTACACCATGTCGATGTCGCCCGACTTGGAGGCAATGCCGTCTTCCAGGATGTGCGCGCCTTCGTTGACGAGGGCGAACACCAGTCGCTGCACGATTTCCGTGTCGGAGATCTTGCGCGGCGTGATGCCCAGTTCCTTGCGGTGGTCCTCGATCATCTTGTTGACGAGCTCCGACGGAATGGCGTCGCGCTTGCCGGCCTGGTAGTCGTACCACCCTGCCCCGGTCTTCTGGCCGAAGCGGCCCAGTTCGCAGAGCTTGTCGGCGGTGCGGCTGTACTTCATGTCGGCACGCTCGGTGGCGCGGCGCTTGCGAATGGCCCAGCCGATGTCGTTGCCGGCCAGGTCGCCCATGCGGAACGGGCCCATGGCAAAGCCGAACTTCTCGACGGCCTTGTCGACCTGCTGTGGCGTGGCGCCTTCGTCCAGCAGGAAGCCGGCCTGGCGGCTGTACTGCTCGATCATGCGGTTGCCGATGAAGCCGTCGCACACGCCCGACACGACGGACGTCTTCTTGATCTTCTTGCCGATGGCCATCACGGTGGCCAGCACGTCCTTGGACGTGGCCTTGCCGCGCACCACTTCGAGCAGCTTCATCACGTTGGCCGGGCTGAAGAAGTGCATGCCGACCACGTCTTGCGGACGGTCGGTGAACGAGGCGATCTTGTCGACGTCGAGCGTCGAGGTGTTCGAGGCCAGGATGGCGCCCTTCTTGGCGACGCGATCGAGTTCCTTGAAGACCTTTTCCTTGACGCCGATTTCTTCGAACACGGCTTCGATGATGAGGTCGGCGTCCTTCAGGTCGTCGTAGCTCAGCGTGGTGCTCAACAGCGCCATGCGTTGCTCGTACTTGTCCTGCTTGAGCTTGCCCTTCTTGACCTGGGCTTCGTAGTTCTTCTTGATGGTGGCAATGCCGCGATCGAGCGCCTCTTGCTTCATCTCGAGGATCTTGACGGGGATGCCCGCGTTCAGGAAGTTCATCGAGATGCCGCCGCCCATGGTGCCGGCGCCGATCACGCCGACGGCCTTGATGTCGCGCTTGGGCGTGTCTTCGGGCACATCAGGAATCTTGCTCGCGGCGCGCTCGGCCATGAACAGGTGGCGCAGGGCCAGCGATTCGGGCGTGAACATCAGCGCGGTGAACAGACGGCGCTCTTCGGCCATGCCGTCGTCGAACTTCATCTTGGTCGCGGCCTGCACGGCATCGACGCACTTCAGCGGCGCGGGGTAATTCTTCGACATGCCGCCGACCATGTTCTTCGCGAACTGGAAGTAGGCATCGCCTTGCGGGTGCTTGCACGGCAGGTTGCGCACCAGCGGCAGCTCGCCACCCTTGGCAGCGACCGACTTGGCGAACTCGACGGCTTCGTCGAACACCGATTCGGCCGAGGCGGCCAGCTTGTCGAACAGCTTCTGGCCCGGCAGGCTGGCGAGCAGCTCGCTCTTCACCGGCTCGCCGCTGACGATCATGTTCAGGGCGGTTTCCACGCCGAGCACGCGCGGCAGGCGCTGCGTGCCACCGGCGCCCGGCAGCAGGCCGAGCTTGACTTCAGGCAGCGCCACGCTGGTGCCGGGTGCGGCCACGCGGTAGTGGCAACCCAGGGCCAGCTCGAGGCCGCCGCCCATGCACACCGAGTGGATGGCTGCGACGATGGGCTTGGGAGAGGCTTCGAGCGAGAGGATCACGCTCAGCAGGTTGGGCTCTTGCAGCGCCTTGGGCGTGCCGAATTCCTTGATGTCCGCACCGCCCGAGAACGCCTTGCCGGCACCGGTGATGACGATGGCCTTGACGGCGTTGTCGGCATTGGCCTTGGACAGGCCGTCGGTGATGCCGATGCGTGTCGAGAAGCCGAGACCGTTGACCGGCGGGTTGGTCAGGGTGATCACGGCGACATCGCCGAGCACTTTGTATTCAGCCGTCATGCTGCGTTCCTTGGTGTGTGAAGAAAAAGAAGAAAAAGCACGAGTGTTCTTTTTCGAGGATTCTAGGCGTTTTGCGCGACGCAACAATGGCACGCAGTCGCTGTCGGGACAAGGGGAATCCGGGGCGTAGCCCGGACTCCCGGCTGGATCAGACCTCCAGCCACTCCCGACGTGTATTGCCGTCTGCGCGCAGGCTGTCGGGCGTTCCGTCGAACACGATGCTGCCGTGGCCCATGACGAGCGCGCGGTCCGAAATCTGCATCGCGATGGTGAGCTTCTGCTCGATGAGGAGCACCGAGATGCCCTTGTCCTTCAGCGTGCGCAGGTACTGCCCCACCAGCTCGACGATCTTGGGCGCAAGGCCTTCGGTGGGCTCGTCGATGATGATCAGGTCGGGGTCGCCCATGAGCGTGCGGCACAGCGTGAGCATCTGCTGCTCGCCGCCCGAGAGCACGCCGGCCTCGGTGTGCTGGCGCTCCTTCAGGCGCGGGAACATGGTGTACATGTCGTCGAACTGCCAGCGGCTGCCCTTGCCCGTGCCCTTCTGCCCCAGCAGCAGGTTCTGGTGCACCGTGAGCTTGGGGAAGATCTCGCGGTTCTCGGGCACGTAGCCGATGCCCATGTGCGCGATCTCGTAGGCCTTGCGACGCAGGATGTCGCCGCCCTTCCACTGCAGCGTGCCCTCGGCGTGCACCAGGCCCATGATGGCCTTGGCAGTGGTCGAGCGGCCCGAGCCGTTGCGTCCCAGCAGGGCCACGATTTCGCCCGGGCGAACGTCGAAGGAAACGCCATGCAGCACATGGCTCTTGCCGTAGTAGGCGTGGATGTCGTGAAGCTTCAGCATGTCAGTGTCCCGCCCCTTGCGCATCGGCAACCGAGGAGCCGAGGTAAGCCTCCTGCACGCGCGCATTGGCGCGCACGGCGGCCGGCGTGTCGAAGGCGATGACTTCACCGTAGACCACCACGGCGATCTTGTCGGCCAGCCCGAAGACCACGCCCATGTCGTGCTCCACCGTCAACAGCGTCTTGCCGACGGTGACGTGCTTGATGAGCGAGATGAAGTGCGAGGTCTCGGTCTTGCTCATGCCGGCCGTGGGCTCGTCCAGCAAGATGACGCCGGAGCCGCCGGCAATCGTCACGCCGATCTCGAGCGCGCGCTGTTCGGCATAGGTGAGGTTCACCGCATGCACGTCGCGCTTGCGCTCCAGGCCGATCTGCTTGATGAGCTCTTCGGTGCGCGCGTTGGCGTCGTCCAGGTTCGAGAGAAAGCGCAGGAAGGTGTACTTGTAGCCCAGGCTCCACAGCACGCCGCAGCGCAGGTTCTCGAAGACGCTGAGCTTCGGGAAGATGTTGGTGATCTGGAAGCTGCGCGACAGCCCCAGGCGGTTGATTTCGTAAGGCTTCTTGCCGTCGATGCGCTGGCCGTTGAGCAGCACCTCGCCGCTGGTGGGCGTGAGCCGCCCGCTGATCAGGTTGAACAGCGTCGACTTGCCCGCGCCGTTCGGTCCGATCACGGCGATGCGTTCGCCGGCCTTCACCGCCAGGTCCACGCCACGGATGATTTCGGTCTTGCCGAAATTCTTGCGCAGCGCCTTCAGTTCCAATGCGTATTGCGCGCTCATTTACGCCGCCTCCCGACGTTTGATTTCTGCTTCGATCTCTTCCTGCGCCTGCCCCCAGACCCGCACGAAGCGGCGCCGGGCCACCTCGAGCACGGCCAGGCCGATGGCCAGGATCGCAATGGCGCCGAGCCAGCTGCTCATGCCCGCCGTGTTCAGCATGGTGCCGAAGAACTTCAGGTCCGGGCCCATCGCCGCGTTGAGCTGGATGTGATAGATCATCTCGATCAGTGCAGCCGCACCGATGACGACCGGCACCAGTGCCACGGCGAGCGCGGCGTACAGGCCCCAGAAGCGGTTGAACTTGCCGAACTTGGCCACGCGCAGGTTCATCATGATCAGGCTGGCGATGCCGCCGGGGGCGAACATCACCATGAACACGAACACCAGGCCGAAGTACAGCTGCCAGGCCTTCGACAGTTCGGACAGCAGGATCGAGGCGAACACCAGCAGCACCGCGCCGATGATCGGACCGAAGAAGAACACCGCGCCGCCCAGGAAGGTGAACAGCAGGTAGCCGCCCGAGCGGATGGCGTTCAGGCTGTCGGCCGCGTTCACGATCTCGAAGTTGATCGAGGCCAGGCCGCCGCCAATGCCGGCAAAGAAGCCCGCGATGATGAACGCGAAGTAGCGCACGCGCTGCGTGTTGTAACCGATGAACTCCACGCGCTCCGGGTTGTCGCGCACCGCGTTCAGCATGCGGCCCAGCGGCGTGCCGGTGAAGGCATACATGAGCGCAGTGCACACGAAGCAGTACACGGCGATCAGGTAGTACACCTGGATCTGCGAGCCGAAGTTGAAGCCGAAGAAGGTCGGGCCGTACACGCGGTCGGTGGTGATGCCGCCCTCGCCGCCGAAGAAGCTGGGGAACATCAGCGCCATCGAGGCCACGAGCTCGCCGATGCCCATGGTGATCATGGCAAAGGTGGTGCCCGACTTCTTGGTGGTCACGAAGCCCAGCAGGATGGCGAAGAACATCCCCGCCAGACCGCCGACGAGCGGAATGAGCACCAGCGGAATCGTCGGGCCGCCCTTGGTCGCCAGGTTCATCGCATGGATGGCGATGAACGAGCCCAGGCCGGTGTAGACGGCATGGCCGAAGCTCAGCATGCCGCCCTGCCCCAGCAGGATGTTGTAGCTCAGGCAGATGATGATCAGGTAGCCCATCTGCGAGAGCATCGTCAGCGCCAGGCTGCTCTTGAACAGCAGCGGCGAGATGATCAGCACCAGCGCGAACAGCGCCCAGATCAGGTAGCGCCCGATGTTCCAGGGCTTGAAGCGGTAGTACCGCGTCGGGGTCGTCGGGGAAGTGGTGGTTGCGGTGGTCATGGTGTCAGTCCTCCCGGGTGCCCAGAAGACCCTTCGGGCGGAAGATGAGGATCAGCACGAGGAACAGGTACGGCAGAATCGGCGCGACCTGCGAGATCGTGAGCTTGAGCAGCTCGTAGCCGAAGGTCTGGTCGGTCACGGCCACGCCCAGGGCCTGCAGCGCGGTGGCCATCGACTGGTCCAGCGCGACCGCGAAGGTCTGGATGATCCCGATCAGCAGCGACGCCAGGAAGGCGCCCGCCAGCGAGCCCATGCCGCCGACCACCACCACCACGAAGATGATGGTGCCAACCGAACCGGCCATGGCCGGCTCCGTGACATAGGTGTTGCCGCCGATCACGCCCGCCAGGCCGGCGAGCGCGGCACCGCCGCCGAACACCAGCATGAACACGCGCGGCACGTTGTGGCCCAGCGCCTCGACCATGTCGGGGTGCTTCAGGGCCGCCTGGATCACCAGGCCGATGCGGGTGCGCGTGAGCAGCAGCCACACGGACACCAGCATCAGCATCGCCACCAGCATGATGAACGAGCGCGACTTGGGGAACTGCGTGCCGTACAGCGTGAAGAGCGGGCCCTGCAGCGCTTCGGGCAGGCCGTAGGGCACGGTGGAGCGGCCCCAGACCAGCTGGACCAGCTCGAGGATGAGGTACGAAAGACCGAAGGTCACCAGCAGCTCGGGTACGTGGCCGAACTTGTGGACCCGGCGCAGGCTGTAGCGCTCGAAGGCCGCACCCAGTGCACCCACCAGCAGCGGCGACAAAATGAGCGCCGGCCAGAAGCCGACGAGGCCCGACAGGGTGTAGGCGAAATAGGCGCCCAGCATGTAGAAGCTGGCGTGTGCAAAGTTGAGCACACCCATCATGCTGAAGATCAGCGTAAGGCCAGAGCTCAGCATGAACAACAGCAGGCCGTAGCTGACGCCGTTGAGCAGTGAGATGACGAAGAATTCGACGTTCATCGGTCTTCCGTGTCGGTTGAAAAAGAAAGAGGCCCGAGTGTTGAAGTCGGGCCTCGACCGGTCAGTGAGTGATCAGCAGGCGATCAGGAGGCGCCGCCGGGTCGCTTCATCTGGCACGAGGTGGGCGTGCTCGAGACGTAGGGCTCGTAGTACTTGACCGGTGCCAGCGTGTAGCCGGTGTTTTCCGGGCTGTACGGGCTCTTCGCGTCGGCCTTCTGCCAGCGCGTGATCCACAGGCCCTGCTGCAGCTGGTGGTCGGACTTGCGCATCTCGACGTCGCCATTGAAGCTCTTGAACTTCATGCCTTCCATGGCGGCGGCCACCTTGACGGGGTCGGTCGACTTGGTGCGCACGAAGGCTTCGGCGAGCATCGCGTACACGGTGTACGGCGACGTCGTGTACAGGTCTTCGTTGAAGCGCTTCTTGAACTCGTTCATCATCGGCGCGATCGGGCCCGGCGCGTTGTAGTGGCTGTAGCCCACCATGTAGACCTTGCCGTCCGAGGCCGCGCCCATGGCGGTCGGCGTGCCGTTGGTCACGGCGTAGTAGGTGTAGAACTTGACGTTCAGGCCCGCGTCGTTGGCCGACTTGATGAGCAGCGCGAGGTCGGAACCCCAGTTGCCGGTGATGACCGTGTCGGCGCCCGACGCCTTGATCTTGGCAATGTAGGGCGCG